>CAZETZ010000006.1:0-75109 GCA_964514735.1 uncultured Acidobacteriaceae bacterium | reverse complement strand
CTCAACGAAAGGAATGAAAAGTGTCACCTATCTACTGGACGAGTACATAGTCTTGCCCGGTCGCCTTCCGTCCGCGTATGATGCAGCGTTCATGCCTAAGCCACTCCATCGTGATTCTGCCGCCCGTGAGAAAGCGCAGATCATGTCTTCGTCCGAAATCGAACGCACGCTGGTCCGTCTGGCCCACGAAATCATGGAGAAAAATAATGGCGCCAACGATTTAGGCCTGGTGGGGATCCGGCAGCGCGGGGTCCCACTGGCCCAGCGCCTGGCGGGAATCATCCGCCGGATCGAAAAGAAAAGCCCGGTGCCTGTGGGAACCTTGGACATCACCGCCCATCGCGACGATCTCTCGCTGCTCGCGCCTAAAGCTGCCCCACAGAAGTCCGATATCCCATTCGACATCAACGGGAGAGACATCATTCTGGTGGATGATGTCCTTTACACCGGGCGCACCGCTCGCGCGGCGATGGACGCCTTATTTACCCACGGCCGCCCCCGCAAGATCCAGCTTTGCGTTCTAGTGGACCGCGGGCACCGGGAGTTGCCCATCGAAGCAACTTTTGTGGGACGAAAAGTTCCGACCGGCCATCACGAAAGTATCCAAGTCCAACTGCGTGAAGTGGATGAAGCGGACAAAGTTTTGTTGGTTGAGAAGAACGCCTGAGGCGGGTCTCCGCGGCTGTTCTTCGCGACCTCCGCGGAAACGATTTTGATTGTTGAAGCCATGACTGAAGCAAAAGCGGCACGCGGATCTTTACTCGGGACCGAACACCTGAGCGCCAAGGAGATCCTGGACATCCTCCAGTTGGCGCGGCGCATGAACCCGCGTAAGACCCGGCCGTTGTTGCGGGACAAGCGCGTCTTGCTGCTCTTTTACGAAGCCTCCACGCGCACCCGCAGTTCTTTTGAAATTGCCGCGAAGTCCATGGGAGCCATGACCACGCTGGTGCTTTCTAGCGGCTCCAGTATCGAAAAAGGAGAATCGCTGCTCGATACCGGTTATACATTGCGCGCGGTTGGCGCGGATGTGATCGTCATCCGCCACCCCAGCGCCGGCGCCCCGCAATTGGTGGCGCAACATCTCGATATTCCTGTTATCAATGCGGGCGACGGCATGCACGAGCACCCGACCCAGGCCCTGCTCGACGCCTATACGATTCTCCGTCACAAGAAAACTTTGAAGGGAATACAAGTCGCCATTGTCGGCGACATTTATCACAGCCGCGTCGCCCGCTCCGCGGTACACCTGCTCAGCAAGTTCGGCGCGAAAATCACGCTGTGCGGTCCGCCGGAGTTCCTGCCGGACACGGCCGCCACGCTGGCCCATGGTCTGCACATCAGCCGCACCGCCGAAGACGCGGTGCGCGGCGCCGATGTGGTCATGGTGTTGCGCGTGCAAAAGGAGCGGCTGGCAGGGTCGAAAATCAGTTTGCAGGACTACATCGCCCGCTACCAGATCACGATGGCCCGGCTCAAGCTGGCCAAAAAAGACGCCATGCTGATGCATCCCGGCCCGATTATCCGCGGGCTGGAGCTTACCTGGGATGTGGCGGATTGCCCGCAGTCCGTAATTGTGGAAGAAGTAAGCCATGGCGTTCCGGTACGCATGGCGGTCCTGGCAAAGGCGTTGGGGAAGGCACGCTAAGGAGCGGCGAAAGACACCCGCTGAAAATGACGAACCATAAACCGAAACCGCCCTCACTTCTGATCCGCAACGGCCGCCTCATTGACCCGGCCGCAAGAGTCGACGCGGTGATGGATGTCCTGCTGCGCGATGGCCATGTCGTTGAAGTCGCCCTTCCAGGAAAAGCCAAAGGCGCCGCCCACGAAAAATTCGACGCGCGCGGGTTGATCGTTGCTCCCGGTTTCATTGACATTCACGTCCACCTGCGCGAACCTGGCCAGAGCTATAAGGAAAGCATTGCCACGGGTACCGCCGCCGCTGCCGCTGGGGGCTTTACCTCGGTATGCTGCATGCCGAACACGCAGCCGGTGGTTGATTCCTCGGAGTGGATCACCTGGCTCCAGCACCCGGACCGAGGCGCGCTAGTCAACGTTTTCCCCATCGCGGCAGCTACGAAAGCGAGCAAGGGCGCGGTGCTTACCGATTTTCGCGGACTGCAACGGGCGGGCGCGGTCGCGGTCACCGACGATGGCAAGCCCATCCTGGGCGATGAAATTATGCGGGAGACCCTGCGCCTGGGAGCGGAGCTGAATTTTCCCGTGATCCAGCATGCCGAAGATACGCGGGTCACCGCGAACTGCTCGATGAATGACGGACCGACGGCATTTCGCCTGGGTCTGCACGGGATGAAAACTTCCGCGGAAGGCTCCATTGTCGAGCGCGATGTGCAATTGGCGCAGCAGTTCAATGGGGCGCGCCTGCATGTCGCCCATCTCTCAACCGCCGACGCTTTGAAGGCCGTGCGCCGGGGTAAGCGCAGTAAGGCCCATGTGACCTGCGAAGTTACACCCCATCACTTCACGCTGACCGATGCCGACATGCGGGACTATGACGCCAATTTCAAGATGAATCCGCCGTTGCGCTCCGCCGCTGACCGCGAAGCTCTGATTGTGGCGTTAGGGGATGGTACCGTGGATGCCATCGCCACCGACCACGCGCCCCATGCGCCGCACGAAAAAATCATCGAGTTCGAACGCGCGGCCTTTGGAATTACAGGGTTTGAGACCGCATTGGCGCTGGCAATTACCCGCCTGCATATGGGAGCGAAAATTCCTCTGGCGCGCATTGTCGAACTATTCACCGCCGGGCCGGCGCGGGCGCTCTCGCTGGCTGGACGTGGAACTTTGGCGCGAGGCTCCTCCGCCGATGTCACCATTTTTGATCCCAAAAAGCGATGGACATTCGATGCCGCCAAATCGCACTCGAAATCGCGCAACACGCCGTTCGACGGATGGCAGGTGACCGGGAAAGTGATGGCAACGGTTGTAGGCGGGAAGATCGTGTATCGCGCCGATTGAGCAAAGAAGCGGCCGCGCTCAAAGCCGCGTCAGGTCGAATCCTTTCGGGCGGCGCCAAATCATAGAATCCCCATTCGTGCGCCAGTGGTCTTTAAGATGCCAAGCGCTTGCTCCAATTCTTCTTTCGTATGTGTCGCCGTCACAATCGTCCGAATCCGCGCCTTGCCTTCCGGTACCGTGGGAAATGCAATTCCTGTACCCATTACGCCTTCTTTGAATAATTCACGGGAGAACTCCATGGTGCGCTTTCCATCGCCAACGATGATGGGTGTAATGGGCGTCTCGCTGGCGGGAGTATTCACGCCGCCAATATTGAATCCCAGCAGCCCCAGTTCCTTCTTCCAGAAGCGGGTGTTTTCCCACAACTTTTCAATCCGCTCCGGCTCCTGTTCCAGTACGTCAAATGCCGCTATACAGGCCGCTGCCACGGAAGGGGGGTGCGAAGTCGAAAACAGGATCGGCCTCGCCCGGTGATAAAGAAACTCGATCAGATCGCGCGAGCCGCACACATATCCACCCAGCGCGCCAATTGCTTTCGATAAAGTGCCCACCTGAATATCCACGCGCCCGTGCACGTTAAAGTGGTCAATCGTGCCCCGGCCGTTGCGCCCGAGTACGCCGGAGGCATGCGCATCGTCGACCATCATGATGGCGCCATATTTCCCGGCCAGATCGCACAAGCCGGGCAGCGGTCCGATGTCCCCGTCCATGGAAAACACGCCATCGCTAATCAACAGTTTTTTCCCCGGCTCGGCCTTTACGCTGGCCAGTTGGTCCTCCGCATGGGCAATATTTTTGTGTTCAAAAACCAGAATCTTGGCCCGCGACAAGCGCGCTCCATCGATGATCGAAGCATGGTTCAACTGGTCGGAGATAATGAAATCGTCTTTGCCCAAAATTGCCGATACCGTCCCTGCATTCGCGGCGAATCCCGACGGGAATACGACGCACGCTTCCACATTTTTGAAGCGGGCGATTTTCTCCTCCAGTTCCATGTGGATCTTCATGGTGCCGGCAATCGTCCGCACTGCTCCGGAGCCAACTCCAAATTTCCGCGTGGCTTCGATTGCCGCTTCGCGCAACCGAGGGTGGGTGGTCAGTCCCAGGTAGTTGTTGGAGGCGAGGTTGATGACTCTTTTCCCGTCGAACGTGCACACGGGCTCTTGTTCATCTTCCAGCACGCGGAGACGGAAGTATGTTCCCCTGGTTTTTAGATCGTCGAGTTGGTCAGTGAGATAGGAGAGAGGATTGGAGCTTGCAGAGGTCGGCATTTGTCGTGTCCCCAGTAGTGGTGCAATTTGATTCAGAATTTAAGAATCGTGTCAGGGCATGGCCTCCGGCCGTGCCGCCTGACGTGAGAAAAAATTTGTTCCGCGCCGCTAAGGCGCAACGATCAAGAGAATCAAAGGCCATGGGCAGTTGCGCCTTATCGGCGCGTGGGTCGAAGAAGCAGGAAAAACGGCAGGGCTAAAAGCCGCTGCCTTGATACGAACCATTTATCAAACTGCGCCACGACCCGTGTCCCCGAGAATCAGTCTAATACGCATGGGGATGAGTGTTCAGTTCCCAGTCCTCGGATATTCAGTTCTCGTTCAGGGCGAGGTCCGCCAGCGTTTCAAGGTTTCGGACTTCCAGATCCGGCCGCCCGGCGGCCGCTTTGACCGCTCCTACCCCCGCCCGCGGCGAAGGGCGATTGACCCAAACGGTTGCCATTCCAAGAGACCGGGCGGGGATTACGTCGTGATAGACGCTCTGGCCGCAGTGCAATATCCGGTCGGGCGGAATTCCGATGGTTTGCAGGGCCAGGTTGAAAATCTTCGCACCCGGTTTGTAGCAACGCGCTTGCTGGGCCGTAATTACATGGTCAAATCCAACTTCCAGTTTCCGGGCTGAGGCTGCGAATAAATCGTCATCCACATTGGAGATCACGGCTAGCTTGAATTTGGATTTCAGCCGCTGCAGCGCCCGCGCCGTATCCGAAAACGGCAACCAATTGGGGAGTGAATCGGGAAGCGAGCGTTTCTCCTGTTCCGAAGCTTCGAACCGAAGTTGCTTGCCGAATCCGGCCACCACCCGCTGCAAAACGTCGCGATAGCTGAGGAATTCTCCCTGTTCCGCCTGGGCCTCCAGTTCCCCGTACATCTCCAGCAGTTGCGCGTCTGAGATCGATTGGCCGTGCGCCGCCAAAATAGGACGTAAAGCGGAGAAGATTCCCGACTCCCAATCAATGAGCGTGCCGTAGCAGTCAAAGGTCAGAATCTTGAAGCGGGCGAAATCGAGCTGCGTCATAAGAATCGAAAAGACGTTCTACAAAATAGTAACCCTCGGGAAAAGCTGTTCCCGAGGGTCCAGCGCCGCTATCCGCCGCCGTTATCCGCAAACCCGGCTATTTCTTGATCGTCAGCTCCTTCTCCAGTTTGAAGCTGACCGCCGATTCCGCCGGCAAAACAATATCTTTGTTGCCGGTATAAGCGGTGCCCGCAGTGCCCGCGCCCGCTCCGGCCAGCGCTCCAATGGCGGCGCCCTTACCGCCGCCAGCCAGCCCACCAATAATGGCCCCCAATCCCGCGCCACCGCCGACCAAGGCAGCCGTACGTTTTCCTTTGCCCTTCTCAGTTCGCACGACCGAGGAAGTCTCAACCGGCAGGTCAGCCACGGAATCTAATTTCAACTGCAAAACCGCGCCGCCTTTGAATCGGCCGAGTGGTTTGGCATCTACCACCGTGCCCGATGCCGTGGCGCCTTTGGCGATTGCCGTTTCGCCGCCAACCGTCACCGGCTCCGCCAGAGTTGCGGAAAAAGACTGCCCGGTTTCGCTGATCTTCGAGCCCACAGCCTGTCCGAGCCGGACGGTGAGTACCGTCCCTGCCGGCACTACGATGGTCTTGGCTGCCGCGGCCTTTTTTGCCGCGCCGGCGCTGCTGCTCCCACCAGCGCTCTCGGTCCCTGGACCAGGAGCGGAAGTGGCGTCATTGCCTCCACTCCCGGAATCCGCCGACTTGCTGCTGCAACCAAACAGCACGAAACACAGACCCAAAGTCAATACCATGAAGCGTGATCTCATAATGGTTTTCTCCGTTGGCCAGAACGATTCGAAAAAAAGCGAATTAGGCGCGCACGCATCAAGATTCAAATAGATTATCAGCGGTTACCGGGTTGGACTCAGGTTTCTCTTTCGATGCTTCCGGCTCCGTGGTACCTGCCGTTTCTGGCTGCTTCTCCAGCGCCGGCTTGCCTGCCAGAAATTTTTCGGTATTCAGCAACGGCCTGCCCAACGAAGGGTTGTACCCGGCCCACGCCGCTTCGGACCCGATTTCCCGCTCAAAATGTACCCGCATGCTCTCCATCTTCGAATCCAGGTCGTCGAGATAGTGCAGCATGAGCGCTTCAGGAAACATAGGGAGCTTCGGCGATCCAAATTCATATTGTCCGTGATGACTGATGATCAGGTGCTCCAGCAACGTTTTCAGCGGGTCCGGGAAGCCAGGGATTTGCGCAATCTTGGCCTGCAACATTTCCAACTCGATAATCATGTGTCCCAGCAACTGCCCGCGTGTGGTGTAGGTAAAAGCCCGGTTATACGCCAGCTCATGAATTTTGCCGATGTCATGGAAAAAGGCGCCCGTCAGCAGAAGATCGCGATTGATCGAAGGATAATTGCGGCACATCAGATCACAAGAGCGGAACAAAGAAACCACGTGGTCGAGAAGGCCGCCGATGTAAGCGTGATGCAAGCTCTTTGCCGCCGGGGCAGTCCGGTAGGCCTCGGCGATGTCCGGGTCCGCCATGAAAGATTCCACCAGGGCCTTCAAATGCGGGTCGCGGAAGCTGGCAGCAAAGCCGGCAAGGGTCTGCCAGAGTTCCCCGATATCTTTCGTGGTCTTGGGAAGATAATCGCCAAAGTCCACTTCCGCATCCTGCAATTTGCGTATTTTGTGGATCGTGATTTGGAAACGCTGGTTGTACTTGTTGACCAGGCCCTTGACCTTGATGAAGTCTTCCTGCTCAAACGTTCCGATGGCTTCTTCCACGTTGTCCCACATTTTGGCTTCGATGTGACCGGCACGGTCGCCGAGGGTAAGCGCGAGGTAGGGGTCCCCGGACTTTTTGGGTTTTACCTGCTTGGAGACGACAACAAATGTGGAGGTAATAATCTGGTTCTCGTGCCCAGCGCAATCGGAGAGAAAAAATTCTTTCATATTCGCAGCGCGCCAGATTCGTCCGGCTAGAACAACAAAAATTTCTTCTTCTTTTTCAGGTTCTTCGCGCCCGCTTCCTTGCTCGCCGTTTCTATCGGCTTGGACTGATTGGGGCTTGCTCCCGTATCAATATAACCTGCCTTGACATCGATAAAGGCGTCTTCCCGCAGGTGGGTCAAATAAGCCCGCAAAGCCGGCTCGATGCGTTCCGAGTAGAGAGCGTCTAGAATCTTTTGCTCGATTTCGGCGAAAGACGGGACCCCGGCCGGATGGTGTTCGGTGACCTTCAACAATACAAAACCTTGCTTGGTGTGGATGGGCTCCGATACATCGCCCGGCTTCATGGCAAAGGTCGTATCTTCCAACTGTTTTGCCAGCTTGCCCCGCGCGAAATATCCCAGATCGCCCCCGCGTTTCGCGGTTGGTCCTTCGGAACTCTTCTTGGCAGCATCCTCGAAACTTGTACCCTTGCGGATTTCGGCCAGCAACCCTTCGGCGACGGCCTGGGCCGCGCCGATTGCCTGGGGGTCCTCGCTCTTGGTCGCTACCAGGATTTCGCTGAGCCGGATCTCCTCCGGGCGGGCCAACTCGCTCTTGTGTGCCTCGTAAAACTTCAGCTCGTCTTCTTTGGTCAGATTCATGCGCGAGCCAACCTCGCGGCCAATGACCTGCTGGGTGATGATTTGGTTCTTCAGGCTCTGCTTGTACTCTTCAAAGGAGATGCCTTGCTTCCGCGCCTCTTCTTCCAGATCATCCATGCTGCCGAGGTTCAATTGTTTGCGCATCTCATCCAAGCGCTTGATCACCTCGGTGTCCGGGTTGATCTCCAGGTCCTTGCCTCTTTCCAGCAATAATTGCTGATCGATCAAACCGCGCAACACATCCTTTTCGTGCTCGGCGTAGACCTTGTCGGCACGCGCGGGGTCTTGTTGCTGCGCCTCCTCCCGGGTCTGCTCCTTACTGCGGTCGTATTCACTGCGGGTAATAATCTGATTGTTGACCCGCGCCACAATTTCCTCAACCACGGTATTGGCGCGGAGGCGGACCGCAGGAGCCAACAGAACAAGGGCCAGCACAAAGGGAAGTTTTCGCATAATCACCACGAAAGGCGGGGCCCAAATCGGCGCCTCCGCAGCATCAATCTCCTTAGGAGATTGTAACCCCGGAGAGCAGCCGTATCCAGCAAGCCGCCCTGATATTATGGACGGCTCCACTCCCAGCCTCCAGGAGAAGGATGAATGAGGATTTCCACCGGTTGCTTCATTCTGCTGCTACTCGGGTCCCTGTATATGCCGGCCAAAGCCGCAAAAGTCAAGAGTAAGCCGTTGCCTGGCCGAGCGGAGCTGGAAAAAATGGCCGCCCGGTTCGCCCCCACCCCACTGCGCGTCGACACTTCCAAGCTCTCATCCGGCGACCAACAGGCGCTGGTCAAGCTGATTCAAGCGGCGCGGACCCTCGACGACATCTTTCTGCAACAGTTCTGGAGTGGAAATCGGGCTCAGTACGCCAAGCTGCAAAAGGACAAAACTACCCTCGGCAAAGCCCGGCTCAGTTACTTCTGGATCAATAAAGGACCCTGGTCGGCGCTCGATGAATACGAAGCTTTTT
Organism: uncultured Acidobacteriaceae bacterium; assembly: GCA_964514735.1. Lineage (GTDB taxonomy): Bacteria > Acidobacteriota > Terriglobia > Terriglobales > Acidobacteriaceae > CAWBXL01. The sequence goes on along the minus strand of CAZETZ010000006.1, from coordinate 66,317 downwards.
TACCCGGAGTTCCGCCGCGAAAGCCATTGGGTGCCAATTTCTATCCGGAAGATATGAGTAAAGACGAATTTGAGCGCTGGGTGGCCGTGCTGCCGGAGAAAGATCAGGAACAGGCCAAGAGTTTCTTCACGGTGATTCTGCGAAAAGACAAGGAGCTCGAAATTGTTCCTTACAGCGAGGCATATAAAGAAGACCTCACCCAAGTCGCAGGATTACTGCGTGAAGCGGCGGAGCTGACGGACAACGAGTCGCTCAAGAGGTTCCTCTCCGCGCGAGCCGACGCCTTTTTGTCCAACGACTACTACCAGAGCGACATGGCCTGGATGGACCTGGATGCGCCGCTCGACATTACCATCGGCCCCTACGAGACCTACAACGACGAATTATTCGGTTACAAGGCGGCATTCGAGGCCTACATCAATTTGCGCGACGAAGAAGAGAGCACAAAGTTGGCCGCATTCACCCAACATTTGCAAGAGATCGAAAACAATCTTCCGCTTGATCCGCAATACCGTAACCCCAAGCTGGGGGCCGGCGCCCCGATACGCGTGGTGGACCAGATCATGAGTTCGGGCGACGGCGCGCATGGGGTGCAGACCGCCGCATATAATCTGCCCAACGATGACCGAGTGGTGCAGCAGAAGGGCAGCAAGCGGGTGATGCTGAAAAATGTGCAGGAAGCGAAATTTCGCAGCGTCTTGTTGCCGATCGCCCGCAGTACCCTGACCAAGCAGGCAATGGTGGACGTCAGCTTCGAACTTTTTTTCACCCATATCCTCGCCCACGAATTGATGCACGGCCTGGGCCCGCACCAGATCACCGTACAGGGCCGCGAAACCACTCCACGGGAAGAGCTGAAAGATGTTTACAGCGCCATCGAGGAAGCGAAAGCCGACGTGACCGGGCTGTTCGCGCTGCATTACATGATGGAGAACGCCAAAGCAATGGCCCTGACCAAGGTCCTGCCTTCCGACGATGCCGCGCGCCGCCAGCTCTACAACACGTATCTGGCGTCCGCATTCCGCAGTCTTCGTTTCGGGTTGAATGAGGCCCATGGCAAAGGTATGGCAATCCAGTTCAACTACCTGATGGACAAGGGGGCTATCGTCGAAGACAAGGGCGATAGCTTCAGCATCAATATGGATAAAATTGTTCAGGCAGTGACCGACCTCGATCACGAGCTGCTGACGGTCGAAGCCCTCGGCGACTATAGCGGGGCCAAGAAGATGTTGGATGAGCTTGGGGTCGTGCGCCCTATCTTGCGTCGCGCGCTCGATAAGTTGCAGAGGATTCCCACAGACATTGCGCCCGACTTTCTAACAGCGGAGGAGTTGGCCCCGGCGGCGAAGAACGATCCCAGGCCGGCCGCCCAATCAAAACGGAAAAAGAGATAGAGCGGCTATACCGCTCGGGGTTGTGGGGTTAACCCGATGGACTGCGGGCCAACGCCAAAGCGGTTACATCATTGTGAGTCGGCGGCGTCCCCATAAACTGCCGCACATCTTCGATCACGGAGCGGCACAAATCCTTGGCCGATGTGGCCGGCCGCTGAAGCGACTCTTTTGCGCGCTCCAGCCCAAATTCTTCCCCTTTGCGCTTTCCTTCCACGACCCCGCGTGACACCAACAGCAATGCCCCAGTAGGAGAAATGGCAGCCATGGGTGCATCGCAGGTGGCATGGGAAAATAAGCCCAACGGCAAGCCGGTTGCGGGTAATTCAGAAATGCCGGCGCCATCGCGGACCAGCGCCGGGGTATGCCCCGCATTGAAGTAACACAAAATTCCCAGGCCCTCGTTGTAACAGCCTGCAAATGCAGGGCAGGACCGCACTCCGCCCTCCACTTCCAGGATGGTTTGGTTGAGCCGCAAGCACAACTCCGTCAAGGCGTCAGCTTCATTGACCGACTCTTCGCTCAACAATTCGACCGACTTTTCGCGAAATGTTTTTTGAGCGGCCGCCACCACCGCCCGGTTTTGCTCGGAACGTCCAGCAACATCAAGCAATCCAAAGACCACGCGGTTGGGGGTGACACGCAGAAAGTCATAAAAGTCGCCCCCTCTCCGTTCGCCGTAATACATCGCCGCCAGCTCCGCGCCATGAAGCTCGGGTACTTTGGCATTCACCGGCTCAGGAGGATCGATACCGCTTCCCTCGTGATGGAAAAGAGAATGCATGAAAATTTACGGTGATTGGCAGAAAGGTAGCACGAAATCCGTGCTTAAACCAAGTGTTGGGGGAGTTGGTTGTAAGGGCTAATTCCCGTACTTATCGGCTAGATACTTGCCCAGCTCAGTTTCCAACTGACCGTAGTCGGAATGGATGGTGGACCGAAGCGCGGCTTCGGTGGAACTGCCCTCAGCCAAACGCTGCAAAATCCGCCTGAGATCAGCCCTGCCGTAGGTGTCGTCAATGTATTGCACCGCGGCTAAAGATTCATCGTATGCCAGGACCGCTTCCGCCGGCGAAAACTGCATGAAGCTGCTTTCCAGCATATTGAAAGGAATTTCCTTCTGCGCCGCGTAAAGCTGGGCCAGGCGCCTGCCGTTCGAAGACAACGTCTTGGGTTCCAACGCCTGCGCGATTCCCTCATGCAACCATTGCGGACAACGGCCTGCCGAAAGTTGATTTATAAACGAATGGGCCAACTCGTGTTTCAGTACCCGGGCCAACTCGGAGGTCATTGCACTCAAGCCCTCCACCGGAATCCGCAGTTTCCCATCGTTGATGGCCCCGCTCCACGACGGCGCCTGGGTCACATCAAAGAAGGTTTGTCCGGTATAGAGAACGACTGGGATACTGCCCCGCGGCGTGTTGCCTAACTCGCGCGCCAAGTCCTCGTAGTCCCCTTCCAGGGCAGCCAGCAACTGACGCCGGAATGATTCCGAGGTTTGGCCGCCTTCGTACCGCAGGGTGAAGTGACTGCTTTCTTTTTCCGAGAAGTCGGCTTCGGCTTGAGCTTCGCGCTGCGCTTTTTCCAGCAAGGCTTGTATGTTCGCATCGGGCCGAATCTGCAAGGAACGTTTCCAGCTCTGGATCGCATCCTTGGAGCGGTCTGCGGCAAATTGCGCGTATCCTAAAACCGCAAGGGTATCGGCCGACTCAGGGGCGGCTTCGATCGCTCGCTGCGCGTAAGGCAGGGCCTCCGCGGCATTTCCGGTGCGGACCAGCAAGGCCGCATAAAAGTTCAAAATGGTAGGATTTTGCGCGTCGAAACGAAGCGCGGTATCGAAGTAACCGCGGGCCTTGGCAAAGTTGCCGCGGTCAAATTCAAATTTTCCGGCAAGAAAATATCCGGCGGCGGAATTCTTGGGGTCGCCTTGCTGTTCCAGGGACGCTAGCGCGTCACCGTCCACCTGTCCATCTCGAATGACCTTGCCCGCAATTTCCGCTTCATTCCTTACCGTGCCCGGCGGAGAAAAGGCGGGAACATCGTGGTTGGAGGCAGCGCCTCCCGTGGCGTATCCGGGCGGAAGCCCGCCAACTTCAATCCGTTCAACCGAAGATTTGGGAATGGCGTAGGAAGCGTCGCCGAGGTCATACTCCACGCGCGTGCCCACCTCCCGCACGTGGTCCGCCCAGATGCTGCGGCCATTCTTAAGATGAATGACCTCGGCCGAAGCACGGACTCCGGACAGCATCCACAGCATGAAGAGGAAGGGCGTGACAAGCGTGCGCATTATGGCGCATTCTAGCAACGGAACAGCGAGCCTATGTAGGTGACAAAGGTAATCAAACATGCCAGGATTGCGCTCCCGGTCAGCCTCTATTTGGCAATCAACCTCATTTTCATCCCCAGCGCCCGGTCCCAGCAGTCTAGCCCTGCGCAAAGGCCGGCTGAAACTCTCTACCTACAGTTGCGCAGCGTGGGACTGGATCCATCCCGCGTCTACCATGTACGCGAGACCGCCATCGATCGCGCAGCCATCCACATCACTTTGGACGATGGCACAATCGCGTTCACCCAAGATGTCAGCGGACACGTCACTGGGGCCTTTTTTGAGGGGGACGCGGAGGTCCTGCTGACGCCGCCCGATCGCGCGGAGCGGGCCTCCATGGCATTGTTTACAGGCGCTGCCATTCTGGAAGAAAGATTTTCCACCGCCTATTTTCGTTTCGATGACAATACTTTCGCGGCGCTAAAGCCCAGCCTTCAGCCTAGCGGAGGGGCCGCTGAATTCGTCCAGCAATGGGACGAAACGGCCCGCAATCTGTCGCCAATGGACGCACTCCAACTGTTTATGGACCTCAGCAGATTTCTCCCCACGGAAGAAAAACCTCTTCCGGATGCGAGAACTGAAGCCAACGTGCTTTGGCACGCGCGCCTCCAGGGCAGAAAACTGGGGACATTCGACCTCTACTACAACTCGCACGCCGACGAACAAATTCTTGCCGGCCAGAACAAAAGCATGGAGAGCGCCACCTTTTTTGACATTTGGACCTCATTTGCATCGCCGGAACGCCAGAATCCCGAAACGGACGATTTCGACGTCCCGCTTTACAAGATCCGCGCAACCATCAACCCGCCCACGCAACTGAATGCGGAAGCGTGGCTCCAGTTGAACGCTCACCAGGACTGCCCGCGCGCCTTGTTGTTTGAACTCTCCCGTTACTTGCAGGTTAAAGAAGTGGACGTGGATGGACGCCCGGTCGAATTTATCCACAACCAGGCACTCGATGGAACCGAGCTGTCCCGCCTGGGGAACGATCAAATTGCCGTGGTACTGCCAGGCCCTTTGCGCTCGGGAAAGCATGCGCTCCTGCATTTCGTCTACGGGGGCGACGTGCTATCCGATGCAGGTGGAGGGCTTTTGTACGTCGGCGCGCGCGGCACGTGGTATCCCAACCAACGCCCGGCAATGTCCAATTTTGATCTGGAGTTTCACGCTCCGCCAGGATGGACGCTGATCGCGACCGGAAAGCGCGCCGCGGAAAGGGTCCCCAATCGCGCGGAAGAGGAACAAATCACTCACTGGACCACGGAGCGCCCAATTCCCATGGCGGGATTCAATCTGGGCAAATATGAACGCGCGGTCGCGCATGCTGGAAGCGTTTTGGTCGAGACCTATGCCTCCAGGCAAGTGGAAAAGGCGTTTCCTGAAGCGAAAGCGCAAACCGTAACCACGGTTCCTGCGCTCACGGGTGTAAGCCCGGAATCCAGGGTGATTGAAATCGCCCCCTTACCGCCTCCTTCGCCCGCGCGCAATGCTCAAGCCGTGGCCGATGAAGCGGCCCAGGCGATTGATTTCTTCTCCCGCGCCTATGGACCTTACCCTTACGATGCGCTTTCCATGACGCAAAAGCCCGGGTCCGTCAGCCAAGGGTGGCCGGGCCTGATATTCCTGTCCAGTTTTTCTTTCCTCAATGAAGGAGAAAAGTCGCGGCTCAACATGGAGAAGGTCACGCGGACCATGACCAATGCGGTGATCGCGCATGAAACCGCACACCAGTGGTGGGGCGACCTGGTCAGTTGGGATGGATATCGCGATCAGTGGCTGATTGAAGCCTTGGCGGACTACAGCTCGTTGATGCTGTTGAAAACGCAAGATCCGGCGCGGTTTCACGCTGTCCTGGAAGATTACCGTTCCAACCTGCTGCAAAAAAACAAGGACGGCGAACCGCTGATGAGCGCAGGCCCGGTAACGTTGGGCAACCGCTTATCGTCCTCTCATTTTCCCAACGGCTACGAAGTGATCAGTTACGAGCGCGGGGTCTGGCTGCTTTACATGCTCCACAATATGTTGCTCGATGCGGAACGCCTCACCGGCAAATTCTCTCATAGCGCCGGGGCGAGCGACCCTTTCCTCCGGACCCTTCGCCGCGTCAGAAACCAATATGAGGGCCGCATGCTCAGCACACGCCTACTGATGCATGCATTTGAAGAGGACTTAGCCAAGCCACTCTGGTATGAAGGAAGCAAATCGCTCAACTGGTTTTATGACAACTGGCTGAACGGAACCGCGATCCCGCAGATTGAGCTGGATGAGGTCAAGGTGGAAGGCAAAACCGGCGCCAGTGTGATCGTTAGCGGCAAAATCAAGCAAAAGGAAATCCCCGATAACCTGGTCACACTGGTCCCCATCTACGCGGTGGTCGCAGGCAAGGATGTACTGATCGGGCAGGTTTTCGCCGACGACGAAGAAACCCGCTTTCGATTGACGGCGCCTGCGGGCACACGAAAGGTCGTACTCGATCCCCATCACACCCTCTTAACGCGGGAAAAATAGTTCTACCAATTCCGAACAAAACGCCGGGCTCACTCCCAAAACGGCCATGCAAATGGTTCACTGCATGCGTAGCGTCCCGAATATAGGAACGCATCCTTAATTAGAGGCTAGCTTTTGCGGCCACAGACCTTTGATGGTCAGGGGCTTCACGATTGGACGCGGAGCTGCACTCCATCTTTCGGTCGAGGTGTACTGTGAATAACGCAACCATCCCCGCAACACCAACGGACGCACCTACTCCGCCCTTTGGGGCAGATATGCCTCCGTTGCAGGGAAGCATTCTTCTGGTCGAAGACGAGAGTTTTGTGCGCGAGGTCACTGCGGAAATTCTCGAAGCGGCCGGATATCAGGTTCTAAAGGCCCGCAGCGCAGTGGAGGCGATCCGCCAATTTCGTCAACACCCCGGTGAGGTGGAGCTCTTGGTAGTCGATGTGGTGTTGCCGGGAAGAAACGGCTGTGACATGGTCCGGGAGCTGAGGCAGGACGATCCGACCCTAAAAACCATCTTTATTTCCGGTTATCCGCAAAGCCAGACGGCCAGAAACGAAAATATGGGCAAGGCCGCCTATTTGCCAAAGCCCTTCTCTGTCGACTCGCTGATGCGAAAAATCCGGGACGTCGTCATTGCCGGGTAAATACATCCCGGCAAAACTCGCTACGCATTGGAAGCCCTTGCCGCTCCCTTGTAGTGCGCAATCTGCAGGATCTGTTCCGGAATTTTCAAGAGCGGAACGACGCGGTGCAGCACTCCCGCTTCAGCCGCCGAGCGGGGCATGCCATATACCGCACAGCTTGCCTCATCCTGACCCAGGTTGAATCCGCCCTCGCGCTTGATCGTCTCCATTCCCTTGGCCCCGTCGGCGCCCATGCCAGTCATGATGACACCCAAAGTCGAGGCCCGAAAAACTTCCGCGACTGAATTCATCATGACGTCTACCGAGGGCGTGTGCAACAAGCCGGCAGGAGTTTGTCCCAGGCGCAATGCAGCCTTTGACGTACCCCTGCGGTATACCGTCATGTGCTGGCCGGCGGGCGCGATGTATACCACGCCAGGCTGGATCTCCTCCTCCTGAATGGCTTCGCGCACGGCTATCTTGCAGATGCCGTCCAGCCGCTTGGCAAACGGTCCGGTGAATCCCTGGGGCATGTGCTGCACAATCAGAACCGGAACGTTCAGGTCCTCCGGGAGCAAGGGCAACATCTCCTGCAACGCCTTCGGCCCTCCAGTAGAGGTGCCCAGGGCCACGATCGTCGCAGCGCTCTTAGGATTCGCCAGTAGCACTTTGCGCTGCGGGGCCGATTCCTTCAAGCTCCGAGGAAGGGGCCGTTTTTTCCTGCTTTCGGCGGCGGCCTTGATCTTGCTCACCAGGTCTTCGCGGATTTTGACAATATCAAGCGAGACGAACGAATTCTGTTTCGGTACGTAGTCGAACGCGCCGATGTTCAGTGCCTCGAGAGTGACCTCCGCTCCCTCTTGCGTGAGTGAACTCACCATGATTACCGGCGTCGGACACTCTTTCATGATGTGCTCTAGGGTTTCCAGTCCGTTCATCCCCGGCATTTCGACGTCGAGCGTGATCACATCCGGCTTGAGCGCCCTGGCTTTATCCAGAGCTTCCTGCCCGGTTTGCGCGGTGGCGCCGACGCGCAGGTTGGGATCGGACTCGATCATTCGAGTGAGGGCGGTGCGCATGAAAGCACTGTCATCGGCGACCAGCACGCGGATCGATTTCGCAGGGTTGGGCTCTGGAATCATGACGGGCGATAGAGTTGCCGCACTAATTGATGTACGTCTTCCATGTAGGATTCGAGTTCGAAGGTGAAGCGCGCCCAGTCAAGGGTTTGCAGTTCAGGACATTCTTTCAGCAACATGCTGAAGCCGGCTTCTTCCTGAAAATTCACCTGCCGGTCTTCGGTATATCCATATCCCAGGCCGCTCATGCGGCACAGCAGATCGCTGAGCGCCACTACTGCCACCAGGTCGCGGTGCGCCGGAGTATTCTCTAAATCGTGATGGCAGGCTACGACCGCGGTCAGGTCAGGGGGCAGATGCCATTTCTCCGCCACCATCTTTCCTGTCTGGCAATGGGTCACCCCCAACTGGTCGCATTCCACCAAATGTAAAGGGGCGTGCTGGGCTTGGGCAGTCTGCAAAACTTGCTGAAATTCTTCCGGCACCACCCAGAGATGGGCGACGATCCCGATATCGTGAAGCAGTCCGCCCAGATAGGCCTTCTCCGGGTCGGCAAATTTAATCTTGCGGGCGAACTGGCGGCAGACCAGCGCGCAGCCCAGCGAATGCTCCCAAAAAACCACCGGATCAACCTTGCTCGCGGAGGGGACCAAGGTGAGCATCGAACAGGAGACCGCGATGTCGCGCATGCGCTGAAGTCCGAGCGATACCACCGCGCTCTTGATGTTGTCCACGCTCTGCCAGCGGCCAAACAGAGGGGAATTCGCCATTTGCAGGCATTGCGCAGTCAACGACTTGTCCTGTGAAATCAAATCCACGACCTGGCGAACGTCCACGTTCTCCACAGGTTGCTCCAGATAGCGCAACAGGGGCATCAATGTCACCGGCAAGGTGGGCATCTTGTCCATGTTCTCGAGTTTTGTCAGCAGTTTTCCGCGCGTTTCTTGGCTCATAGAGTTTCCTACTTTTGAACTTGCCGGACCTCCGTCTTCACATAGGCGGTGGTGGAGGGCATGTGCACCAGGCGGAAGTCGTCGCTGATTCCGTAGAGCGACTCGGAGTGCCCGAGGAAAAAATGTCCGTGCGGCATCAGATTGTTATAGAAATGTTGGATCACTCTGCGCTTGGAGGTCACATCGAAATAAATCAGGACATTGCAGCAGAAGATAATGTCCATGCCCTTCATAAAAGCCATCCGCGCATTGTCGGAGAGATTGACCCGGCTGAAATTGACCTTGGCTTTTACTTCCGGCGTCACTTGCAGCCCCTCGCCCTTCTCCTGAAAATATTTCTGCTTGAAGTAAGGAGTAAGGTTCCGCGTGCTGTAAGTGCCGTAAACACCGTGCTTGCAATGCGCCAAAGAGCGTTCATTCAAATCGGTGGCATGAATTTCGTAGGTCCACCCCTTCATGCGGTCGGCAATCTCTTCCAGCATGATCATGCTGAGGGTGTATGGCTCCTCGCCGGTGGAACAGCCCGCGCTCCAAATCCGCATATTTTTGACGGGTATCTTGGCGCGGGCTTCAACGATCTTTGGCAGGACGATGTTGTGTAAGGCGTCGAGCTGCGGCTGGTTGCGGAAGAAACAAGTTTCTCCAATCGTGATCTCGTTCAGCAACGCGATCAGTTCCGCCTGCCGGATGGGTTTCACCGTGAGGCAGTCATAATAGTCCTTGAAGCTGGTAACAGCGAGCACCTGCATGCGCTTGGCGACCCGGTCTTCAAACGAGCGCAGTTTATTGTCGGGCTGAAAAATTCCGGCGACCTGATAGACCACATCACGTATCTTGACCAAGTGCGGATTCGGCGGACCACTCGGCTTTTCAGGCAAACGGGCTGGAGTTGCGGCTGTACTCATGAGGCCATTCCCTGTTGTGAAATTCCCTGGGCTGTCAAGAGCAACCCTGCGGGGTCTAAGACCAGGCGGACGCGTCCATCTCCACTGATGGTGGCCCCCGCCAAACTGGAACAATTGTGTAAATAAGAACCCAGCGGCTTGATCACCGTCGATTCCTGGCCAACCAGGTGGTCGACCAGGATGGCGACACGTTGCTGACCGATGCCTAGCACGACCACCTTGTCGTTGGGGCAGTCGCCGTTCGCTGAATTGGAGGCGAACATCTTTCCCAGCCGTACCAAAGGCAAGGTCGCGCCGCGCAGCCGTAAGACCTCGTGGCCTTCGACCAGATGCACTTCGCGGGACTCGATGCGCGCGGTCTCCACCACCGAACGCAGCGGGAGACCATAGATCTCGTGCGCCACCTCAACCAACAGCACGGGGAGGATTGCCAGGGTCAACGGTAAGCGCAGGCGAATGGTTGTACCGAAACCTACGTGGCTTTCAAGGTCCACGGTGCCGTTCATTTTTCGCAAATTGGTCCGCACCACATCCATGCCAACGCCCCGCCCGGAGAGGTCGCTGACTTTTTCGACCGTGCTGAAGCCGGGCAAAAAGATAAATTCAAGAATTTCTTTCTTACTCAGAGATCGCACTCGTTCCGCGGTGGTCAGGCCTTTCTCGACCGCCTTGCGCGCCACCCGGTCGGGGTCGATGCCGGCGCCATCGTCGATCACGCTGATGACAATCTGGTCGCCTTCCTGTTCCGCTTCCAGGCGAATGGTCCCGCTTCGCGGTTTGCCGGCGGCTTCGCGGACGTCCGGTTTTTCCAGGCCGTGGTCGAGAGAGTTGCGAACGATGTGAATCAAGGGATCGCCGATCAGCTCCACCATCGTCTTGTCAATTTCCGTGTCCTCGCCCTTGACAATCAACTCAACGTCTTTTTGCACCGCGCGGGCCACGTCGCGCACCAGGCGGGGAAATTTCTTGAACACGGCGTCAATCGGCACCATGCGCGTGCGCAACCCGGCGCCCTGCAATTCTTCGGTGAGAAAGCTCAGCCGCGCGGTGGACAAGCTGAAAGCAGAATCCAGGCTCTCCCCCGAAATTTTCCCGTTAGAAACATCGCGGCTTAACTGCACCAGGCGATTGCGCTCCAGCACCAGCTCGCCCACCAGGTTGATCAGTTCGTCCAGCTTGCGCACATCCACGCGCATGGTGGCCGACTCCGCGGCGGGCGCGGACGTTTTAGTCCCTGTGGACGCTGCCGCGGCCTGCGCCTTCTCTGGCGCTACAGCGAAAGAGGCTTCAACCGGCGCCACCTCAGCGGACTTCCCTTCTTGACTGGGAGTGATGTTGGCGGCGGGAATCACTTCTGGTTCTAAAACAGCCGTATCTTGGATAGATGCAGACGTAGATACAGTTTCCGGCACTGTGGTTGCGGCGTCTGGGGCCTCCGCCTTTTGAACCGACTCTAATTCGTGGACCAGACCATCAATGGCATATTGCTTCAGTCCACCCTGCCGGATGTCGTTCAACATGATGCCCAACTGGTCGCGGGTCTGTAACAATGCGTCCATCATGCGGCGGGAAAGGCTGATTTCCCCGCGCCGCAATTTGTTCAGCACATCTTCCGCGCGATGGCCCAAACGGACGACCGGTTCATATCCCAAAAAGCCAGATGTCCCCTTAATGGTGTGCAGGGCACGGAAGATTCGGTTGAGCAAATCGGCGTCGTTGGGCGTGGACTCCAGCGTGACCATGTCCTGGTCCATCCCCTGGAGCAGTTCCTCGGATTCAATGAGGAAATCCTGCACCAAACTGTCGTCTTGTGAGAACTCGTTGTCCACGATGCTCCGGTGTCAAGCGCGGATTCACACAGGCTTGTCTATGCGGCAACTTCATCGGCATCGGACATCAGCCGGTCTACATCCAGGAGAATCAGCAGGCGGTTGTCCAGCTTGCCGACGCCGGAGACGTACTCCCGCTCCACTTTCCCTAGGCGCGGGGGAGGTTCAACCGTGTCCGCGGGAATGCGCAGGACTTCGGAAACCGAGTCCACGATGAAGCCGAGCACGGTCCCGCGTACCTCGACCACCACAATCCGCGTCTGTTTGTCGTGAGGAATCTCTTCCAGCCCAAAGCGTTTTCGCAACGCGATCACGGGAATCACCTTGCCGCGAAGGTTGATGACGCCGTCTACAAAGTTTGGAGAATTGGGGACCCGGGTCAACTCCTGGATACGAATGATTTCCTGCACGCGAAGAATGTCCAGGCCGAATTCTTCGCCCCCAATATGAAAACTAACGAGTTGCAAAAGTTCACCTCGCCCCTGGCTGGAACTGTGCAGGTTCACTGTGTTGCCGATCGATTCACTTGTCTTAACACCGGTTTCCATAATGTTTTCTCCTCGAACTGGGCTTTAGGGTGCTGATGCGGCATGAGCTTTCCCGGACCCTTCCTGGAAAGGCAATGTCTTGGTTGGGCTGGCCGGCTTGCGTTTTTTCCGGTTCTGACCGTAATTTTCCCTGAGCTGGAAGTTCCCCACCATTTTTTGCAAATCGAACGCCAGCCCGGACAAATCCTGACAGGCTTTCGCAGATTGCTGGGCTCCGTCGGAGGACTCTTTCACCAGACGGGCGATTTGTTCCATGTTCTTGTTTACTTCTTCCGAGGCGCTGGACTGTTCGGTGGCGGCGGTCGCAATGTGGGTGATCATTTCCCCAACTTGCTCGGACATGCGGATGATCTCCTTCAATGCGTCGCCGGCTTGACTGGTCGTGGTCACTCCTTCTTCGACTTGCGCCGTTCCTTCTTTCATGGCGGCGACCGCAACCTTGGTTTCGCTTTGGATGGTCTTGATCATCTGGGCAATTTCTTTGGTCGCGGTGGTGGTGCGCTCCGCCAGCTTGCGCACTTCGTCCGCCACCACCGCGAACCCGCGCCCTTGTTCTCCGGCCCGCGCGGCTTCGATGGCGGCGTTCAGGGCCAACAAGTTCGTTTGATCGGCAATATCGTCGATCACTCCAGCAATGCGGCCGATCTGGTCGGAACTCTTGCCCAACTCCTCCATTTTCCTGGCGGTGCTCTCGACCGAATCCGCGATCACGCGGATTTTGGCCAAGGTTTGCTCCACGATCGAGCCGCCTTTTCGCGCGATTTCCGCCGCCTGGCTGGAGGCCTCGGCCGCCTGATTGGAGTTTTCCGAGACTTGCAGGACGGTCGAGGACATTTCCTGCATCGCGGTTGCGACCTGCGCAGCCTGGTTGTTCTGGGTTTCCGCCCCTTGTGCCTGCTGAGCGGCGGAAGAGGAAAGCTCCTCGCTGGCGCTGGCCACGTGTTCCGCTGTTCCCGCCATCGCCTGGACGGTGTTGGCAATATTTTCGATGGCCTGGTTCAGCGCGCTCCCCATGGCGCCGATCTCATCGGTCGAATCCACGTTCACGCTTTGCGTAAGGTCGTTGGCCGCCAGCGCCTGAAGCACAAGCATGGTCTGGCGCAGCGGCCCAAGAATGCCTTTCGCCATCATCAGCCCCAGGACAGAAACAACCACAGCCACGGCGATGCCGATCCCCAGCAGCATTACGAAGCTGCTGCGCACAGACTGGTCGGCGCGGCCGCTAATCTCCGTTACTAAGTCGGCGCGCAATTTGTCCGCTTCCCTCACCGCCGCCTGGTTCGCCTCGAAGTCGGCTTTCATGGCACCGCGGATCTCTTCGGCTTTCGCTTTGTCGCCGCGAAGCACTGCTGGAATAAAGTCGGTCTCGGCCCGATCCAGATATCGCACCGCCGGCTCGTGTACATTGACGGCAATCAGTTGCCTTAATTTCCCGTCCGGAAGTTCCTTGGTCCACCTATCGTGGGCTTCGAGGTAACCTTTTTTGAATTCGTGGAACTCGTCGGCCTCGGCTTGAAGTTTTTGCGGATCAGTCTCGTCTAACATGCGGTAAACCACCAACCGCCCCAGGCTGATGTCCAAAGTGGCGGGCGAGAGGTCCCCTCCCAGCGCGACGTGCTCGCGGAGCTGGTTCGAAATCGGCCCGCCGACCTTGACTTCGCTGAGCGTCATATAGGAAACCACGCCAAAAATCAGCAGCCCGGCCACAGCCGTGCCGATCAGCATTAAGAGCTTCATTCTGAAGGCGAGATTCTTCATGCAATCCCTTCCCGATCAATGTCCAGGTTTTGGCCCATTCAATCCTGTGCTGAACGGCCCATCAGCGTCTAAAATCTAGGGTGCGCTGGCGGCAAAAGCATGGGTTGCATCCTCTCGCAGGGAAGACCCCATGGCCGCAACCTTTCTCGCACTGACGGACTTGCCAGCGCGGCGTCCCCCGTTGCGCCCTTCTCCCAGCTTGAAATTGGAAACCATCTTCTGCATGTCCAGCGCGAGACCCGAAAGGTCCTGACAAGCCTTGGCGGATTGCTGCGCTCCATCCGCCGATTCCTTCACCAGCTTGGCAATCTGGTCCATATTGTTGTTCACTTCTTCGGAAGCGCTGGACTGCTCGGTGGCGGCGGTGGCAATGTGGGTGATCATCTCGCCTACCTGCTCGGACATGTGAATAATTTCTTTCAGCGCATCTCCCGCCTGCCCGGTGGTCTTGACCCCGTCTTCCACCTGCTTGGTACCTTCTTCCATCGCGATCACGGCTGCTTTGGTTTCTCCCTGAATGGTCTGGATCATCTGCGCGATTTCCTTGGTAGCGGTGGTCGTGCGTTCCGCCAGTTTGCGGACTTCATCCGCGACCACCGCGAACCCCCGGCCTTGTTCCCCGGCGCGAGCGGCTTCGATGGCGGCGTTGAGCGCAAGCAGGTTGGTCTGGTCGGCGATGTCGTCAATCACCCCGGCAATGCGCCCGATCTGGTCAGAACTCTTGCCCAACTCCTCCATCTTCTTGGCCGTGGCGCTGACCGACTCGGCGATGGTGCGCATCTTGCTCAGAGTCTCTTCCACGATTGCGCCGCCACGCCGCGCCGTGTCTGCCGCCTGGCGGGAAGCTTCCGCGGCCTTATTGGAGTTTTCCGACACCTGCAACACGGTGGAAGACATCTCTTGCATGGCGGTGGCCACCTGGGCAGCCTGGTTGGTTTGCGTCTCCGCTCCCTGCGCCTGTAGCGTGGCCGAGGACGACAGCTCCTCGCTGGCGCTGGCCACGTGCTCGGCCGTGCCCGCGATATTCTGCATGATCTCGCGCAAACTGTTTTTCATACTGTTCAGGGAGAGACCGGCTTGTCCGATTTCATCTTGAGAATTGATCTCCAGGTCATCCACGGTCAGGTTGTTGGCGCCAATTTCCTGGATCACGGCGACCATGCGCGAAATGGCCCCAGTAACGGAGCGGGCCGTCAGGACGGCGACTCCCAGCCCCACTAAAATGCCTACCCCTGCCAAACTCAAAGCAATGGTCCGGGCTTCGGACTCGGTCGCATTTTGTTCGTCGACGATCTCTTTTTTGGCCTTTTCTTCGTGGGCGATATAGTCGTCAATCGCCTTGGCTAATTCTTTGTTTGCGGTTAACGCCGGCCCCGATATGATGGCCATGGCTTGTTTGATCTTGCCGGCGCGATAAAGCGCGATCTCGTTCTCGACAATGGCGAGGAATGCATCGTAAGAGCGCTGTACCTCAGCCAATAGTCTCTTGCCTTCTTCCGAGCGCACAATTCCGGAAAGAGCGTCCATGCTTTCCTTGTACTCGCGTTTACCCTGCTCGTACCGCTCCAGGGTGTCCTCTCTGTGAATAAGGAGAAACCCGCGCGTGCCGGAACTTTCTTTCATCACCGCCAGACTGATGGTTTGGGCCAGGACCACTTTATGGGACCTGTCCTCGACGTCGTCGGAAAGAGTGCCGAGCTTGTCGGTGGTGCGGTAAGCCTCGATGCCCATGGCGGTAAGAATCAACAGCAGCGTACCGAAACCAATGCCCAGTTTCATTCTTAAACTCAGCTGGTTCATGCTTCGCTCCTTATCCGTGACAAAGCGCATTGGCGGGCCGGATGGTTACCCAAGACACTTTATCGGCGCGGCCAGGGCGGGACTTTAATCAAAAATGCCGGGAGGAGCGGAGTTGCTCAGCAGGCTTCATACAAGAGTGGATGGCCAATGCAAGCCCGATCATTGAACGCGCACCACGTCCCCCACATCCAGCTTGTAGACGGGCGCCATGACTGAGAGTTTCCCCAGCCGGACCACTTCTCCGGAGTCCAGTTTGTAAACCGCCTCGATGATGGTGAGCTTGCCCTCTTTCAGGGCGTGACGAAGCAGCTCACTGTTGGCGAGTACATCTTTGGCACTCTGATGAACATTTTCCAGGACGGCCTGGGAGATCAGGTCATCTGGTTTGGCATAACTCTTTGCCTGGGTAACTGCGGGTTCGATCTTGTCAACAATCGCCTGCAAGTTAGGGCTTGGCATCTTGTCGGACGAGCAGGCGGCGGTCACGGCCCCGCACTTCTCATGCCCCAGCACCACGAGCACGCTGCTGCCGAGGTGCTCGACCGCGTACTCAATGCTGCCTAACTCGATGGGATCGGCAATATTCCCAGCAGAACGGACTACGAATAAATCGCCCAGGTTCTTGTCGAACAGCAGCTCAGGGGACAATCGGCTGTCCGAGCAGCCCAGCACTACAACCTTCGGATGTTGGCCAACGGCCAGCGTGTGCCGCAGTGTGGGAAATTCGCGCAGTTTTGTTTTGCCGGATGCAAAGCGCTTGTTTCCCTCCATGAGGTCTGCCCATATTTGCTCCGCGGTGAGTGCTCCATTTTCCGTGGACGGGTTGTGGCCGGTTGCCGCAGTTGTGGGGTGCGCTGGCGTAGCGCGTTCCTGGGCGATGCTAAACGCAACCATGAAAAGAAGCAGGACAAACACCCGGCGAAAAGCACACATAAGAATTCTCCCATGAGTCCACAGCTGACCTACGCAATCTATCGGCATTTACTGCCATGAGTTGAGGTGGAAATTTAGCGCAGGATGCGTGATGGACCGTTTATTGAAGGGGGCCCGCAGGCTGTAGCGGTCCGCCCATGCCTGGCGCGGTGACCCGTTTTCCCAACACCACTACATCCACCCGGCGGTTCTGGGCCCGGCCTTCAGTTGAGTCGTTTGTGGCTACAGGGTGATATTGCGCGTACCCGGCCGCCGAGAGTCGCTCCGGTGGAAACTGGTACTCATCAATCAGCGTCTGTACCAGCGCGGTCGCGCGCGCGGTCGAGAGTTCCCAATTTGAAGCGAACTGAGAATTGTGGATGGGCACATCGTCGGTGTGCCCCTCGATCCGGATCCGATGTGGATAGCGCAGCAAAAGTACGGCGATCCGGCGAAAGGCATCGCCGGCATGCGCTTGCATGGTGGCCGATCCGCTGTCAAAAAATCCCACCTCGCGCAAACTGATGACCAAGCCATCCGGGACCTTGCGAACGGCGACTTCGTTTCTGGCGATTTCTGCCCCGAGTGATTTTTCCAATTCCCCCTGGAGGGAGGTCATGTCTTCACTACTCTCGCCGGCGGCGGGAATGGTTTGCCCAGGCGGTGGATACATCCCTTGGGTGGGCGAAGGCGTTGCGGAGCCTGGAAATACCCCCAACTGATCGAAAGCTACCTGAATGGAAAGCGCCAGCTTGCCAACTTTCTGCTTGTCCACCTGAGCGGTGGAATACAGGACCACGAAAAACGCGAACAGCAAGGTGATGAAGTCGGCGTAGGACACCAGCCAACGTTCATGACTCGCGGGGCGCTCCGATTTGTTCCGTCGTCGCACCTTTTTTCTCCCTCGGTTCCTCGGTTTGAGCACGCTGCATCTGGGCGAAGAACCCAACCAGCTTGGCCTCCAGCATGCGGGGGTTGATTCCCTCCAGGATCGAGATCACGCCTTCCAGCGTCATCTCGCGGATGTTCTGTTCGCCCTGCAAGCGGATCTTCATTTTCCCCGCCGCCGGCAGAAAGAACAGATTGGCGGAACCCACGCCATAGATCGTGGCCACAAAGGCGACCGCGATCCCGCGCCCGACCTCATCGATTTTGTCCAGGTGCTGCATGACCTGGATCAATCCCAGCACGGCCCCAATAATGCCGATGGTAGGCGCGAACCCTCCCGCAGATTCGAAAACATGCGGGACTTTCTCGTCATGTTCGGCCTGGTTGTCAATTTCGAGTTCCATCATCTTGCGGAGTTCCTGGGGTTCGGTCCCATCCACAGCCAACATGAGAGACTTCTTCAGAAACGGGTCCTGAATCTTTTCCAACTCCGTGTCCAGGGAAATGACCCCGGCGCGGCGTGCCTGATAGGCATACTTCACCAGTTGGTCCACAATGTCCTGAGG
This sequence comes from uncultured Acidobacteriaceae bacterium, assembly GCA_964514735.1. Lineage (GTDB taxonomy): Bacteria > Acidobacteriota > Terriglobia > Terriglobales > Acidobacteriaceae > CAWBXL01. Next base: position 48,240 of record CAZETZ010000006.1, on the reverse strand, counting down.
ATTGTTCCTGGGCTCAAAAAATACATGCGCCAGGCGCTGAAATGCATCGAGCACAACTCCCAGTGGGAATTGAATGAGCACGGCGCCCAAAGTTCCGCCGAACACAATCATGGCGGCGGTCGGTTGCAGCACCTGGGAAAGATTTCCCCCTTCCAGCAGCAGCCCTGCCACAATCCCACCAATTGCCAGGAAAATTCCGCCCCATGTGGCTTTATCCACCGCACCTTACTCCTTACTATGCCTTCCTGCCGCAACCGCTGCCGTCAAGGGCTGGACCTCGACAGGTTGCCAGACGGGAGAAGCTCCTTGCAGCAAGAGTCGCCGGTATTCGACGATCCGCCTGACAATCTCCTCGGCGGTTTCCCGTACCATGAACTTCTCCCCATTCACCAGTGTGATCAGCGTATCCGGAGACTGCTCCACAAACTTGATCAAGTCCGTGTTCACCATCACCAGTTGGTTATTGAGGCGAGTCAGTTGCACCATGCAGCGCCCTTGTTGACACACAAAGTTCTTGCGAGCCGTGCTCACTCTTCCTATCGGAGAACTGCCCAAACACGTGAATTCGGTTCCGGTAACACACCCCCGATTACTTAGGTACGGGGTAACTGTTCGAAGGGACATGGCGCCCTCTGGGCTGCCGATGCGTGTAGTGGAAGGCAAATAAAGGTCCGGTCTCGGAAAGTCCGGCACATCCTCCAAACAATGATTTGGAGATCGTTCCCAAGTAGACCAGGGCCAAACCATATAGAGAGGCTCACCCAAAATGTCATTAAGCATTCTGAACAATATCCCATCCCTGGCCGCGCAGAACAACCTGACCATCACACAGGCTGGTTTGCAAAAGACCCTATTCCGCCTCTCTTCCGGCTCACGCATTAATACCGGAGCCGATGACGCCGCCGGTCTGGCCATCGCGGACGGCTTGCACGCCAACATCACCGCCCTGACTCAGTCGTCGCGCAACGCCAATGACGGCGTGGGTAAGCTGCAAGTTGCCGACGGCGCTCTCGGGCAAGTTACGACGTTGCTGGACCGGGCCATCACCCTGGCGACTGAAGCCGCAACCGGGACCGTTTCGCAGTCCCAGCGCGAGGCACTCGACGCCGAGTTTTCCGCCATCAAGGCGGAAATCGACCGCATTGGCGGCAAAACCACCTTCAACGGCACGGCGGTATTTGTGAGCGCCACCGCGCCCAACCTCAATGAGCAGGACAGTCCTGCCGCGGTGACGAACCTGAGTCCGAGTGATCCGCTGACAGTCGGCCAGAAGACCACCATTACTTCCGGGGCCTCGACTTTTACTTTCACCGCCGCCACGGGGACAGGCATCAACCCGAATTCCGCCATCAGCGCCGGCGCGGCATTGACCCCAACCGGCACCCTGGTCTCGAGTAAGACTCTGACGGTAGCGCGCGGCGGCGTCACCACTACCTTTGCCACCGGCGCAGGCACCACGAACACGGTCCAGGACCTGATCAACGCCATCAATGGCGCCACCGTCGCCGGAATCACCACGACCGGCGCCACCACCGGTCTGAAGGCCTCGCTGGTGGGTGGGCAAATTCAAATCGTGGACACGGGCGCGAGCGGAAACCTCACGGTGACCGGCTTCAACATTATTAATGCCGGCACCACCAGCTTCAACAACTCGCCGGCCACCTCAACCGTGCAAGATCTAATCAACGCCATCAACGCCGACACCGTGGTCGGGGCCAAGGCAGTTCTGACCGGCGGCGCCCTGAAAATTACCGACCCCCAGGGCCGCGGCAACCTGACCGTCAGCACTACCGACGCCGCGCTGGGAGCTGCGGTCCAAGGTGCTCCAACTCCATTCACCAACCCAACCAGTTCCGGTACGACCACCGATGTCAATCAACTGGTGGGGAATGCTACGGGTCTGACCTCAGGGACCGCACTTACGAATGGCGCGATCACCAGCTTCAACGCGGGCGGCAAGAAGTTCACTTTCACCGCCGGGCCCACTTCGACCTTAGGAGACCTGCTTGCCGCCATTAACAATCCCGCCGATCCGGCTGGGTTGCAGGCTTATATCGGCACGATCGGCTCCTCCAATGGAAAACTGGTTATTGTTGACCCTGGCAAGAATGGCAATCTGGCCATTGACGGCACAACCACCGAAACCATATTTGGAACGGTGAGTAATCCGCTCACAAACGGTTCCGCGACCACTGACATTTTCCTCAGTGACTCCACGGCCGGCGGCGCCAGCACGATTTCAGTCGGTGTTCCCGGACTGAGTTCCGCCAATCTGGACCACGGAGCTTCCCACGTCAGCATCGCTGGGGATTCGCTGGTGGGCGCCGACGACGCCGCATCGATCGCCAACGCCAAAAAAGCGCTGACCGATGTGAACCAGGCGGTCGCCAACATCGCCGCCATTCGCGGCGACCTGGGCGCGGGCATCAACCGCCTACAGAGCGCCGTCAACGTCATCAATAACCAGACGCAGAACCTGACCGCCGCCGAAGACGGCATTCGTTCCGCCGACATCGCGCAAGAAGTGGCGAACTTGACCAAGTTCTCCATCCTGAACCAGACCGGTATTTCCGCGCTGGCCCAGGCCAACCAAACTCAGCAGCAGGTTCTGGCATTACTGCGATGAGAACGAGTTCCTCAAAGGGGTAATAAAACCGTCTGTTACGTAGGTACTGGGCATTTTCGACTAGGCAAACTAAAGCCTCATTACGATCTGCCGATGCCTGTGGTGATGGGCAAAGCAAGGTTCCGTGTAGGCAAGAAAGAACAGCTCCCCCAGTGATTGTGGAGGCGGGTTCTAGGAGACGGGACCAAACCCCAACAAGGAGCAACTCTAATGGCACTTAGTATCCTGAATAATATTCCGTCCCTGGCTGCTCAGAACAATCTGACCATCACAGGTGCCGGTCTATCGAAAACCCTCTTCCGTCTCTCTTCCGGATCGCGCATCAACACCGGAGCCGACGACGCCGCAGGTCTGGCCATCGCGGATGGATTGCACGCCAACATTACCGCTTTGACACAATCCTCCCGCAACGCGAATGACGGAGTCGGCAAATTGCAAGTGGCCGACGGCGCGCTGGCCCAGGTGACGACCCTGCTCAACCGCGCAGTCACGCTGGCTACGGAAGCCGCGACCGGTACAGTTTCGCAGTCGCAACGTGGCGCGCTGGATGCCGAATTTTCCGCCATCAAGGCTGAAATTGATCGCATTGGCGGCAAGACCACATTCAACGGTACGGCTGTGTTCCAAAGCGCGACGGCGCCGAACTTGAACGAACAGGACACTCCCAATGGAACGACTTTAAGCGCGGCCGACCCCTTGACAGTGGGTCAGAAATTGACCATCACCTCCGGGACGGCGACTTTTACCTTCACCGCTGCCACCACGGCAGGCATCACCAATCCCAATGCGACGGTCAGCTCCGGCGGCGGCCCGTATACCGGCGCCACCACTCTGACCTCGAGCAAAACCCTGACCATCGTGCATGGCAGCTTGACCTCGACAATTGCCACCGGCGCCGGCACCACCAACACCGTGCAAAACCTGGTCGACGCCATTAACGGCGGCACCCCTGCGGCAGGCCTTACAGTCGCTGGCGGCGCGCTGACCGGCCTCAAGGCGAAGTTGTTGTCCACCGGACAGGTTGAGATCATCGATACCGCCTCGCATGGCAACCTGGCGGTTACCGGCGGCGATATTCTCACCGGCGCGGCGGCGACCGAAACTCACGCGTCGGGTTCTACCGTGCAGGACCTGGTCAACGCCATCAACGCGGACGCCACTGTGGGCGCGAAAGCTGTCCTCAATGCCGGTGTTCTACAGATCACCGATCCGCAGGGCAGAGGCAATCTCACCGTAAGCACCACCGACACAGTGCTGGGCGCGGCTGTCCAGGGCGCACCCACATCGTTTTCCAATCCGACCATTGCCGGTACCACTACCGATACCAACCAACTGGTGGGTAATACGGGAAGCTTGACCTCGGCTACGGCCCTCACCAACGGCGCAATCTTTAGTGTCAACGCCGGGGGCAAGAACTTTAGCTTCACCGCGGGCGGAGCATCGACCATCGGGGACCTGCTGGCTGCCATCAACAATCCTGCCGATGCTGCCGGTTTGCAGGCTTATATCGGTACCAGTGGCGCCACCAATGGCCACCTGGTGATCGTCGATCCGGCCAAGAACGGCAATGTCGCCGTGGATAGCACCACCACCGAAACCGTCCTCGGCACTTTAAGCAATCCGCTGACCACCGGTTCCACCACCACTGACATTTTCCTCAGCGATTCGACCAGCGGCGGAGCCAGCACCATCTCGGTTGGAGTTGGTGGATTGGGTGCAGCCAACATCGACCATGGGGCTTCCCACGTCAGCATCGCGGGAGACGCATTGACTGGGGCGGATGACACAGCCGCCATCGCCAACGCCAAAAAAGCGCTGACCGATGTCAACCAGGCGGTCGCCAACGTGGCCGCGATCCGCGGCGACCTGGGCGCGGGCATCAACCGCCTACAGAGCGCCGTCAACGTCATCAATAACCAGACGCAGAACCTGACCGCCGCCGAAGACGGCATTCGTTCCGCCGACATCGCGCAAGAAGTGGCGAACTTGACCAAGTTCTCCATCCTGAACCAGACCGGTATTTCCGCGCTGGCCCAGGCCAACCAAACTCAACAGCAGGTGCTTGCGCTTCTGCGGTAGGAGTCGCTTGCGTGCGGGGTGCGCCAAACACCCCGCACTGAATTGCAGTTAGGGGCCCTAGTATGCGTATCGATTTCACCCAAGCCACGACCCTGGCGGACCTGGGAAACGTAGCTGCACAGACCGGCTCGGTTCAACGAAAAGCCGAAGCCGCGCCCGATCCTGTGGTAGGCCGGGACTTTCCACCGGCCGAAGCCGCGGCTTCGAAAGCGACCCCAGCCGCAATTCCGCAGCCCAGTCAACTCAATGTGACTTTGGACGATAAACAAAATGTGATCTACCGTTTCACCGACCCCGCGAATGGAACGGTTGTACGGCAGGTCCCGCCGGAAGAAATCCTGCGCATCATGCGCAATATCGAAGACCTTCTTCACGAGTCGGAGCAGAAATTGAAAGTGGCCCTGTAGGCTTCACAGGAAAATATGGGAAGTTCCGGAATCAGTTTTAATCTAAGCCCGAATAACTCAACCAGCACTTCAGGGCTGGGGCAGGGAATTGACGTCAACTCCGTCGTCAGCCAGCTGATCGGCGCGGCCCGGGCCCCGGAACAAGTCTGGGTAGGACAACGGTCCACTCTAGCGAGCCAGGCCGCGGCGTTGACTGCGATCAACGCCAACCTGAGTAGCTTTGCCGATACGGTCCGCGCTTTGAAGGACCCGCTGGGCGCTCTTACCGCCAAGGCCGCAGTCTCATCGAACCCAAGCTTGCTCGCCGCAACCGCGCAGACCACTGCCACGGCGGGGAACCATGTGGTGGTCATCCACAATCTGGCCACTACCTCGTCGGCCTACACCGACGTAGTTCCGACCAATGGCACATTAAATCCGGGCACGATTACTTTGCAGGTAGGCAACGGCCAGGCCGCTTCGGTCACCATCGGCCCTGGGAACAACACCCTGAGCAGCCTGGCCTCTTATATCAACAGCCATGACCTTGGGGTGAGCGCCAGCGTCATTAATGATGCCAACGGCTCGCGTCTGGCCTTGGTCAGCAATACTACCGGCCAACCCGGTAGCATTACGTTGACGGTGAGCGGCGCTGCCGGCACTCCTTCTTATACGGGTACGGGAGATGGCGCCATCTCAGCTCTGAGCGGAGGCACTTCGAGCGCGAATGAGACCATCACCATCTCGGCAACCGACGCTACTCACTTCGCCGTGACCGGGTCGGTCTCTGGAGCCTTGGGGAGCGCCACCGTCGGAACGCCTTTTTCATCGGGAAAGATCGGTTTCACCCTCTCCGCCGGTAACACAGATTTCCAAGCCGGCGATACCTTCACGGTCGCGACCACGGCCCCGCCGCTGACGTTCCACCAGATCGCGGGGGCCAATGCGTCCCTCAACGTCGACGGCATTCCGGTCAGCAGCAGCAGTAATACGGTCACTGGCGTGGTCCCTGGTGTCACCCTCAATCTGCTCAGTGATACTTCGCAGGAAGAGATCCATCTCAATGTCTCCCCCGACAGTAACCAGGCCGCGCAGGCGGTAAACGACTTTGTCTCCAGTTACAACCAACTGATCGGGTCCATCAACGCACAATTTTCCGTGCCCTCGGACGGCACCTCCGCGCCGCCTCTAGAGTCCAACGGTTCGCTGCGGCTTTTGCAGTCGAGCCTGCTTACCGGCATCACTGATGCGATCAGCGGCAATAATGGGCTGGTGAACCTGGCATCCATCGGCGTAGACCTTGCCAATGACGGAACCTTAAGCGTGGATCCCACCAAGCTCAACCCGGCGATTGCGCAGAACGCCGATTTCCAAAACTTCTTTCAATCTCTGGACCCGGCAAACCAAGGGTTCGCCCAGACCCTTAGCGCCAACCTTTCGAACCTGACCGATCCGACCCAAGGGCTCATCAACCTGGAACTCAGCCAGAACACCACCACAGACAAGGGATTGAGCGCGCAGATCAACGATTTCGAAGACCGGCTCGCCATCACACAGCAACAACTCATAACCAAGTTCAGCCAGGTCAATGCTGCGCTGGAGCAGTTGCCGTTAATCCAGAGCCAGATCGCCAGTGAACTCGGAGCGCTGCCGAAATGACCCTGGACGCATCCTCCGCCTACCGCCGCACCGACGGACACAGCGCCGGGCCGATACGGCTGGTGATCCTGCTTTATGAACAACTCATCCAGGACTTGCAGCGCGCCGTTGCCGCCATGGAAAAAAAAGACGTGGCCCGCCGCACCAACGAGCTCGATCACGCCTTGAGAGTGGTCGGCCAGTTGCAGGGAACATTGGATATGCAGCAGGGCGGGGAAGTCGCCAGAAACCTCGACAACTACTACTACTCGTTGCGTGTTTCCCTGTTACAGGCCCAGATACGGGTCTTGCCGGCGGAATTACGCAGGCAAATTGAAATCCTTTTGGAGTTGCGTGAAGCCTGGGTGCAAGTGGAACGTTCGGCCCAAGGCGCCGCCGGACTGCCCGCATCGTCCACCCCCGTACTGCAACCCTCCCCTGAGAAAACCCTGCGTTGGAGCATCTAGTGGCGCCTGTCGGGTTGCAACAAGTGCAGGAAACGAACCGCAAGTTGTCCCATTTCTTGAGATTGGCGCAGGAGCAGGAATCCGGTCCACTGCGAATTGTAGCGGCCGACCTGCTGCGCCTGTCGTCGGAATTGCGAAAGATGGAACAACTGCGTGCGGCAAAATCCGACAGCGGCGATGCCTCGTTGGCGGAGGCGTGGGCAGAATACCGGAAGCACCTGGAAAATCTCGCCTTCCTGTTGCCGGGATTGCAGGCACGCTATGCCGCTGAAAAGGCGCGCCTCGAGCGCGATCGCGCTCACCTGCAAGCGGCCAGTGGCTGGGTCCAAACCCAGGAAATGCTGCGTCGCCGTTAACTTCCCGCGGCCCGACGGTGGATGGCTGCGGGATGTTTTCCGGACTGCTCCAGCAACTCAAGTACGAGCTTGCGTTGCGCTGCATCCAGCCCGTCGAGGCTTCTTTCCAGTAAGGGGACTGCCTGGCTGATTTTTCCTTCACCATACAACAGCACACCCAGGTTGGCGGCGCTTTGACTGTCGTTGACATTCAGTTGCAGCGCGCGCTGATATCCTTTTTTGGCTTCTTCCATCTGTCCGCAAGCCGCTTGGGCCGTCGCCCAATCGTTCCATAGTTCACAGGTTTCCTGTTCCAGCAGGGCTTCGCTGAGCAGGTGCAAGGCATCGCCGTAAGCGCCCTTGCGAAATTGTTCGATACCACTCTGATGTTTGCTTTGGTTTTGCATATGGGGTCCTGTGCTCACTTCAGAAAATCGAATAAGGTGGTTTGCGAGACCCGCCCGATCGCGGCCAAAGTCGCGTTGCGCGCATTCTCGCTATTGACCAACTGGCTGGCCGCTGCCGCGATGTCTGCGCCGGCGATGACATTCTCCTGGCTGCTGAGCTGGGTCTTCTGCGTGTCCAGGAAGGTTTGCTGGGACTGGATCTGGTTCAACCCATTTCCGTAAAAGACACGCTGTGAGGTTACAAAATCAAACGCCTTCCGCACTCCGCTGACCGCCGTATCAATTCCGGTATTGGTAGTGACGGCGGTGATGAGATCTTGAATGGACTGGAACATGTTGCCCTGAGACGAACTGAATAGCTGCGGGCCCGGCAGGTTGACCTGCAACTGATATCCGTTGCCGATGGCCACCGTGTTTACCCCGGTGTTCCCCACGTAGCGCACTCCAGAAGGAGAAGTTGTGTCCACCACGTAGGGCGCGGTCCCTTGTTCGGTTCCGGAAAAAATAAACCTGCCTTGGTAGGCCACATTGGCCAGACTCACCAACTGGGTCTGGACAGCGCGCAATTCGGTTGCGATATCGTTGCGGTCGGTGTCGGAGAGGGTGCCGGAGTTGCCGCCCTGCACTCCCAGCGTGATCGCGCGCTGCAGCGCGGTGACTACGGAACTCAAGGTAGAGTCCGCGGTCTGCTGCTGGCCGCTGAGGCTGCTCGAAGAACTTTGGAAGGAATCGACCTGGCTGCTGAGATCGTGATTGACGACGACTTGCGCGGAGGCGGCCGGATCATCGGATGGCTTATTTACACGGCGCCCGGTTGCCAGTTGCTCCAGGGCCGCGTCCCGCTGCTGCTGCGCGGTCTGCAGGGCCGCCAGTAAATCAGGCGTCTGGTTGGGATTGACTCGCAGGGTCATTAGTATTCCCCAAGGTGAATGGCAACATCCAGCATTTCGTTCACCGTGCTGACCATCCGACCCGCCGCATCAAAGGCCCGCTGATACTGGATCAAGTTGGTCGCTTCTTCGTCGAGCGAGACTCCAGAGACACTGCCCCGCTGGTCTTGCAGTTGCTGCAGCACCAGTTGCGATGCGTCCTGTTCGGCCGACCCGTTGGCAACATCGTTGCCTACGCTGAAAACCAGGTTGGAATAGAAATCGGTGGCCGTCTGCCCATTGGCCACATTCTGGTCATGCACCGCGGCCAGCGCCAGCACGTTGCCATTGCTGCCGGCACTGCCATCCGAGCTCCCCGCGATCAGCGCCGGATCGGTGATTGCGACCTGCAATCCGGCAGCCGCCCCTTGTCCGCCGGCGGGCGGAGGCGTAAAGAAATTCCCCCCGGCATTGCCATTGAGATCGAACCCTGCCTGGTGCGCGGTATTCACCGCGCTGGCAAAGCCGGCGGCGAGCCCATCCAGTTGAGAGATCAGCCCAGGAATCTTCTGATCGCGCACCTGAATCAAGCCCGCCAGCTTTCCGCTGGTCAGCTTGCCGGTGAGATCGTTGGCTTGGGAAAAAACGTGGTGCACCCCGGAAACATCCAACTGCGTGGAGAAGTCAAAACTACGGGTGCCCGCGACCAGCGCCGTGCCGTTGGAGGTGGTCAGGGTCAGACCATTATCACTCTGGATGGCGGAAACATCCACCAGTTGCGAAAGCTGGTTGATCAGTTGGTTGCGCTGGTCCACGAAAGTGTTGGCTTCTTTCCCCAGGTTTTCCAGGCCGGAAATCTGGCCGTTGAGCTGCGCGATCTGCGCGGTCAGAGTGTTGACCTGCGTGACCGCCTGCACCACGTTCAGGTCGAGATTGGTACGCTGGGTTTGCAGGTTGTTGTTCATGGTGTGAAAGCCGTTGGCCAGATTGCCCGCGGTGGTCAACACGCCCTGCCGCAGGGCCAGACTGCCGGGATCGGTGGAAAGCTGCTGCAAGCTGCCGAAGAAATTGGAAAATAACTGGCCTAGGTCCCCGCTGCTCTGGTTGTTGAACATCACTTCCACTTGCTGCATGGAGGAAACAAACGCGTCCAGACTTCCGTGCTGCTGGGTCTCTTCGTGGATGCGCAGTTCGAGAATCGGGTCGCGCAAGCTCTCAATTTTTTGCAGCAGAACGCCGGTGCCCAGCGTCAGGTTGCCGAGCACCACCGGGTCCTTGGTCACAAAATCCGGACGCTGCCGCGAATAACCTGGAGTGTTCGCATTGGCCACATTGTTGGCGGTCACTTCCTGGGCGGTCTGCTCGGCCAGAAGCGCTCCCACCGCGATCGAAAGCGATCCAAAAAGACCTGACATAGGGTTTACTTCCCAGCGGCCGCCGTGGCACGGATGAGCGGCGGAACATAGGTGACGGCGGTGGTCGCCAGCAGGCGCGCCATTAATTCCTGGGCCCGCTGCGAACGCCGCAGCAGCGCCGCTTGCACGCGCCCCAGGTGTTGGCTGCGGCCTTGCATCGTCTGCAACTCGCGGGTCAGCGCGCTCCAGCGCGCCCGCGCGGCGGCGTTCGCATCAGGCAAAAGTTGCTCGCGCTCCACACTTCCCAGCGCAATCAGCGCCAGGCACAGTTGGTGCTGCGCGGAAAGACCGGCTTCCATGCCCTTCGGGTCCGCCATCACAATCGCCCGCTGCGCCTTTTGCAAGGCGGCCGCTAACTCGCGCCATAACAAGACCCGGTGGGCCCGACACTCGAGGGCTGAGGAGGATCGCGCGTCCATGCATCACGCCATCTGATCGAATTCGTGATTGGGCCTGGGTTCGGCCGGTTCTTCCGGCTGCGCCTTGGCCGGCGCGGGTTTGGTCCCACGCCGGCGCGTCGCCGCATTCTGGTCACGCGCGTCCGCTTGCAGGTCCAGCGTCACCCGGCTCATCGCATCCAGCCGTTCTGTCATGAAATCTGCCATTGCCAAAGTCCCCTGCTGGAGTTACGCCGCCGAGCGGAAGTCCTCCAGCATCGCGGCCGCTGTCTGCTCGGGAGTCACGTTGTAGCGGCCCTGCTGGATCGCCAGCCCCAGGGCCGTCACCTTTTCTTGCCGCACCTCCGGCGCATCGTTCACCTGACCCGCCAGGGACTGCACCCGTGCCTGCTCCCCCGAGAGTTCCGCCCGGTCATTGCCGAAGTTGCTCCGTGCCGGGGCATTGGCTTGCGCCCGTGCACCCGAGGGCTCGGCCTCCCCGATATTCCCTGCATCCCGTAATTTGTTGTTAACATCGATTCGCATTGCAGTTCCCCTACCCAGATTGTCCTTGCAATTGAACTATCGACAGCGGGTTAGAAGACTTTAACTACAAATTCATTGCTTTCTCATCTCCCCCAAGCTGCCGACTGAACTCTCAGTTACTATCGGCGTACGGCCAAAAACCTTGAATGCCATTGGGTCCCCCTGTACCAATGGCCGTAGCTTCCCCGGTAGGTTGTGGAGATGCAACAGGTTACGAACTACCATCTCGGCCAGGTGCAGCCCTCCGGCTTGCGCCAGGGCCGAGGCCATGGCTTGGGTTCCCATGTCCCGATACCCGCCGACCGACAGGCCATCCTCCCCGCCGGGCAAGCTGGAGAAGGTCTCTTGCAGCGGCTGCACGAACGATTCGAGCAACACCGCTTCAAATTGCCGCGCGGCCGCCACCACCCTCTGCGTGTCCGCGGATTCTCCGCTTTGCGGTTTGGCGGTCGCAATGGGCGCGGAAAGATCCATCAAATCACCTCCAGCTCGGCCTCAAGCGCGCCCGCAGCTTTTATGGCTTGCAGGATAGCGATCACATCGCGGGCCGTCGCCCCGATTCTTTGCAACCCGTTGACCAGTTCCTCGACCCGTGCCCCTTCGGTCAATTCAATGCGCCGGGCCGGCGCCTCCTCGGCCTTGACCGCGGTCTGCGGCACTACTTCGGTCGTGCCCTTGGAAAGTGGCTCGGGCTGCGAAACCCCGAGCTGCGTTGCAATTTCAATCGAGAAATTCCCATGCAGGATGGAAACCGCCCCCAGGCGCACGTCCTTTCCCATCACCACGGTCCCGGTGCGTTCATTGACGATGATCCGCGCCCGGCGGTGCACTTCCACGCTCAGGTTTTCTACGCGCGACAACAACGCCGGAATGCTTGACGCCCCCGCCAGGGCGGGATCGATTTCCACCCGCCCGCTATTCACCGCCGTCGCCACCGGTTTCTGAAAGTCATGGTTAATTGCTCCCGCTACCCCTTCCGCGGTGGTGAAGTTAGGGTCCCCTAATAATAAGGAAAGCTTGCCCAACTGCCTCAGGTCTACAGAAACATCCCGTTCGACCATCCCACCTTCTGGAATACGCGCCACGGTGGGATGGTTCAGTTGTTTTGTGTTGCCGGAGCCCCCGGCGCTGTACCCACCCAGGGTCAACGCCCCCTGCGCCTCGGCATAGATTTTTCCATCCGCGCCATAGAGAGGAGTGAGCAGCAGCAGGCCTCCTTCCAGGCTTTTGGCATCGCCCACCGAGGAAACCGTGATGTCCAGCTTCGATCCCGGGCGAGCAAAGGGGGGCAAAGTCGCGGTCACAAAGACCGCGGCCACATTATTCACCTTGATGGCGCCGGGCTGTATCTGTACTCCCATGCGCTGCAAGATATTTCCCAACGTCTGGGTGCTGAAAACGGTCTGTTGACGGTCCCCGGTGCCGCGGAGTCCAACCACCATGCCGTATCCAAGCAGAGGATTTTCCCGGACGCCCTCCACGCTGGTGATGTCGCGGACCAAGGCTTTCTGCACCGTCTCTTCGGCATACAACGGCCGTATGAGGACCAACCCGATGAGCACGAATAAGCGGACCATGCCGGCACTCTCCCAGAAGTTAGAAACCAACCAGCTTGAGCATCAAGCGAACCAGAATGTTAGGAGGCCGCGTGCCATCGCTCAACACTCCCTTGCCCTTCAATTCCAGTTCCAGGTTCCCCAGATTGTTCGAAAGCACGGAATTGTCGGGGGCGATGTCGCCCGGCCGGACCAAGCCTCGGACCAGGACCGTCTGCCGCTCGTTATTCATGGTGACTTCCCGCTCGGCTTCGACCACCAACTGGCCGTTCGGCAGCGCGGCTACCACCCGGCCGGCCAGCCGGGTGCGCAGCGTAGAAGTTGTGCTGGCGGAGGACTTTCCGGACAAGGTGGCGGACGAGTTGGGCGAAAACAGGCTTGAGACCTTGGTCGTCTTTATGCCGGCAGGCAAGGCCGAAATCCCGGAGTTCGCCGTATAAGTCCTGGCTGCGGCGACCGCGCCCGCGTTCTGCGCGGTGACGTCTTGCACGACCACGATGGTCACAACATCTCCGACCCGCGCCGCTTTATAGTCGGAGGCAACCCCCACCAGCCTGCTATTGTCGTTCCATAAGCTACCGGTCGAACCCGGCTTGAGGTCTGGCGCTACCTGCTGCATGCGTTGCAGATAGGAAGCCAGACTCTCGTTCTCGATTTTGTTGTTTCGCGCGTCCGCCAGCCCGGCGGACAGCAACATTGCGAAACTCAGGAGATGCATTTTCATCACCGTGCTCCTTATGGGTTACAACCTGGCCCGCAGAACCCCCGCTCCCACAACTTGCGCGCGAAAAATCCGATGGCTGTTTCCTTCGCGGGCGCGAATGGTTTGACCCATCGATCCACGCTCCAAGCAGACCACTCGCAGAAAAATACTCATGTTGCCGGAGCGCATGTTCAGCACTGCCGGTTGGCCTGCGCGGACCAGAATTTCTCCCTGTTTCGGCTTTGCCCCTAGGCCCGTACGAGGGTGCAGACCATTTGAAAAATCCGCGGGTAAGGATGCCGATACCAGAAATCCACCGCAAGCTTGCGGGCGGATACAGCGGACTACAAATCTCAATCGATGGCGAAGCTTGTCTGCATCGGCGCTTTGCACCGCCAGCCCAGGATCTTCAACCAGAGCCTGCGGGTTGCCAGATAACTCCAGCGCAACCGAGTCACTCGGCCCCAGGCCCCAGTCCTGTTTTCCTGCAAAATCAAGGACCGCTTTCCGGACCGACCCGGGTCTGATCGGCCAGCCTTGCCGGACGATGGTCACCTGCTCGGGAATGGAGAACCGCGCCGGCAAATCAGCATGTCCAAGCAGGCCCCGCCCGATTTGCTCTCGCGACAAAATCCGCGGGCTGCCCAACTGCGGGCTCCGCGCAAGTTCGACCGAAAGCGCAGCGGCACGAACTGCCGCAGGCGCATCCGCCGGCAATAAATCGGAGAGCCGGATGGCCTCCCCCGCCACTCCGGCCCTCTCATTCAGCCGCACAACGCCCTCTCGTCCTGCGGCCGGGCAAACCACCGCGCTCCATGCCAAGCAGACCACCCACCGCGCGAGCTTCACGGCACTCTCCTACCGCGACAGATTATTTACCTGCTGAAACATCTCGTCCGCCGCCTGCACCACTTTGGAGTTGGCTTCATACGACCGTTGCGCCAGGATCATCTGAATAAATTCTTCGACCACGTTCACGTTTGACTGCTCCAGATATCCCTGCTGGATGTTTCCCAGCCCTTCGGTTCCGCCCGGCGTCCCCACGATCGGATCACCCGACGCCGTAGTGGCCAGAAACAAATTGTTGCCGACGCTGTTGAGTCCGCCGGGATTGGGAAACAGCGCCAATTGAATACTCCCCACTTGCGCCGCCGCGGTCTGGCCTGGCTGGGTCACGCTCACCGTCCCATCCGAGCCAACCGTGATCGAAGTCGCGCCGGTGGGGATGGTAACGGCAGGTTCAATCGGGTTCCCGTCCGCGGTCACCACGTTTCCTTGCGCATCCAGATGAAAGGCGCCGCTGCGGGTGTAGGCGATTTCGCCGTTTGGCATGGTGACCTGAAAGAAGCCCTGTCCGGCAATGGTGAGGTCCAGCGGATTCCCGGTGGCATTGAAGTCGCCTTGCAACTGCACGATCTCGGAGGCCGCGCTGCGAGCGCCCAGTCCGATTTGCAGTCCCGCGGCGATGGTTGTTTGTTGCGTGGCGGCCGCTCCCGGGGTAATCAGGTTCTGATAAACCAGGTCCTGAAACTGCAACCGCCGCCGGCGAAAGCCGGCGGTGCTGGAGTTGGCCAGGTTGTTGGCCACGTTGTCCAGGTTCATCTGCTGCGCCATCATGCCGCTGGCTGCTGTATAGAGCGCGCGAAACATCCTGTGATTTCTCCTGTCGAGCTAGACGCGTGGCAGGTCGCTGGTCGCCACGCGGTTGAATTCGTTGTAATAGGCGGAGAGCGCGCGTTGCATCATGTCGGCGTGACGCTGCACGGAAATCAGGTTGACCATCCCCAGCACGGGATTGACGTTGGAGGATTCCAGCATGCCTTGCCGCACATCGGCCCGGGTGGCCGGTTGGGCCATCGCATCAGGCCCGACGTAGTAGGAATTCCCTTGCGGGACCAGCCCCGCGTCCGCCGGAAAATCCACGACTCTCAGTTTTCCGACCACCGCTCCCGCCGACGATAGAGTTCCATCCGCGCTGATGGCGATGTCCCCGCTGGGCACAGTGATCGGTCCGTCTTCCCCCAGCACCAAGTCTCCCGCGGAAGTGATCAATTGACCGTTGGCGGCGGCCTGAAAATTCCCGTTGCGGGTGTACATCGTGCCCGCGCTGGTCTGGACGGCAAAGAACCCGGCGCCCTCCAACGCTACGTCAAAGGGGTTGCCGGTCGGCTGCAAATTCCCCACACTCAAGTCCAAGCGGGTTCCGCCGAGAATATTGAAATCATTGATGGCCCGGTTCAGCGGGTTGGCCGCGTTCCGGGCGGTAGCCAGAAACGAGCGAAATGTGGCCTGTTGACCGCGATACCCTACGGTGTTGATGTTGGCGAGATTGTTGGCGATGAATTCCAGCGCCTGAGTCTGGGTCCGAAGCCCGGCGCATGCCGCGTAGTAGCCGCTGTTCAAGAATTGGCCCTCGCGCATACTGGAGCACGCAGTTGGCCAAGTTGCCGGCAGAAGAAAAGTGATTGTGACAGTGGAGCTTAAGCCGGCAGGCGAAGCAAAAGGCGAAGAATATCCTGCATAGCCAGGAACAGGATTGCCGGGTACAAACGCGGCAGCGGGCAAACTATTCCCAGCCAAGCGCGAACGCGCTCAGCCAGCTCAGCTGTGGATCTCAAGCGAAATCAACAGCGGCGATCCTTCAAACAGAAACATCACTTCCAGGGGGCCGCCGTCGGCCAGGGAATGAAACGAGTAGTCCGCGCCCGTAATCACCGTGGGCACCGACAGCATGCACTTGTCTCCCAGCCCGGTGAGTTTGTTCTTGAAATTTCCCGCCACCATATTGGTGACCTCGCCCATCGCGTCCCAGGTCTGCTGGTCGGCTTCCTTGGGATCGATTCCCAACATCTTGGACGCCATGAGCACCGCGGATTTAGCCGTGCTGCGCATGGTGATGATGCCGCACAGTTGCCCAGCCAGCCCCACCATCGCGGTAAACTCCAGGGTGGTGGAATTGAGTTCGACCAGCGGCTCCAGCTTGCAGCCCAGCATGATCTCGAACACTTCCCTCACCGCTACTTCCAGCAGCGGCAGCCAGCTCTCCGGGGTTCCTTCCTGCGAAAGTGCATGTTTTGGTGAATTCATTTTTTATCCAATAAGGGGACCACGTGTTCTTTGACCTGCTCCGGAGTGAACGGCTTGCGGATATAACCCCGGGCCCCGATGGAAAGGGCCTGGACCACATGCGACTCGCTTCCCTCGGTGGTAATCATGACCACCGGGACCCCCTTGGCGTTCTGCACGCTTTGGATTTGCCGCAGGAATTCGATGCCATCCATCACCGGCATATTGATGTCGCAGAGGATCAGATCTACGGAACTTTCGCCCAGCGCACCCAGCCCTTCCGCCCCATTCGCCGCTTCCCGGACCTCGGCCAGATCGATTCCCGCTTGGCGAAGCGAACGCTCCACAATCTTCCGCATGACTGAGGAATCGTCCACGATCAGAGCGCGCACTTTGTTCATAGGCTTGACCTTGGTTTTTCCGTGGGCTTGACGGCTGGATCAATCGCGGTGGCCACAACCAAAACCCACTTGCCCGGAACCACGACCACCGCCGTCTCAGGTTCTATCGGCGTCATGGACCGAGACTTTACCGCTGGGAAGAAAACAGTTTACGAGACCCGGCTCGGGCGGGCAGGTATGAGCGGTTTCTCATCTTGCCCGGCCTCTACCCCGCCGGGTTGCGCTTCCGTACGCCGGAATAAGAGATCGACCTGCTCGTCGTTTGCTTTAAGCCGCACCCAAATGTAGGCGCCGCAGGCCACTGTCCGGATGGTGCGGGCGCCCATTTTCAACATGCAGCCACAGGTGGTCCGCGCCATCTCTTCGACGCTGCGCCATCCTTCAAAAAGGAGCTCTCCGGAACGGCGGGCCCGGCCCAGAGTTTCCAGTGCCTGCGACATGGCGCAACTGCCGGTTACGCAAGCTTCGCTGCGGCACTCCAACATCTGTTCAATGGCATAGAGCGCGGTGTAGTCGACGCTTTCGGAGAAGGCCACATAAATCACCCGGTTGGCGCGGGAAAAATAAATCGGCAGCATGCGGAACTGCTGCATCAGCCGGTAGGGCAGCAACCCGGCGCTTTCCAGATCGCCCCGTGCCAGCGGTGGGGGCACTACAGGACAGGCCCACTGCAGGCCCAACGCAGTTGTAATTTGCGGTTCGGTGGCGTAGCCAAGCTTCACCAGCCACTCCCCGATCCTGCCCCCGCCGTCAGAACGCTGGGCGGCCAGCGCGGAACGCAATTGGGAATTTTCCAGCTCTCCGCGCGAGAGCATCAACAACCCCAGCGGGATACGGTGCTGTGCGCGCGGGGTCGGCAGCACGGCCACCGCCGAGCGCATGAAATAGCGCCGCACCGCCTTCTCTACGCATTGCGGCGAGCAATACCACCGGCCTTGTAACTCCAGCCCGGCACGGCGTAGGCCAAGCTTGCTGCCTGCCCTGCAACCGGCTTCCGCGCAATGGGGCAGCGTGGACTCCCATGCCCGCCAGGTTTCAGAGACCCAATTCCAAATACGCATCGACCGCCCCTAGGGGTCCGACCGCGGCACCAGTTCGAGCACGCGCAGACCATAGTTTCCGTCCACCACCACCACTTCGCCGCGGGCGATGACTCGTCCGTCGAGCAACAGGTCTGCCGGGTCCTGCACCTGCCGGTCAAGCTCCACCACCGAGCCGCTATTCAATTCCAAAACTTCCCGCAGCGGCATACGCCGTCCGCCAAAACGCAAAGTCACGGCCAGTTCCACGTCCATGAACTTGCCGATCATCCCCGCGGCAGCCGTCTTCCCCGGCGGCGGGGCCGGGGATGGGTCCTCGGCTCCGGGCGCTGGGAGCTGGGCCTGCGCATTGGCCAGCACCTGCGCCTTAGCTTCAGCCATACGCAAGGCAGCGATCAGGGCCGCGCTCAATTGCCACTCCGCCCACACCCGAAACGGCGTGTCCGCGGCCGAACTCATCCACGCGCTGGCCCCCGGGGGCCACGATGGGGGATTGCCGGTTTCGATCCGTAACTGCACTTCTCCCCATCGTTCCTTCAAGGAAGTGGAGGCATGGCCGGCAATCTGCCGCAGCAATTCTTCCGCCGCTTCCCGGTATTCGGAAGTAAACTCCGCGGCCGGATTCTGCGCCTCTCCCAATAACAACTGCGCCAGGCCGAGGGCGACTGACTTGGGAAAGCGGAGGCTCAGCTCTCCACGCAGGGTGCCCGAAGAAACCACCAGCGCGTGCAGGTCGGAGTCGTGGGGCGGCACCGCATCCGGTGGCCCGGCTTCGGTCGATTCGATGGCGAAGGCCGCGCCGGCGATCTGGCCGAGCACCTGGGCCATACTCCCGGCCCAGCGCTCCATGTAAGCCCTGGCTTCGGCCAACAGCGGGGCTGGATCGGAGGCACTCATGGGGTATGTTTCCTTGCGGATTCTGGCGGAGCACAACGTCCCAGCAATTGGGCCGCCCGCTGTGGCCCGCGTCGCGCCACGGTGGCTTGAAACATGTCCTGGCCGCCAATCACCAGATCTCCGGCCAACTCAATCCGCCGCCGCAACACCAGCAAGTCGCCTGGTCCCAGTCCGGACAGTTCACGCAGCGGCACTGTGACCGAATTCATGCACAACTCCGCCTGGAACGCGCATCCCAACATGCGGTCCTGCAAACGGTGGCTGGAATCGGTCCGCGCCTTGCGCTTGGCCGTCGCCCATCCCACCGAAAGCTTGCGTAACAGAGCATTGGAGACCACGGCCGGCACCACCAGGTTCATGGTCCCCCGGCTTTCCGCCACCGTGATCTCAAAGCTCATGGACAGGGTCTTCTCTTCCGCCGGCATCAGTTGCTGCACCTGTTGCGGCTGCTGCCTGCGTTCAAACTCGAATTCCAGGGTCATTGCCTGCCAGGCAAGCTGCAACTCGCGGCAAATGATGCGCACCACGGTTTCGATGATTTGTTCTTCAATCTCGGTGATCTCGCGCGCCGGGGGCGCGCCCTTGCCTTCGCCCCCCAGCAGAACGTCAATCAAAGGAAAGGCCACGGACAGATCCAGTTGCAGCAGCCCGACGGCCGCCATCGGTTCCAACTTGAGCGAGGCCAGGTAGGTCATCTCGGGGATGCGCTGCAAGAACTCCGAAAACGAAAGATGTTCCGCCGACACCAGGGCGGCGTTGAACCCAATCCGCAGATAGGCCCCAACCGAATTGGTCAGATTGCGGGCAAAACCTTCATGCAGCAGGCTGATGGCGTGCATCTGCTCGCGGCCGATTTGCGCCGCTTGGCGAACGTCCCAGGGAACGACTTTTTTCTGTTTGGTTTTTTCCTCCGGCGTGGCGCCGCCGCGCGCGGCCAGCACCATGGCATCGATTTGCCCCTGGTCCAGTATCTTCTCCACCATGGCTACACTCCTCCCGCCGCGCCCTGGACGCGTTCCGCAACCTGCCCGCTTTGCGTGAGTTCACTCATGCGCGCCCGCAAGCGGACCAATGCCATCGAATGAATCTGCGAGACCCGGGACTCGCCCACCCCTAACACCGTGCCTACTTCTTTCATGGTGAGCTCTTCGTAGTAGTACAAGGCGAGCACCTGGCGTTCCTTGTCCGGCAAGTCCGCGATGGCTTTGGCCAACAGCCCCTTCATCTCCGAACGCAGACATAACAACAGCGGGGTCTCCTCCGGCTGGTCCGGCAGGTAGTCGCACAGGTCCTCTTCCCGCCCGTCTTGAGGAGAGATCACCCGCAGGCTGCCGACCTCCAGTCCGTTAATTTCTCCCAGTAGCAACTGCAACCCGCGCAAGTCCATTCCCAGCTCGATCGCCAGCTCGGGTTCGCTCGGATTGCGCCCCAGCTCCGAGCGCAACTTGTTGTGCGCCTCTTCCAGCCGCCTCGCCTTGCGCCGCAGGTCGCGCGGGCTCCAGTCCATCTCCCGCAGGCTGTCGAGAATGGCGCCGCGAATGCGGAACTTGGCATAGGAGCCGAACTGCACGTGCTTGCCGCGGTCGAATTTGTGCAGGGCATCGATTAGTCCGACTACTCCCGCGTGGACCAGATCTTCAAAGGGCACATGCCGCGGCAGGCGCTCATGGATACGGCGCGCGATGTAGCGCACCTGGGGGAGCTGCTCCATCAGCAGGCGCTCGCGTTCCTGCTCGTCCTGCCACGAGGTATAGGCTTTCTTGCTGGCTTCGCTCATAAACACCGTCATGAATACTGTCGTTGGTCTTTGGCCGTTCGTCTTCGCGGTTGGGAGCGCTGACATGCCGGGCCAACAACCAACGACTTGAGACCAACGACCGGCTTAGCGCACCGTCCCCACCGACTGCACCGGCACCGCGGCCGGAATCTCGCCCGGCGACAACACCACTAACTTGGGCAAAAACGGCTCCAGCAAGCGCTTCAAATGAAAGCGCGCCGGGGTCGGACACAGCAGCACCGGACTGGTCACCGCCACTTGCTCGCCCGCCAAACTCCGCAGCCCATCGAGCACGCGCCGCACAAACGACGGCCCCAACCCGGCGGCGGCGCCGGCCGCGGTCTGCGGATTGAACGCCTTGCCCAACTCTTCTTCGATCCCGCCGTCGAGGGTGATCACTTTCAGCCCGCCGTCGTCTCCGAGCAGCGGTTTCACCAAAGCGCGGCCCAGGGCCTGGCGCACCGCCTCGACCAGGGCCACCGGATGTTTATTGACCACGGCGGAATCGAGCAAGGCTTCGAGGATGGTGGGCAGGTCGCGCACCGAAACCTGCTCCCGCAAAAGCTGCTGCAAAACTTTTTGTACTTCCCCCAGGCTAAGCAGCTTGGGCACCAGTTCCTCCACCAGCTTGGGATGACTCTCCGCCAGGCGGTCGAGCAGCCGCTTGGATTCCTGCCGGGTCAGCAACTCCGCGGCATGTTGCTTGATGACCTCGGCTAGGTGGGTAGCGAGCACGGAAGTCTGGTCCACCACCGCGTATCCGGAGGCCAGGGCCTGGTTCTGCAACGCCGGAGCAATCCACAGCGCGGCCACGCCGAATGCAGGCTCGCGGGTGGGCACGCCGGCCAGCGGTGGCGGAGATGCCTCCGAGCTAATGGCCAGCATGTGGTCTTCAACCATCTCCCAGCGCGCCACTTCCACCCCGCGCATGGAGATCACGTACTCGCGCGGCTTCAAGCGCGGGTTGTCGGTGATGTGCACTGGAGGCACGATGAAGCCCAGTTGCAGCGCCAGATTGTTGCGCAGCGCCTTTACCCGGGCCAGCAACTGTCCGCCTTGCGCGTTGTCCACCAGCGGCACCAGCGCGTAACCGACCTCGAGACTTAACTCGTCCAGCTTGAGCAGCTCTTCGAGCGACTCCTGCGGCTTTTTCTCCGGGGCGCCGGGCGCGCCCGGAGCAGGCGCGGGTTTTTCGGCATCGGCTTTCGGGGCCCGCCAGGCCAGGACGCCGACCACCGCTCCCAGCAGCAGGAAGGAAAACTTGGGCAGTCCGGGGATGGCGGCCAGCGCCAGCATCACCGCCGAAGCGATCCACAGCGGACGGCGCTTGGAGAACAGCTGCTTGCCCAGGTCTCCGGAGAGGCCGACGTCGGAGGAGGCGCGGGTCACCACCATGCCCCCGGCCATCGAAACCAGCAGCGAGGGGATCATGGTGACCAGTCCGTCGCCCACGGTGAGCACGGTATAGGTCTTCAGCGCTTCGCGAAGAGGAATGTCCAACTGAAAGACGCCGATCAGGAACCCGGCCACGATGTTGACCGCGGTAATCAGGATGGTGGCGAGGGAATCGCGCTGGTTGAAACGCGCCGCGCCGTCCATCGCCCCATAGAACTCCGCTTCGCGGGCGATTTGCTCTCGCCGCGCCCGCGCCGCGGCTTCATCAATCAGCCCGGCATTGAGGTCGGCGTCAATCGCCATCTGCTTGCCGGGCAGAGCATCGAGGGTGAAGCGCGCCGTGACCTCGGCGGTGCGCACTGCGCCGTGGCTGACCACGATGTACTGGATGGCAATCAGGGCCACAAACAGCACAAAGCCAACCACGTAGTTGCCGCCGACCACAAATTGTCCGAAGGCCTCAATCACATGCCCGGCCGCGCCTGCGCCTTCATTACCGTGCAATAGAATGCGGCGGCTGGAAGCCAGGTTGAGCGAGAGCCGGAACAAGGTGAGCAGCAGCAACAAGCTGGGAAACACGGAGAACTGCGCCGGGCGCAGAATGTTGATGGCCGAAAGCAGCACCAGGACCGATGCCGTGATGCTGGTCGCCAGCAGCAGGTCGAGCAGGAACCCCGGTACCGGCACCAGCATCACGAATACCAGGCTCACCGCGCCGATGGGGACGGCCCACTCGGCCGCGCCGCGCGCGTTGGGGAGCGAGATTGAGTTCTCGGCCATCGGCTAGCGTCCCCCTCCTGCGGCGGTTTTTGCGGCGCGCTCCTGGGCGCGG
Organism: uncultured Acidobacteriaceae bacterium; assembly: GCA_964514735.1. Lineage (GTDB taxonomy): Bacteria > Acidobacteriota > Terriglobia > Terriglobales > Acidobacteriaceae > CAWBXL01. The sequence continues at coordinate 25,428 of CAZETZ010000006.1, read as the reverse complement.
AAAATTGCCGCCAGAATCCCCGCCACCACGGCGTACAGCTTGGGCGGGATCGCCTGGCCCACTTCCACGGCACGATACAAAGCATGGGCCAGCGGCGGGTTCTCGACCAACGGAATGCCCTGCCAGCGGGCAATTTCTTTGATCTGCTGCGCCACCAGATTGCGGCCTTTGGCCACCACCCTCGGGGCCGGAAGCAGAGGCCCATACTCGAGCGCCACGGCATACTCGGTGGGGTTGGTGATCACCACCGAAGCTTTTTTTACTTCCTCGAGCATGCGCCGCTTGCGCATCTGCCGTTGCAGGCGGCGGATGCGGCCCTTGATCGCCGGGTGTCCCTCGATTTCCTTGTACTCATCGGCCAGCTCCTGGCGGCTCATGCGCAGGTCGCCTTCGATTTTTTGCCGCTCCAGCAGATAGTCCACCCCCGACCAGAGCAGCAGCACCAGCGCCGCTTTCCAGGCGATCTCGAACATGCGGCCCAGTCCAAACCCGGCCAACCCGCGCGCGTTGCGGTGCAGCAACCCAGGCAGCGCTCCCCAATCCCGCATCAGCAGCGTGACCGACAGAAACACAATCGCGGCCACCGGCAGCAGCGACTTCAACATGCGTCCCACGGCGGGAAGAGAAAACAATTGCTCCACCCGCGCCGCCGGGCTGAGCCGGGCAAAGCTGGGTTGCAGCGCCGCCGGCGCAAACACCAGCCCGCCTTGGGCCAGGGCCGCAGCCATGGCCGTTACCCAGCTCAACAGCAATACCAGTCCCGCTGTCTGCAACATCAGGGAACCACCCCAATTCAGCAGCGAGGCAGTGCTTCCCATCTCCAGCGCCGGGGCCCCGGCCAGGGCGCGCGCCAGCAACATGCGCCAGCGGCCGGCAAAGGCGGGGACCTGGGCCGCCAGCACCAGCAACCCGGACATGGCGGCGCAACTGCTGATCAGGTCGCGGCTGCGCGCGACCTGCCCTTTCTCCCGCGCTTTCTGCCGCCGTCGCGGTGTCGGTTTTTCTGTCCGGTTACTCTCTGGCACCCTGCTTTACCTCGCGTAATGCAGCAGCCGTTCTCCCAAAGCGATAGCGGAGGCGAAATGGTGTTCGAAGATCCCCGGCCACCAAGTCAAAGACGCCGCCAGCACCGCCAGCCCCAAAATGTTTTTGACCGAGAGCCCCACCAGCACCACCGGTAATTGCGGAGACGCCTTTCCCACAAATCCCAACGCGATGTCCGCGATCACCGTGGCCACGATGACCGGGGCCGCGATCTCGACACCGATCAGGAAAATGCTGCCTGCCGCCTGCAGCAGGACGACGCCCGCCAGGGGGCGGGTCAGCGGCGCCCCGGGCGGCAGATAGCGGAAACTCGCCGCCAGCCCGCGCAACAGCCAGTGATGCACATTCAACTGAAAAAAAATCAGCAGCACGATCAGTTGGTGAAAGATGGACAGCACCGGCGTATCCGCCTGGGTCTGGGGATCGAGCAGGGTAATCAAGGAAAACCCGGTCTGGACACCGACCACTTGTCCGGCAAACTGCGCCGCCTCGAAGACCATTTGCAGGACCAGGCCCAGCATCAATCCGATCACCATCTCGCTTCCCACCACCCGCACCCAACCCATGGCATCGCTTGCGATCGCCACCACTCCGGCCACGGGAAACAACAACCCGGTCAACGCCAGCGTCAGCCCGGCTTTCATGGGCAGAGGAATTCCGCCGCTGTTCAAAAACGGCGGAAACAGCATCACGCCGCCGATTCGCACTCCCACAAAGACAATTGCTGCCAGCACCTGATCGAGCTGCAGCGCGGCCATGGCTTCCCCTAACGCACGAACGGATGAAAGTCGGAGAACAGCGCCACGGTAAACATCCCCAGCCGCCGCACCATCCACGGCAACAGGAGAAACAGGGCCACCGCCACCGCGGCCAGGCGCGGCACCGTCGACAGCGTGGACTCCTGCAACGAAGTCAAGACCTGCACAATATTGATCCCCACACTGACCAGGGTGGCGATCACCAGCAGCGGCGCGCCCAGCCACAGCGCGACTTCCAGCGTCCGCCGCGCCAGTTCCACGACTTGGTCTGCCGACATGTGAGCACCTCCCGCTCAGGCAAAACTTTTCATCAGCGATCCCACCAGCAGGTTCCACCCATCCACCATGACAAACAGCAACAACTTCAGCGGCGTCGAAATCACCACCGGCGGAAGCTGCAACATGCCGATCGAAGTGGTAATCGCCGCCACCACCATGTCGATCACCAGAAACGGCAGATACAGCGCCGCCCCGATCTGGAAGCCGGCGCGCAACTCCGACAGCATGTAAGCCGGCACCACCACCCGCATGGCCACGTCCTCCGGCCGGGCCGGCCGCGGTTCCCTGGCCAGTTCCAGAAACAACGCCAGGTCTTTTTCCCGCGCATACTTCAACATGAATTGCCGCAGCGGGCCGGCCCCGCGCTCCACCGCCTCCAGCGCGTCGACCCGCCCTTGCTCAAAGGGAACGATGGCAACCTGCCCGATGGCCGCCCCCACCGGCTGCATGAGAAAAAAAGTGAGGATCAAGGAAAGGCCGATCAGCGTCTGATTGCTGGGAGTGGTCTGCGTGCCCAGGGCCTGCCGCAAAAAGTGAAACACCACCAGCAAGCGGGCAAACGGAGTCATGGACAGCAGCAGCGCCGGCAGCACCGTCAACAGCGTCAGCAGCACAACAATGTTCCACGGCACCGAGCCACTGGCGCCGCCGGCCGTCCAGGGCAGGCCACCGGCTTTCTGCCGGGCTGCCCACAGACACGGGGCGTGGAGCCAGAGGGTTGCCAGCGTCACTACGCGCGCCCACTTGGAAAATTTTCTTAAGGCCATACGTCGTCCCAGGGCTGGGCGGCGCCGGAGGTGGTGGCACGGAGCCCCCCGGCTCCCAGTTCGGTCAGCAGACACACAGAACTGGCGGTGCCCCCGATCAGGAATTTTTGCCGCTCGCACTCGACCACCGCAAGAAAACGCCGTTCTCCAAGCGACAACGTTTCCGTCAGCCGCAACAACTTTTCCGGACGCGCGCGCAGCCCTCCCAGCAACTTCTGCATCCAGCGCCGGGCGATGGTCCATCGCGTTTGCTTTTGTTCCACTCTTGCTCCCTGAACCATCCGAGCATCTCCCCTCAGGCCAGTTCCGTCACGCGCACCGCCAGCTTGTCCCCCAACACTTCAAACTCGCTTAAGGCGATCAGTTCGCCATTGGCCCGTAACGGCACATCCTGCGTGACATTCCAGTGAGAATCCACAATGCTGTCTCTTTCCAGGTTGGCCAGATTCCCCACGGTAAATTCCGGCACCGGTAAATCAACCGTCAACTGGCAGGGGAGGTGGGCCACATGCGCCCAGGCGGATGGGTCCTCGGTGGGAGGTACGGGTTCGGGTTTCGGTGCAACAGCAACGCCCGCCATAGTCAGCGTGAGTTCAGTCCACCGCTTCGCAGTGCAAGTCAGATGCCGCGCGGAATTAGGAAAGCACAGGGCTTGGTTCCGCCTCAAGATCTACCTTGAAATGACTGTCCCCACACCACATAGAGCATGGGTGGATCCGGGCGAAGATCTCGGGACAAGAATCTCACGAGCAAAGGAGGGAAGAGATTGGAAGATGTTCATTAAGGTCCTTTGAAAATTACCCCTGCCCCCGTCGATTGACGAGGGCAGAGCAAGTTCAAGTTTCGCTTTGACTATCGTTTCAAATTGATCGTGTCCTGGGTCACCTCATCGAACGTGGTTACCACCCGCGCATTGGCCTGGAAGCCGCGTTGGGCGACGATCATGGCGGCAAACTCACTGGCGATGTCCACGTTGGAAAGCTCCAGCGCGCCACCGGACAAGGTTCCACGACCGCCTGTCCCGGGAGCACCTACCACCGCTTGTCCCGAAGCCAGGGTCTCGGCGAATCCGTTCCGTCCGGTGCGCAATAGTCCTTGTTCGTTGGGAAATGTGGCCAGCGCCAGTTGCCCGAGAATGGCGGTCTTGCCATTGCTGAAACTTCCGGAGATTAGACCATCGCTGCCGATATTAAAACTCTCGAGCGATCCGCTCCCCGCCCCGTCCTGTTGGGTGGAAGAGGTGCTGCTTGCGGCCGCCACCTGCGAGATTACGGGCACAGTTCCGTTGAGCACATTCCAGTTGAAAGTCGTGTTGGCCGCGCCATCGGCAAATCCGTTAACCGGAATCGCAGTGACGTTGCCCAAGGCGCCGGCGGTTGTGGCCACGGTGAAAGCGTCTCCGGCGACGAAGGCCGTGCCTCCGGCATTGATTGTGAAATTGATTTGACCGGAGGTGAACGGGGTCCCCACGGTGGCCGTGCCCAGTGGACCGGAGACCGAACCGACGACCGAGAAGTGGGTGGGATCGATTGCGGTCATGGTGACGGTCTGGGCCGCGCTCGCCCCTCCCGCCGTGACCCCAGTCATGGTCCCGTTTCCGGTCCCCGCGAAAGCGGGGGCGCCGGCTGTGCCGGCGGCGGTGGCGGTCAACACCCCATTCCCGTCAAAGCCCAAGGACCCAGTCGCCAGAATTCCGGTTTGCGGGGTCGGCACCCCTCCAACCAGCACCGGATTGAGTTCGGAGGGAGGGATGGAGATTCGGTAGTTCCAGTCATTGGCCGCGGCCTTGGTGAAGGTAAATGTCAGCACGTGGCTGGCGCCCAGGGAATCGAAGATGGTGATGGGGGTGGAGAAAGTGTCTCCCACGGCGGCGGTGGCATCCAGGTTGGTATTGATCTGCACATTCCCGGTGGGGTTCGGGGGGCTGATCTGTCCTGTCCCCAGTTGCAGCGGCTTGAGCCCCTGCCCGGTGGTGATCGCGCCATTCACCGAGGGGAAGCCCAGCACCTGCTGTCCGTCGTCGGTGACCAGAAAGGCATTCTTGTCGACGGAAAAGTCTCCCGCGCGGGTGTAGGTGGTCACCCCGTTATTCTGGGTCACAAAGAAACCGCTGCCGGAAATCGCGACATTGGTGGCCACACCCGTGGGGTTGACATTGCCTTGCGTGAACAAGGACGAGGTTGCGGCCACACCAGCCCCGGCCCCGAGTTGAATTGGGTCGCCTGATCCGCTGGTCCCAATGCTCTGATAAAACAGGTCGCGGAACTGCACCACCGAATCTTTGTATCCGGTGGTGTTAAGGTTGGCGAGATTGTTGGCAATGGCTGACAACGCGGTTGATTCCGTCGTCAGCCCGGACAGCGGGATCGAGAAAGTTGGCATGAGAACTCCTTGGTTGAAGTGTGGTTATTGGGTTGACGTGCCTGCGGCTTGCTGCAAAAGCTGGCGGATCTGAATTAACTGGTCCAGCGTATTGAATTGCACCAACTGTCCTACAAATTGCGCGGGGTCCACCGGATCGAACGGACTTTGCGCTTTCAATTGCTCGGTGAGCAGGGTCAGAAACATGTTGTCGGTTTGCACCGCCGAGTTATTGCTGTTCGTTGGATTTGAACCGCTGCTGGCATGGTTGATCGGATTGACGTTCATTGTTCCCTCTCACGCATGGACGCTGAGTCCCGCTGGTTCGTGATTGACGGCTTCCGTTTCATTCCTGGTTTCCGGCAAAACAAACCGGGCGGTCCCCTGGGGAAAAGAACGCCCCTGTTGAAACGATTGCGAGGGTGAGCCGGAGCCACCGTAGGGATTGCCGCCCGGAGAAAAGCTGTTGGACACGAAGCGGACGTCGCGAAATTGCAAATCGTGCTGGCGCAGGCTGGCTTCCAGTCCCGAAACCTCAGCCGCCAGATACGTTTTCAAATCGCCCCGCTCGCTACCGATGGTGAGTCCCACCTGGCTGTCGCGTATCACGGTATGCACCTGAATGCTTCCGAAAGTCTCGGTGCGCATCCCCAGATGCATCTCCGCCTGGCCCAGGCGGTCGAGCAGGCGTGCGGCCTGAATTCGGTCGCTCGGCAAAGGTGGCGGGATGGGCGCGTCGGATGGCGAAGAAACTGGGAGCTGTGATTTTTCCGGCGAAGAAGGTGAAGAGGGCATGGCCGCCGCCGGCCCACTCACACTTGGGGCCGGGACTGTTTGCGGCGGGATGCTCGCGTTTTTTTCTCCGATGGGAACAGGTTCGAGCGGCGCCAGGTGAGCTGGCGGCGACGTGACAGCAGGGGTCGCGGCATCATGACCATCGGGCGCGGGCGCTGTCTTTTGGGGCGGCACGTCGGGTTTGATCTCGTGCTGTACATCATGCCCCGATGGCCGGACGATCGCCTGCGGCCGGGCCTCGAATTTCAGTGTTGGGGGAAGGACTGAAAGAGCGCCATCGCCGGCAGGCAAGTTCGAGACTTGTGCCGGAAGCGGAATACGCGCCTGAAGCTTGACCACAGGCAGGTCTGCATCAACCCGCGGCCCCTGGGCCTTTGCGGAGATGGAATCTGTTCCGGCTTTCCGCGAAGCCGGGCCCTTTGGTTGTAGTTCCCAGGTTTCCGCGGCTTGCGTGCTCAGCGCGCTGTCGCTCAGAAGCTGGAATGATTGCATTGGCTGCGAACCGCCTGGGTCTGAAACGGGCTGAACTTGCAGGTCCTGCGGGTTTGCAGGACTGACGGCAAGTGGCCGGACTTCTGGCTCCGTCTCCGGGGTAGTGTGAACCGGGACCTCCGTAGCGGGTGGGGCATACAGTGGTTTTTCTGGAAGCGACACTGGTCCGGTGGTTGAGTGTGGCCTCTCCTTCGATACCACGGAAGCAGCCACGGTCAAGAGATTCGAGATGGGGGGACCGAGTGGGGGCGTCGCGAGAGGTGCGGCCCGCTCGCTCGCTTTTTCCTGGACCCTGTCATCATGGCGGTCCTTCAGGTTGTGAATCGTCTCTGCGGACACTGGATCGCCGCTCTTCTCTGCCTGCTGACCATGGGCCAACTGCACCGGGCAAAGGTCGTCCGGCAGGTTTCGCGGAGGTAGGAGAGGTTCGGGGGCGGCCAACTTTTTGTCTGCCATCACCGCTGGAGGAGCGGCGACGGTCTCGGGTCCGCGTGCTCCGCTTTTCTCTTTTGGCTGTCCAGTTTCGCTCGCAGCAAGCAACCATGACGCAGATGCAGCCGGAGTTGCCGGCTGCGCTCCATCATTCACATCGGGCTGAGCGGTTACGAAGGTCCGTGCTTCGAGCGGAGCGGATTTCAGTTGGGTCCCATCGGGTTGCGGCAAAGTCGCCACAGCGCTCTCGACTCCACTTGGTTTGGCGCCCCCAGCCGCAGTTGGCTGAAGAAGCAATGGTGCGGTTGCCGGCGGAGGGAGTGCGGCGGCAAGAAATCCCAAAGGAGGGGAAGGCTTCGCTTCTTGATTTTTCTTATCTTTGACGGTGTCTTTATCGTTATCCTGCTCAACTTTATCCTGCTGCGCGGGCGCAGCCTCCTTTGCAGGTATTGCGCCCGCGCTGCTTTGCCCGACCATACTTTGCAGTGCCTGGAGAAATCCTCCCATTGCCGCGCCACCAATCGTATTCGCCACTGTCCCTTTGGCGAAAAAAGGCGGCACTCCCGTTATTCCCGGAAGCACCGCCCCAAGTGTGACTGGCACTGTTTCCATAGATTGCTGTCATCGCAATCCATGCACCACAGGCCGCGGACTTTCGGAAACTTCCTGCTCCATCCGGGTAAGTTCTTTGGATTGAAGAAAACACCCATTCTGCCGATCCATCGCGCTCGGGGTGAAGAGACTTCTCAGGGCTTATGGACTGGAAAGCCTTGCCTAGGTCCGGGCAAAGTTATCTGCGCCGCAGATATTCCCGGCGCAACAGAAACATATCATCGAGCTGCTTTTGTTGCTGCCGGGTTTGGTCCCGGCGATAGCTTTGCAGGTGTTCTTCGCGGAGGACCTCGATGGCCTCGCGATCACGGTGGGCCGCCTGAAACTCGGCTTGGCGCCGTGTCCGCGTCTGTTGACGTTGCGCCAGGACCGCTTCCAACTCCCGCCGCCGCGCGCGCAGGACCGCGCACCGCACCGCGTCAAAGTGGAGTTGTGCCGCCCGCACGGTCGGCCCCGCTTCTTGATATTCGCTTTCTCGAATGGCGGAAATCGAGTGGTCCAACATTGCCATGTCCTGGGTGACGGCGACGACTTCCTGCACCGCTCGCAGCAACAGCAACTCCTGCTGGCGCTCCACACTGCGGCGCAAGCGCAGGAGTGTCTCGAGTGGAAAGCGGAAGGCCATGGCTTCAGGCGGCAATGGCCAGCAGCCGCTTCACGGTTTGCTCCAAGGCCCCAGCTTCGCTGGGAGTTTGCTGCAAAAAGCTGTTCAACTCCGGCATCACAGCCATGGCCTGATCGAGCACCAGGTCCGCCCCTCTTTGATAGGCGCCGATCCGGACCAGGTCTTCCGAAGCTGTGTAGGCCGCCAGCAACCGCCGCAAGCCCTGCGCCTTCCTCAGGTGCGCGGGCGAGGCCACATGGGACATGAGCCGGCTGATACTGTCCAGTACCGCAATCGGCGGATAATGACTTTGCCCTGCCAGGCGGCGGTCCAGCACGATATGTCCGTCGAGCAGGGCGCGCGCGCCATCCACCAACGGGTCTTGCTGGTCATCTCCTTCCATCAAGACGGTGTAGAACGCGGTAATGCTTCCCCGGTGGAACTTTCCCGCCCTTTCGATCAGGCGTGCCAGCAGGGTAAAGACCGACGGGGTATAGCCTTTGGAAGTCGGCGGCTCTCCCGCAGCCAGTCCAATTTCCCGTTGTGCCATGGCCAGCCGGGTCAGGGAGTCCACCACTAATAGGACGTTACTTCCGCGTCCGCAAAAATATTCCGCCACCGCGGTCGCCGCCAGCGCGGCCCGTATGCGCAATAACGGCGACTGGTCGGAGGTCGAGACCACCACCACCGAACGCTTGCGCCCCTGTTCGCCCAACGCGTCTTCCAGAAAATGACGCACCTCGCGTCCGCGTTCTCCAATCAGCGCCACCACGGTCATGTCCGCGCTGGTGTTCCGCGCCATCATGCCGATCAGCGTGCTTTTGCCCACCCCGCTTCCGCCAAAAATGCCCAGCCGCTGGCCGCGTCCGCAAGTCAGAAATCCATCCACCGCGCGGATGCCGCAACCAATCGGCTCGTGAATCATCTCCCGCGCCAAAGGCAGCGGGGCGCCCGCATCGATCGCTTGATAGTCCCATCCCGCGTATGGCCCCAAGGAATCCAGGGGTTCGCCCATCCCATCCACCACCCGGCCGAGCAGATCGTTTCCCAGGCGCAGCATGGGACGCGATCCCCAAGTGAGCACCCGGTCCCCATAACGGACCCCGGCCGGCCGCTCCAGGGGCATGGATAAAACCGTGCTCCCCCGGAACCCGACGATCTCACCCGGAAAAACATGGCCGCCGGCATCGATGATCTGGCACAGTTCCCCCACCGAGCAGTACGGGCCCTGCGATTCCACCAATGGTCCGCTCACCTGCGTGACCCGCCCGGTCCAGCGCAAGGCGGAGCAGGAATTGACGCGAGAAAAATACGGGGCCAGCAGGTCTGCCATTACGAACCCTCCGCCTGCGGACGCTGCGCCAGCAAATCCATCAGCCCCTGTTCAATCTCCTTCAACTGGACTTCGATTCCCAGTTGGGTGGTTCCCAGCTCGGTTTGCAGCACACATTGTTCCGGCTCGACTCCAGGGTCTTCTTCGATTTCCGGAACTTGGCGCGGCTCCATGGCGTGGGCAAAAAAAGCCCGGCAATCGGCCGCATACAAAGGATGCACGCGCACCACAATTTTGGTTTTGCTTTCCATCCGGTCCAGCGCCACCCGCACAATTCCCGCCAGCAATAGCGGGTCCACCTGGGCCTCGCGGTGCAACACTTTGCCCGCGATGCTGAGCGCCAATTGCACCACTTCGCTTTCCACGTTTTGAAAATACGTCTTCCGTTCTTTCTCGAAATTCACCAGGGCGAGTCGAATATTGTTGCGGACGCTTTCTAACTCCTGCTCGAAGGTTTGCCGGGCCCGCGCTTCCCCTTCCCGCCGCGCGGCCTCCAGGACCTCCGGCTCCTGCCGCGCCTGGGAAAAGTTCGGAGGGTCCGCTTGCGAGGCGGTCAGCGGCGCGGTCCCAGCCGCATCGGCATAGGGAAACGGCCGGGTCTCGACTTTGGTTTTCAGACCCAACGCCGGGCTAGACGACATACTCGTCTTCTCCCTCCGTTCCCAGCGTGATCTTCCCTTCCGCCTCCAGCTTGCGGGCCACCGCCACCGCCTCCTGTTGCGCTTTGATCACGTCCCGCGAGCGCACCGGCCCGAGCACTTCCATGTCTTCTTTGAGCATTTCCACCGCGCGCGAGGACATGGACTTGAAAATATAGTTCTTGAGTTCTTCATCGGCCCCGCGCAAAGCCATGGCCAGGTTCTTCTTGTCCAATCCTCCCAAAATCTCCCGAATGGCGGTTTCCGGCACTCCCAGCAAATCCTGGAAAGTGAACATCAGGTTGCGGATGCCTAAAGCCAGCTTGGGGTCATCGCGCTCGATGGTCTCCAAAATTACTTTGGTGGTGACCGGGTCCAGCCGGTTGAGCAGGTCGGCCACGCCCTGCACTCCGGCATAGGCCCGCCGGTGCTGCTCCCCCAACGCTTCCAAACGCTTATGCAAAGCCATGGAAACTTTCTGCGCGATCTCGGGAGAAAACTGCCGCAACTGGGCCAGCCGCCGGATGGATTCGGCGCGCAGCTCTTCGGGAAACTTCATCAGCAAGGCCGAGGCCTGCTTGGAGTCCAGGTGGGCCAGGATCAGGGCGATGGTCTGTGGATGTTCGGTCTCCAGAAACTTGGCCAGTTGCTGCGGGTCGGCTTTCTGGAGCGAATCGAGTTTGGCGGCGCTCATCTCCGCGGTGTGCGTCACCTGCTGCAAGAGCTGGCGCGCGCCGTCTTCGCCAAAGGCCTTGACCAGCAGCTTCTTGGCGTAGTCGGTCCCGCCTTGCGCCAGGTAGTCCTGGGTCAGCGCCAGGTTGTGATACTCCTCCAGCACCGCCATCGCGGTCTGCGGGTCCACATACTCGAGTTCGGCGATGGTAGTGGTCAGCTGTTCAACTTCGCCCTCCGGCAGGTTGCGATAGATTTCACTGGCCACGTCCTCGCCCAGCAGCACCAGGAGGATGGCGGCCTTGCGTAACCCGTTGGGCGCGTTCTGCGCGACGCTCATGTCTCTTTCCCTGTGTCACGGATCCAGGTCTGTACCAGACGGCTGGCCGCGGCCGGCTCGTGCCGCACTTTGTCCGCCAACTGCTTCTTCAGCGCGGAGGCGCGCCGGGCCTGATCGCTGGCCCCCGGCAGTTCGATCTCCACCGCCTGGGTGGCGGCTTCCGCTTTGGCCAATTCCTTGTGAGTGTGCGCGAGCCGAGCCGGCAACTCCTGGAAGGCGGTCAATACTTGCTTCTTCACCGGACGCAGAATCAGCAGGTACACAATCAGGAACAAGGCCGCGATCCCGGCATAGCGCAGAACAAACGACCACTGCTGTAGCAGGCGCCGGACCCAGTCCCACTTTCCGGCAGCGGCCGGGGCTTCCACCGGCAGCTCCTGGAACGAGAGGTTCTGGATGGAAATCAGGTCTCCCCGCTGGCTATCGAGGCCGATGGCGGCGGCGGTGAGCTGTTCGATCTGTTTCATTTCCTCCGCGCTGCGTTTGCGCCGGTTCGCGGTTTGCTTGCCGTTCTGGCCGGTGACATCGACCGCGTCATCCACCAGTACGGCCGCCGCCAGGCGGCGAATGCGGCCCGGAGGCTGGGAAACGTGCCGGGTGCTTTTGCTGACGGCAAAGGTCGCGCTCTCCGAGTGCGAGGTGGAGGTTTCCGGGGCCACCGTGACCGCGCCCTGCGTCCCCGCGGGCAGATTGCTGGCGGTGCCGGGCACTCCCGCCGGGCCGCTTCCTCCCAGATTCTCGTCGGATTTTTGCTGGGTCAGGGCGGCGGTCGTTTTCGGATCGTAGATTTCCTGCGTGTCCTCGCTGGTGCTGAGGTCGTATTCCACATGCACGCTGGCGCGCACATGGCCTTCGCCCACCACCGGCTCGAGGGTGTGCACGATGGTTTTCGCCAGCTCTTCGTCCAAATCATAGGCGGCGCGTCCTCCGCCCATCCCATGGGGGCGCAGCAAGGGGGTGTTGCTGTCGGCGTCGACCACGGTCACATTCTCCGGACGCAACTGCTCCACCGCACTGGCCACTAATTGCGGGATGGCCGCTTGCGCCTGCTCGGAAAGCCTTCCTCCGCGGGTCTTTAAGATGACCGCGGCCTTGGCCTCGCTCTCCTGGTCGGTGAATAAGGATTCATGGGGCAGCACCAGATGGACCCGTACCGCCTCCACCTCGCTGAGGGTCTGCAGCGTACGCTCCAGTTCGCCCTCGAGCGCCCGCTGATAGTTCACCTTTTCGGTGAAATCCGATCCCGCCCAGTTGGGCGAATCAAACAGCTCAAACCCCAGGCGCGCATTGCGCGGCAAACCTTGCGCCGCGGTCTCCAGACGCGCGGCATCCAACTGTTCCCCAGCGACCGAGAGGGTCGCGCCATCGGGGGAGAGTTCATAGGCAATGTTTTTGGCCGCCAGCCGCGCTCCCATGGCCTGCGCGTCCCCCGGCTTCAGGCCGGAGTACAGCGTGACCATCTTCGGCTTTCCCATCCATCCCACAAACACCCAGAGCGTGGCCCCTACCAACACCGCGCCGGCCGCCAACATGACACGCTGCGCGAAGCTGAGACCGCGCAGCATCTCCCCCGCCTGGTTTAAGACCTGGCTGAACGATTTGGGCCCGTCTGCCACCTTCTTGTATGGACTTCACCGCCAGCGCTTAAAAAAAACGGGCTGGACGTCATCCCACCCCTGTGCTCCCGGGAAATCGCGGGGGCCCTCGGGTCGGCTCCGGCTCAGAACTGCATGCGCGAAACTTCCTGATACGCGGCCACAATCTTGTTCCGCACCTGCATCATCAGCTGGAAGGAGAGGTCCGCCTTTTCCACCGCAATCATGGCGCTGTGCACATCCATGCCGTTGCCTGCGAGCACGGACGAGACCTTGGCATCCGCCGTACCCTGGAGCTGGTTGACCTGGTCCATCGCGCCCCGCAAGGTCTCGAGAAATCCCCACTCTTTTCCCCCCGCGCTTTTCGCCGCTTCGCCCGTGCCCGGGGCCGCCATCCGCACGCTTGAAATTGGATCCGCCATGGAAACGCCTTTCTATCGCAGTATGTCCAGCGATTGCTGGATCATGTTTTTGGCCGCCTGCACCGCCGCGGCATTCAACTCGTACGAACGCACCGCGCCCAGCAGGTCGGTCATCTCTTCGACCGGATTGATCGCGGGATAGGCCACGTAGCCTTTGGCGTCGGCGTCCGGATGCCCCGGCTGGTAGCGTTGCAGGGCCGGCGCCGGATCGCTCACCACCTGGTCTACGCGCACCCCGCGCGCAGAAACGTTCCGCAACCCGGCCAGCATCAGGGGAAACTCGGGGGCGCGGCGGGCGCGAAACACCACCAACTGCCTGCGGTAGGGGCCGCCCTCGGCGGTCCGGGTGGTCTCCGCATTGGCCATGTTACTGGTGACCACTTCGGCCCGCTGCCGTTCGGCGGAAAGCGCCCCCCCGCTCAGTTCCAGCATGCCAAACAGGTTCATGCCGCGCTCCCTTCATGGATGGCGCTCGAGATCCGGTGAAATTCCGCCCGCAACACCTGCACCCCGATGTTGAACTTCAACTGCGTCTCGGCCAGCAGCAGGGTCTCGCGTTCCAGGCTGACGTTATTGCCATCGGGCCGTTCCACCAGACCGCGCACCGGCCGCGCCAGGGGATGGAACGAGGCATACTGCATCTCTCCGCCATCGGCGCGGTCGAGTTCCTGGCGGAAGTTGAGGTCGCGCGCCCGGTAGTTGGGGGTATCGATGTTGGCCAGGTTCGAGCCGATGAGCGACTCGCGATAGGCGCTGAGATCGAGAAAGTGACCCAACACCGCGGTCATCGGGGTATCAACCATGGACATAGTCGCTCCTTGCCGGCAGCCCGTAGCCCCGGACTTTGTTGCGCACGGTGCGTAAACTGACTCCCAGCATCTCCGCCGCCCGCGAGCGGTTTCCCGCGGTGGCTTCCAGCGTCACTTCGATCAAGCGCCGTTCCGCCTCGGCCAGCGAAATTCCCGCCCGCAACTGGGCGCCACTGGGCAGGGCCGGCGGCAACTCCATCGGATCCAGCACTTCCAGTCCGATTTCCTCCGGCGACAGGGCCAGCGCGCGCCGCATCAGGTTGGCCAGCTCGCGCACGTTCCCCGGCCAGTCATACCGTTGCAGCCGCTCCAGGAACTCCTCGCGCAGGGCCGGGGCCCTTCCCGCGGGCGCGTACAGCCGGGTAAAGTGCTGGGCCAGCGCGCGCACGTCTTCGCCCCGCTCGCGCAAGGGAGGCAGGCTGAGCGGGATTACATTGAGCCGGTAATAGAGGTCGGCGCGAAACTGGCCTTGCTTGACCATGGCTTCCAGCGGGCGATTGGTGGTGGCAATCACGCGAATGTCCACCTTGACCGGGCGGGTGTCCCCCAGGCGGTCAAACTCCCGCTCCTGCAAGGCCCGCAGAAGTTTCGGTTGTACCGGCAGAGGCATCTCGCCCACTTCATCGAGCAGCAAAGTTCCCCCATGGGCCAGCTCGAATTTTCCCGGCTTGCTGCCCACCGCGCCGGTGAAGGCCCCCTTGGCATAGCCAAATAATTCGCTCTCTAATAAAGTATCGGGAAACGCCGCGCAGTTCACCGCCACCAAAGGCCGCCCCCGCCGCGGACTCAGCCCATGAATCATGCGCGCCACCAGCTCCTTGCCGGCGCCGCTTTCGGCCTGCAGCAAAATATCGGCGTCGGTGGCCGCCACCTGCTGGGCGCGCGTGATCGCCCGCCGCCAAGCGGGGGCGTTTCCCACCAAGGCCACCCCGGCCTGGGACGCCTGTTGCAACAGCCGCCGGGCCGCGCTTTCTAGCGGCTCAAACGCCACCGGCTTGATCAGATAATCAAAGGCGCCGTCGCGCATGGCGTGCACCGCATCCGGCACGCTGCCAAACGCCGTCAGCAGGATCACTGCGGTCTGCGGGGCCAGGGCGCGGACTTCGCGCATGACGGCAAAACCGTCGCCATCCGGCATGCGGATGTCGGTAATGACCAGGGGATGCATATGGCGGCGAAAACGCGCCACCGCGTCGCCCACCCCGGCCGCGCTCTCCACTTTCCACCCCCGGCGCAGAAAACTCGACTCCAGCGCCGAGCGCATGCCGATTTCGTCATCCACCACCAGCACCTGATGCAGCTCCGAGCGGGTGGGAAATGGCAGCGGCGCGGCTGGAACATTTGTCGGACCCGCTTCCTGGTCCATGGCCAGTGCTTTCATCGCGTCGCCTCCAGCAGCGGAAATTCCAGGCTGAAGGTGGCGCCATTCGCCGTGCTCGACAGCGCGATACGACCTCCGTGCTGCTCGACGATGGTTTTGCAGACCGCAAGCCCCAGTCCCGGACTTCCCGGCCGGGTGGTAAATCCCGGCTCGAAGATGCGGTCCAGATGCTCGGCCGCGACCCCCGGCCCTGAATCCCGGATCTCCAGGCGGGCCACGCGAGGGTCCTGTTTTTCGTCCACCGTGCCGCGCAGGTTGACCTTGCCACCCTGCGGCAGGAAGCGAAACGCATTCAACGCTAGGTTCAATACCACCTGCTCCAGGCGATGATGGTCGGCGGCCACCAGCACTCCGTCCAGTTGATGTTCCAGTTCCACTTGCACCCGGGCTTGTTGCGCCAGGGGACGCAAAAACTCTTCCATCGCGCGCAGCATCTGCCCCAGGTCGGTGGACACCAGCTCCAGCAGCGGCGGGCTGTGAAAATGCAAAACGTTGTTCACGGTCGCGGACAGCATGCGCAGTCCGGCCTGCACATGGGCCACCCACTGCTCGGCTTCGCCGCCCAGCCCGGCTTCGGCCAGCAGGCCGGCAAACAGTTCCAGGCTGCCTAGGGGATTGCGGATCTCATGGGCCAGCAGCGCGGACATCTCGGCCAGCGCCTGCCGCCGCCGCAACGCGTCCTGCGCCCGCTCCAGCCGCTTGGACTCGCTGGCGTCGCGCACGATAAAAATCGCGCTGCCCCCTTCGCCGTCCGGCAACTGCGCCCGGCGCGCCGCCAGCCATTCCGTTTCGCCCTGGGCGCAGGCAAACTCCGACTCGCCCCACTGGGCGGAAGTGCGCTCCAGCAACTCCACCGCCCAATCCGGCAACTGGTCGACCACCGCAAGGGGAAGGCCGTCCGGGGCCGCCAACAACTTCCGCGCCTCCGGGTTGGCCACCGAAACCTGTCCCCCGGCTTCAACCACCAGCACCCCGCAGGGCAGCGCCTCCACAATCCGGTCCAGGTGCTGTTGCATGCGCTGGTTGCTCTCCAGGCTTCGCGACAGGTCCCGGTTGGTTTCCTCCAGTTCCCGCCGCATCCGCGCCACTTCACCCTGCAGTTGCGCATAGGACCGCTCCAGCGCGGCCGCCGCGTCGGTGAACAGCGCAAAGGCCCGCACCAGCGAGCGTTCTTCCAGGGAAATCAACTCCGGCTGCGGCACCGCCGAAGACAATGCGAGAGAGGCAGAGGGACTGGCCATATACAGTGCGCTGCGTGCAACACGGCTGCCAGCTTGTTCCCTGGCAGCTAAGATTTTTCTTACCCGGAGGCGCGGCCGGCGGCCGGCTCGCGGAGCGGCCGGTTGCGGTCCTCCCCGGCGAAATAAAGGTGCTGGGGCAGGATCGCCTCCTGCCCGGAGGCCAGAATCGCGGCCCGCTCCATCACCTGCTGAAGCTCGCGCACATTGCCCTCCCAGGAATGCAGTTCCAGGGCGCGGGCCGCATCGCCGCTCAAGGGCGGCGCGGGGCTTCTTGATTCCAGGGCAATCTGCCGCAAAAAGTGTTGGGCCAAAGTTGGTATGTCGCTGGCCCGCTCGCGCAGCCCCGGCAGATGCAAGGGGAAGGCCGCCAAGCGGTAATACAAATCGCCGCGAAACAGCTTTTTGCGGACCGCATCCGCCAGATCGGCGTTGGTGGCCGCCACCATGCGCACATCCACCCGCACGCTTTCACTGCTCCCCAGGCGCTGGACTTCCTTCTGGTCGAGAACGCGCAATAACTTGGCCTGCAATCCCAAGGGCAACTCGCCAATTTCGTCGAGAAAAAGCGTCCCCCCCTGGGCCGCCTGAATTCGCCCGGAATAGGCCTGCACCGCGCCGGTGAAAGCCCCCCGGGTGTAGCCAAAAAACTCCGATTCCAGCAACGCCTCGGGGATGGCCGCGCAATTGACCACCATGAACGGCTTGGCGGAGCGCGGACTTAAACGATGGACCGCGCGCGCCACCAATTCTTTGCCGGTCCCGGTAGCTCCGGTAATCAGCACCGTGGTCGAACGCGGGGCGACCCGCCGCACCAACTCGTAGACCCGCCGCATGGCCGCTGCCTGTCCAATCATTCCCGGCAGTGGATCGGATTCCTGGTCGGATGGAACCGCAGAAATTTCCCCGGGCGCCCGGAGCGGCGAACTCTCCGCTTTCGAACGCAGCAAGTGCGGCTTGAGCTGCTGCCAGCCAGCCCGTCCGTAGGCTGGAACCACTGCTCCGCCATCGGAGTCAACCACTACCACTTCAATTCCGGGAAAGCGGCGTTTGATCACTTCGATCAACTCTTCCGCGTCCAAGTCCGGTAGCCGGCGGTCGAGAAACAATAGTTGCCAGTTTCCATTCTCCAGCTTGGTTAAAGCATCGGCCCCGCCGGAAGCCTCATGCACCTGGCAGTGCCGGTCGTGCAAACTGGAAAGCACTTGCTCGCGCAAGGAGGAACTGGGACTTGCCACCAACACGCCGCCGGAATCGGGCGCAGGCCATAGAGATGTGGTCATGGGACCGATTTAAGTCTGGAGAGTTAAGAACGAGATTAGCCGCAGATTAGGATTCGCTGTTGACGGCAAATCTTTCCCACGAATGGGCAAGAACAGAATTTCGGGAAAAACTTGCTTGATTGAGAATTTCCTCAACTGGCCCGCGGCAGGTAAAATCGCAAACGCAGCGGACCGCCATCCTGCACTTGCAATCCACCCCCTACGCTCTCAAACATGCGCCCCGCAATCGCAAGACCCAGGCGGCGGCTGAGCTTCTGCGCTTGGGTTTCCCCCTCCGGGCCGGCGCATGGCAGCTCGGCTTGGTCCATCTGCTTGCGCGGCGCCGACAGCGTGACCACCGCCTGCCCGTCTTGTTCGCTCATGCGCAGGTCCATGACCGACCCTGGGGAAGCGGACGCGATGGCGAATTCCAGCCAATAAAACAAGGCCTGCTGCAAGCGCCTGGGCTCCGCCATGACCCGGACACTCAGGCTCCCGCCAAGACGCATTTGCACTTGTGCCGCGGCGGCGATCGGCTGCAGGTCGGAAATGGTTTCCCGAAGATAGTCCTCCAGAACCAGTTCTGTTTTCGTATCCCCCGGATCATCGGCCTGTATCAGTTCACGAATGCCGCCAGCCAGTTGCGCGATTTTCTCCGCGTGCGCCAATGCGGCTTGCAGATTTTCTTTGGAAGGGACGGAAGCCGGAGTATGCAAGGCCAACTCCAGGGAACAGCGCAGGGCGGTGATCGGCTGGCTCAAGGCATGAAAGAGCTCGGAAACCAACTGCCGCTTTTCGCCGGCGACTTCCTGGGCGGCAACTTCGGGCGTCAAGCGTTCGCCTCCGCGTGCGCGCTCAATTCATAACCCACGCCGCGAATAGTGTGAATCAGCCGCTTTCCGTGCCCATCATCCACTTTCCGCCGGAGGTAGTTGACATAAACATCCACCACGTTGGTACAGGTATCAAAGGAAAGATTCCACACATGCTCGATGATCATGGCCCGCGTGATCCGCCGCCCGGCATTACGCATCAGATACTCAAGCAAGGCGAACTCCTTGGAGGTAAGCTCGATTCTTTTTCCCCCGCGTTCGACCTTCCGCTCCACCCGGTCCAGCTTCAAATCGTCCACCGCCAGCACCGACTCGGCCGGCAAATGACTGCGCCGCAGCAGCGCCCGGATTCGCGCCGAAAGCTCGGTAAAGGAAAATGGCTTCACCAGATAATCGTCCGCGCCCAGATCCAGGCACTGCACCCGGTCTTCCACCCGCGTGCGCCCGGTCAACACCAAAACCGGCACACTCGGCTTTTTGGTGCGCAGAAAGCGCAGCACGGCCACGCCATCCAGCCGCGGCAGGTTGAGATCCAGCACCACCAAGTCATAGTCGAGTTCGGTCGCCATGGCGCGCGACTGCTCCCCATCGCTGGATACGTCTGCCGCATAGTGCTCCGCTTCCAAACCTTTTTTAACGAAACTGGCCAAGGCAATGTCGTCTTCAGCAATCAGAATGCGCATAAGATGTCTTTAATAAACACTCCGATTGTTAGTCACGAACCGGGTAAGGGCAAGATGGAACCGCTCGCTCAAAGGGCTATCCTTCCCATTCTGGGAAACAGTTGAAAACTTGGCACTACCGGCACCTACCCAATCCCGCCGCCCAGAACTATCACTAGCCTATTCCTCTCCAGGAGTACATTTCGAGGCGGGAACCCCGCCGGTCACTCAACACCAGCCCGGCCAGCGGAGATAATGGCCTCATTCTCGCTCAGAAATAGGGGCCCCTTACAGCGTGGAGATCTGGGACCACAAAACTTTCAAGTCGCTTGTTTTCCCCGGAGCGCTGATCCTTGCCGCAACTGCGCTGCTGTTGCGTAGCGGTCTAATCCCGCTGGCTCCCTCAGCCATCACCTTCTATTACTACGCTGTGTTTGGCGGAGGGATGTTATTAGTCAGCCGCTTTCATTCCAGCCGGGTCCTATTTGCCCTGCTGGTTCTGTTCCTAGGGCAGCGCGCGATAGAATTTTTTGCTGCCCCAACTGCGGCCACCGGCGCTGGGCGGATCGCGGTAGAGGCCGTGGCTTTTCTCTGGCCAGTGAACTTTGCCCTGTTCGCCTTCGTCCGGGAACGTGGACTGGCCCTCAACTCCATCGGCTCGCGGCTGGGACTTTTATTCGTGGAATCTGTTTTTGTGGCGGTAATCTGCCGTCCGGACGCGACTGCCCCTTTCTTCCTCCATCCCCTGATTTTCAGTCCTCGCCTCTTTCTGTGGACAAGAATTCCGCAGCTCGCCTGGGTCCTGTTTTTCCTGGTAGCGGTCACTTTGCTGGCAAGGTTCTTGCTCTATGGCAATCAAGTGGAAAACGGTTTGTTCTGGGCGCTGACCACAGCCTTCTTAGGCTTGCAAGCGGGGGCAATCGGCCCCCTTGCCCGCGCTTACGTGGCCAGCGCCGGGTTGATTCTGCTGGGTTCCATCATCGAAAACTCCTACGTCCTTGCCTATCATGATGAGCTCACCACCCTGCCTGCGCGCCGCTCCTTTAACGACGCCATCCTAGGGTTACAGGACCAATACACGATTGCAGTCGTCGACATCGATCACTTCAAAAGCTGCAACGACACGTACGGACACGACATCGGCGATCAAGTGCTGTGTATGGTGGCTGCGCGTTTGGCCCACGTCACGGGAAGCGGCCAGGCATACCGTGTGGGAGGAGAAGAGTTCTGCATTCTGTTTCCAGGCAAGTCGGCCGGCGAAACCCTGAAACACCTCGAACTCTTGCGGCAGACCATTGAAAACTTTTCTTTCCACGTACGCCGCGCCGCCGACCGGCGCAACGCCGGCCATGGTCCCGACCGGCGCCGCGCCCGGCGGAAACGAATTTCCGTGAGACCCTCTGGGCCAGCGAAATCCGCAGGAGTCGAACTCAGCGTAACCGTCAGTATCGGAGTGGCCGACTCCTCGATGGACCCCAACGACGTCAACGCGGTGGTCCGATTCGCCGACCAAGCCCTGTACCGCGCCAAAGAGTCCGGGCGTAATCGGGTGGAGGTCGCTACCCTAGCCCGAGGTCGCAGCGCTCAACGCAGCGCCTAATAAAAATGGAGAGAGTCGTTGCCTTCCAGCATGTCTGGGTGGTGATAAACTACTATCTCCAATCGCCGGGAGAGGTGGCAGAGTGGCCGAATGCGGCGGTTTGCTAAACCGTTGTACGGGCTAAAACCTGTACCGAGGGTTCGAATCCCTCCCTCTCCGCCAGACTTTAACTTTCGCGCCTTTCTTCCGTATCGAACTGGTCATCTTCACCACACTTGCGCCGCTTGCTAAGATAACCGTGGGAGAGGGAGTGGCAGGGATTCTTGCCTGGCAGCTTGCGGGCGGGTCAATCCATGCCTGGAACACACGCGCAACAAGAAATGAGGTTCAGGCGTGAAACTCCATCGCCCATCTTCACCTGCGTTCTGTCTTCTCGTTGTATACGCATTCCTTCCGGTAGTCATGGGGGGTATCTCCTCCGCGCAAACTCTCTCCGGAACAGTCACCAATTCTACGAGCGATAAACCTGCCGCGGGGGATGAAGTGGTGTTAATCCGGCTGGCCCAGGGCATGGATGAAGTTGCTCGCACAAAAACCGATAGCTCAGGAACGTTCAGCTTCCACCTTGATGATCCGGGAGCTCCCCATCTGCTACGGGCCATCCATCAGGGTGTGACCTACCACCGCATGGCGCCTCCAGGGACAACCTCGGTCGCCTTGCAGGTCTACGACGCGGTCCAAAAAATTCAAGAGCTGAGTGTTACCGCGGATGTACTGCGGATTCAAGCGGAAGGTGGATCGCTGCAAGTAGTGCGGCGCTTTGCTGTGAGCAACAGCTCCAGCCCACCACGCACGCAAATGAATGATCGGAATTTTGAGTTCTATCTTCCCGAAGGCGCGCAATTAGACAATGGGATGGCAAAGACCGCGAATGGTCAGCCGGTCAATTCCAGTCCCGTTCCGCAGAAAGAAAAGAACCGTTACGCTTTCATCTTTCCTTTGCGGCCGGGGCAGACCGAATTTCAAGTCACCTTCCATCTCCCTTACAACGGATCTGCCAGCCTTGACCCCAAAACGCTGTATCCCGCGCAGCACATGGTGGTGGTGTTGCCGAAGAGCATGCAGTTCAGCGCCGAACCGGGGAGCAGTTTTCAGTCGATGCAGGATCCGGGGCAAACCGGCGCGACAGTGCAGGTGGCCACCAATACCCAGCCAGGGCAGCCCTTGACATTCCACGTTTCCGGCACAGGAGTGTTGCAGGACCGAAACACGAATACGGGTCCCGGCGCGCAGAGCGAAAATAGTATGGATCAGCCTCGCGCCGGTAACGGGGCGCCGCCGAAAGATGCGGACACTTCTAGGGGTTGGTTCGGCTGGGCGGTGTTGGGAGGATTCGCGGTTGCATCGGTTGTACTGATGATTTATGTGGGCCGTCGCCGACGCATGACATCCTCTGTTTCCATGCCCACTCCAGACCTGCCTTCGCCATTACCGATGGACTCTGTAGCGCCAATCCCAGCTACGGCGCCCGCCGCAACCCTGGCGACGGCTCGTCCGTCCGTCCTTTTGTTCGCTGCCTTAAAAGAAGAGTTGTTCCAACTGGAAATCGAGCACAAACAGGGACGCATTTCCACCGAAGAGTACACCCAAGCAAAATCGGCCCTCGATCGAACCCTGGAGCACGCCCTCAAGCGGGAAGCCAAAACGGCGGCATCCCCCAGCTAAGACTAAGGACCACAAGTGAACTTGTACTTTCGTCAATTCGGGCCGGCTGCTTCGCATGCTAGACTCGCCCTTTCCAGGGCGTGGTGAAAGTGAGCGGAACGTGCCTTTAATTCCCCAGCCGGTCCGGATTCTTGCGCATCAATCCCGATGGCTACAATGGTCGCGAATGATTGCCGGGGGAATTGTGCTGTTGGGCCTGCTGGCTTTGCCACACCTGGCAGCGCAGATTTCTCCGGGACCGCTGGCGCGTCCCCATCAATCGCTGAACGGTTCCACCAACTGTACGTCCTGTCATCAACTGTCGCGTGGGACCCCAACTTTTCGGTGCAGTGAATGCCACACGGAAATTGCTTCCCGCATCAAGGCCCACAAGGGATTGCACGCGTCTTACGACATCAAGCCGGGATCCAGCCAGGAGTGTGCCGGTTGCCACTCCGACCACAACGGCGAGGATTTTCCGCTGATCAAATTTGACATCAAGAGCTTCGATCACAAGCAGACCGGATATACACTCGAAGGAAAACACGCGGGTCTTGCCTGCACCAAGTGTCATACGCCGCAGCATATCGCGCAGAGCGAGCGGACGGCGATCAAGATTAAGGATTTGAGCAAGACGTATCTGGGTCTTTCCCCCACGTGCACCACTTGCCATGAAGACCACCATCAGGGGCGGCTGGGGCAGAACTGCCTGCAGTGCCATACCTACAATGATTGGAAGTCGGTGAGCGTCGGCAAGGGCGGGAACTTCGACCACTCCAAGACGCGCTATCCCTTGACCGGCCTGCACGCGACAGTCGCCTGCGAGAAATGCCATACGCCGGGGCCCGACAATCTGCCGCGCTATACTGGACTGGCTTTTGGTAAATGTTCTGATTGCCACGCCGATCCTCATCACGGCACATTTACTCAAACCTGCCAGACCTGCCACAACACCGGTGGATGGAAAAAAATCTCCACCAGCGCGTTAGGCGCGAGCTTTGACCACTCCAAGACAAAATATCCATTGCTGGGAAAACACCAGGAGGTTGGCTGCGTCCAGTGCCATGCGGGTGGCGACTTCAAAAAACCTCTGGTGTTCGCCAAGTGTATGGATTGCCACAAGCCCGATCCGCACAAGGGGCAGTTTGCCAAGCGGCCGGACAACGGAGAGTGCGCGTCCTGTCACAACGTGAATGGGTTCAAGCCATCCACCTTTGGCCTGACCGAGCATGCGCAAACCGAGTATCCACTCAAGGGCGGCCACGCTAAGTTGGAATGCGCGCAGTGTCACATTCCCAAGGGGAAGGACACGCTGTTCAAGATTGCGTTCCAACATTGCACCGACTGCCACAAGGACGAACACGCCGGACAGTTCGCTGCCGCACCGTACCTGAATGATTGCGCGCGTTGCCACACCGTGGATGGTTATCACCCATCTACGTTTAACCTGACACGGCACAAGGAAACGCGATTTTTACTGACAGGCGGGCACGTGGCAGTTCCGTGCGCCGATTGCCACAAAACCTCCGAGAGTTTTAAACCCAAGCCGACGCAGCAGTATCACTGGCAGGATTTGGCTTGCACCAGTTGCCACCAGGACCCGCACAAAAGCCAGTTCGCCGAGAGAATGAGCGTGGCGGGAAAGGACGGCAAAACGCTGGGCTGCCAGGCATGCCATTCCACCAAATCATGGAAGGAACTCACCCGCTTCGATCATGACCAGACGGCATTCCCGCTGCGCGGCGCCCACAAGGCCACAGCCTGCATCGACTGCCACAAACCGGCGGACCTGGGGACCCAACTGATCGATGTCGACTTCAAGTCGGCGCCGAGCAAATGCGAAGACTGCCACGAGGAGCCGCACGGCAAGCAGTTCGCCAAGGACGGCGCCACTCCATGCGCGGATTGCCATACGACTGGACGTTGGAAACCGTCGTCATTTGACCACGAGACGCGCACCACATTTTCGCTGCGCGGCGCACATCAAAATGTTCAGTGCGAAGGCTGCCACAAGACCATGCGCATGGTTGGAACAAAGTCCGTCCTCTTCTATAAACCAACCCCAAAACAATGCAACGACTGCCATGGAGCGCTGAAAGGGGCGTTGGGTCTTGAGGATACACGGAGAAAAAAGTCCGGATCTTTGCTAAATCAACTTGAAAAGTCCAAGGGATTGATGTAAAGAAACCGTAAATTATGTAAACTTACCGGCTTCCGAGGTCAGGTTTTACGAATACACGGAAGTGCATTTGGGGCTTTTTTTGGTGCCGCAGTACATTGGTCCCGTCGTACAATGGCCCACGGCCTTGAGTAACTTTTGCAAATGAAACCAACGAATTAGGCTCGGTTGGGTAAGAAATTTGCGGAAAGTTGCGCAAGAGGGAGACTTGCGCAACCCTTCGTCTGAAGCGATCTGGCCGAAATAGTCGTTTCAGGTTGAGACGAGGTGGTTTGCGTGTTCCGATTCGGGAATCGTATCGGGATAAGTCTGCTTTTGCTACTGGGCGCCACGGCCTTCGCGGCTGCGCCTCAGGCGAGTACTACTACGCGTAGTCCCCACGGTCCTCTTAACATTCCTTGTCAAAACTGCCACACGCTGAGTGGATGGAAACCGATTCGTAATCGACCTGAATTCGACCACAATCAGACGCGCTATCCCCTGCGTGGACTGCACGAGAGTGTCGCTTGCACGCAATGCCACGTGAAGCCCGTGTACAGCAACGTAGGGAACAAGTGCGCCGATCGCCATGCCGAAATACACAAGCGGCAGTTTGGTCCCAACTGCGCACAGTGCCATCCGGCAAAGGGATGGAAGGTTTCCATCCACAACATCCATCAGACCAAAAACCGGCAAC
>CAZETZ010000005.1:26194-75476 GCA_964514735.1 uncultured Acidobacteriaceae bacterium | reverse complement strand
AATAGGCTGTCGTCACTGGGCGTGTCGCCGTATGCGTACAATTCGTCGAACGAGCTGACCTCGACGCCGAGTGCTTCGTATACCTACGATCACAATGGGAATACGACTTCGAAGACGGATTCGTCGGGGACGACGACGTACAACTGGGACACGGAGAATCGGCTGACTTCGGTGGTGCTGCCGGCTTCTGGAGGAACGGTGTCATTTAAGTATGATCCGTGGGGAAGGAGAGTGCAAAAGAGCTCGGCGAGTGGAACTATCAATTACCTGTATGACGGCCCAGATGTAATTGAGACGGCAAATAATACAGGCACCGTTTTAGCGACTTATACCAAAGGTTCTGGCATAGATGAAACCTTAGGCGTTCTTCAAGATGGTGCGATTTCATATTTTGAGGTAGATGGTTTAGGCGCTACAACTTCGCTCAGCAACTCGTCCGGTTCACTCACTGATACTTATACGTACAATTCGTATGGACAATTAACGAACATTGTGGGAACCACACTCAACCCGTTTCGCTATACGGGGCGCAAGTTTGATGCAGAAACAGGGCTTTACTATTTCCGTGCGCGATATCTAGATCCTGCCACGAGTCGTTTTTTAAACGAAGACCCACTGGCATTTGAAGGTGGGGATGTAGATTTTTATCGTTATGTTAACAATGGACCGGTAACATACATTGATCCAGATGGTCTTGGGAAATTGCCCGCGGATCCGTCTGGGTTAGGCCCGCAATGGACACGTGATCCGTCATATTTGGATCCCAATGGATCTAGATGGCGGAATCCTACTGGCGATTATCTGGATTTTCATCGCGGAAGACCTGGTTTGCCAGGATGGCGGGGACGCGACCATTGGCATCACAATGGCTGTAAGGAGCATCTCGCTCCCGGCACCGAGGTACCGGTCGAAACTGTGCCTGAACCAAAGGCGGAAACTCCAAAAGCTCCTAATAATACATCAGGCCCCGAGACTCAGTCTTCCAATCCTGCCGGGTCGGGAGGCCCAAGTCAACAAGTACAGAATGCTGTTACAACAACGGGATGGCTTGGAACTCTGTTGATAATTATCTATGGGATTCTATCCCAAGCAAATTAACGAAAGGACTCAATAAATCTAGGATTTGTACAAAACAATTAGGGCACAGACTATGCAACTAAAGGAAATA
Organism: uncultured Acidobacteriaceae bacterium; assembly: GCA_964514735.1. GTDB lineage: Bacteria > Acidobacteriota > Terriglobia > Terriglobales > Acidobacteriaceae > CAWBXL01. The sequence continues at coordinate 74,308 of CAZETZ010000005.1, read as the reverse complement.
GAGAGTTCGCTACCCAACGGTTTTCATGACGCTTTGCTTAAGAGCTTCAATATTGATTTCGCTTTAAGAAAGTTATCACTCACACTTCGGTTGTGCACCGGCGACCCTGATGCGGTAACTCAGGACGAACGGGAATCTTACAAAGAAGCTGAGTTGGTGCTCTCTGGCTTTGTCTACCTAGTAGTTGATCCTCCCGACCAAAAATATAATTTTCAAGATACGAAAGAGCTGTGGATCGACGCGGGGGAAAGCAAGCCAGGTATTTCTCCACCTCTACCTATCCCAATTGAGAAATTGCCTAATGGCACGTTCGCTTATTGGTTCTTTATTAGAGATTGGAACTCATTTATACACGTCGCAGCACAAGGTGCCAATCTTCATTGGGCTTAAAAGTAATCTCCGGTAAATAGGGGAATCGGGGACATCCATGGAGTGATGAAGAAATGATTTTCGTTAAACGTTTAATTCTGATTGTGGTTTTCGCCTGTACCGGCTGTATTGCTACTGCTCAGACCGCACTCACACTTCAAATTATGAACCTCTCGTCTAAAGGAGAGGCCCGTGTTCAAGTCAAAAACCCCACAAATCACCCAGTGCGCATCTGGGAGGACAGCAACAGTTGGGGTGCATCACGGTGGAGCCTATTACTGATGCGAAATGGAAAGCTGGAAACTTTCTTTCAGCGCCTCGATCAAGATTTCACAAGAAATATTCCAACCTTTGTGGAAATCGCACCTGGAGATGAGATTGAACAGATATTGAATTTGCATTCAGCATTTTGGACTGGCCCTCGGCCTGATCTAGTCAAATTCATACCAGGCGACCTGGTCATAGTCGTCTATGACGTGCCTTACTTTCCTGAGATGGGCAAGCGGAAAGTGTGGTACGGCGTTGCGAGCGCAATGAAAAAAGTGGAGTAAGAACAAGAAAACACAAATGGAAAATAAAAATCTGGAAATCGGGAGCGGGTGGCGCCCATCTGGCTTGGAAGGAAATGAAAAGTAAATTTCTTGAGGTGCCCCGTATCTCGTGTCTTTCGAGATGCGGGGCCTGGCCATGATCATGAAATCTAAACGGCAACTCGGAAAGATTTAATCCCTTCGAGCAAGGCGGCTGACCCAGGTGTCGGAGTACAACGCCACCGGCACCTACACTTTTCACCTTCGACACTATGAACCGCCTGACGAATTTGCAGGGCCCGTTGTCGCACAACTTTGGCTTCAGCTATGACGCGCTGAGCCGGCCCCCATTTGAAAATTTGGCTTGGAGCTGACCTCCTTTCGAAACTTTGCCGCGCCTTATCCGCGGAGGGTTTCTACGAATTCCAATCCGAAGTTGTAGCCGGTGCGGTTGCGCACTACGGCTTGGACGGTCTGGGGGACCGGCAACTCGAATTCGACCTCGAGCAGGTCTCCGGGTCTGAGCGACATGCCTGCGTAGAGGGACATGCCTCCTTCGCTTAGTTCGGTGACTCGTCCGGGAACCAGGACGGTTTCGGAATCGCGGCAAATACCAACTTTGACGGGGAGGTCGACGGTCTGCCTCGCCCAGCGCCGGGGTTGGCCTTGGGCAACCATGGGGTGGAATTTCATTGTAGATTTGCCTTCCGATGACCTACAGATTACAGCGGTCACCGTCATGAGGTGACCCCGCGGCCGATCCGATAACGCAATGAAATACCGCTTTTGTGTTTGGGGTTACTTACCTGAAAGTTCCTGTTGCGGTTGAGACACTGCTCGACGGAAGCGTCGAGACTCCTGGGGGCACTCGTAAGGATGCTTCACCCAATGGATTCTTAACGTTAAGAGACGCGGCCAACCGCGTACCCTTGGCGGTAATCTTAATTGCATGGCGCAACCTAGTATTATTAGCAATATGGAATCCGCGGGAATGATTCGCTGTACACAATGCGGGTATAAGAACAGCCCGGTTTATCATTATTGTGGAGTCTGCGGGGCGGTACTTCAGCCTGCTCCGAAAGAAGAAGCTCCCGCGAAACCTGCTGCACCTGCGGCCGGGCTGCCCACGGCGACGGCTGCGCAATCTGCGTACGCTCCATCTCGCGCTTCTTCGAAATCTGATCTGCCTGTGACCGGGGGAATGTCTTTTTTGGGGTTGAATGATGCCCCTGGCAGCAGTTCGCCCAGTTATCTTCTCGAGGAGGAGGACGCGGAGCGAACGGTCGCTTGGGGACGGATTTTCTTGGTTTTGATTTTGCTGGCCGTGGCTGGCGGATTGGGATGGCAGTACTATCGCGGCGGATATCCTTTCGCTCCCCGGGCGGCGTCTTCGTCCGCGATCACGCCGGCCACAACCCCCGCGTCGTCCCCGGTGGAACCCTCCCATTCGACTCCAGTTACACCTGCGCCTGAAGCAGCGAGCCAGGTCGCTTCGCCGGAAGCAAGCCAGCCACCGGGTGAACCTGCTGAATCGTCTCCAGCAAGTAGTGCCGGATCAACTCCGCCCGCCGAGGCCAAGACGGAAACTGCGGCGGAGACCAAGCCTGTGGCGCCAGCAGCGGAGAGCGTGCGGCCCGCGCCGGAGAAAACTGCTGTGGCCGCGAAGGTTGAGACAGCTCCGCCCGTCCGCGCGAAAGCTCCGGCGCCTGAGCCCGAACCTCCAGTTCCGCCAGGCGAAGCCTTGTTCACACAGGGGCAGAGATATCTTTACGGCACCGGCGGAGTTCCGGCAAACTGCGACTTGGCGCTCAAGAGTTTGCTTTCGGCGGCAGCGCGTTCGCATGCGCGCGCCGAGAGTACGCTGGGAACGATGTACTCCACAGGCCACTGCGTAACTCGGGATTTGCCTTCGGCGTACAAGTGGTTCGCGAAAGCGCTGCATTCGGACCCGAATAACACGCGACTGGAACAGGACCTCAGTGTGGTGTGGAGGCAGATGACGCCGGGAGAGCAGCAATTGGCAATGAAGCCGCAGTAACGCCTGGCCGCAGATTTACGCGGGCCCTCGCGGATTAAAGCAGAAAAATGTTTCAGGATGGTCGCCGCTCATGACCATCCCATAAAAAGCCACGCCCGCTCCAAGCTTGGAGTGGCACTCTTTCACGCCAATTGAGTCGAGAAGACCTTGCTCGTACTTTTCACCCAGACCTGTTGGATCCGGGTGGAAAGACGATCCACCCATCACGCAGTAATTCTGACGCAAGTGCTGTAGAGCGTCCGGTGCTGATCGAACTGGCCATTTTTGTTTGCTAGCCAAAAGCCCGCGGACTACGTCTATCCTTACTTACATTCTCAGGAGGATATGTCTGCATGAAAGCTCTTCTTGCCCTTGCGGTTTTGTCTTTTTCACTTCAGGCCTTCGCGCAAAGCCCGAAACCAGCGACACTGCGAAGCATTTTGCTGGAACAGTTGAAGACTACGCACAACGTCAAGGAGTGGTTTGTGCCGGTCAACGTGGCAGCGGATGGGCTGACGGCGGAACAGGCCAATTGGAAAGATGGCAAGGGAAACCACTCGGTAGGACAGTTGACTTACCATCTTCTGTTCTGGAACCGGCAGGAGCTGGCGAAGTTCACAGGCCGGCCCGCGGAAAAATTCAGCGGAAACAACGACGAAACCTTCGACAATTTTGATGCCAAGAAATGGGCGGACACGGTGAAGCAGCTCGACCAGGTAATGACCGATCTGGAAACGTTCGTTGAAACCGCGGATGAGAAAACCTTGGAAGCGAATGCCTCGGAAATTGCGCACATCGGGACGCACAATGCGTATCACATTGGGCAGATGATTTTTGTGCGCAAGCTGCAAGGGGCTTGGGACCCGGATAAGGGCGTGAAGTAGTTCTTGAGCATAGTAAGCAACAACACAGAACCTCCCTCGCCTTCGCTCAGGGCGGGCTCTCCCCTCCTCACCACCATCGGCCGGGAGGACCGAGGATTTGGGGACTATTCCGTGCGTAGCGCGTTCATGGGTTCGATACTGGACGCGCGTCTTGCGGGAACAATGCCTGCGACTGCGGCGCAGACTGCCAGGACCGCTACGGCCAGCCCCAGTGTGATGGGATCATACGTGCTGACGCCATAGAGTTGGCTGGACATCAAATGTCCGCCGAGCAGCGCGATCGGGATTCCGATGGCGAGTCCGATTGTGATTTGCAGCAAGGCGCCTCGCATGACCAAAACCAACACCTGGCCGCGGTTGGCGCCCACGGCCATGCGGACTCCGATCTCGCTGGTGCGGCGGGCAACCGAATATGCGGTCAAGCCGTAGAGACCGACTGAAGCCAAGGCCAGCGCCAGTAGGCCGAATAGCACGGTCAGGCGGGCGATCAGGCGTTCCTGGTTGAAGTTGTCTGCTACCTGGTAGTCGAGCGATTTGAAGTCAAACATGGTCAGGTCCGGATTGATGCTTGCCAAAGTGCGGCGGGCCATCGATTCCAGGTCCTGCGGGTTTCCTAGAAAACGCAAGGTCATCGAATTAATGAAAAGGGAGCGGGTTTCGCCCTCTTTTGCGTTGGGATCGTCGAACATCGCAAGATTCGGCTGGCTTATAGGGCGGAAGTACATTGGGCGTACTGGACCGCGCACATCGGTGTATTTTGCGTCAGCGATCACGCCGACAATCTCGTAACTCCCCGCGTACTTGTCCAGGTAGGTACCAAAGTGGCGTCCAATTGGATCTTCTTTAGGAAAGAATTTCTTGACGAAGGTCTGGTTTACGACCGCAACCAGCCGCGAAGTGGCCGTGTCTTGATCGGTAAATCCGCGGCCGCGAATCATGGGCTGGCCAATCGTCTCAAAGAAGCGTGGGCTCACTCTGTCCCATGACGAATTTATATCGTCCTGCGGCCCGGGAGCGGGCCGGCCTTCGAGGTGGACTCCCTCTCCCCAGTTGTTGCCTTCGAGGGTGCTGTAGAGTGCTAAACCTACGCTTTGCACGCCGGGGAGGGCCGAAAATTGGCGCTCCAATTCCTCGTTAAGCTGCCCGATTTTGGCCACGCTGTAGCCTGCTCCTGCGGGATCGAGGTGGACTACGTAGCGGTTGGCTGTGGCAATGCCGAAGTTCTGGTGCTCCAAATTCCGCAAAGTTTTTGTGAGGAGTCCGGCCGCGACCAGCAATACCAGGGACAAAGCCGCCTGGCAGATGATCAGGCTTTTTTGCGGGAGAGAAGCACGATCGCGAGTGGAGCGATTGACCCCGCGCAGGGCTTCCACCGGATTCGAATGGGAAGTAATCCATGCAGGCACAATGCCGAATACGATTCCTGTAAGTAGTGAAAGCGCAAAAGCAAAACCCAAAACAAGGGCCGAGGGATGAGTATCGATGGCAAGATTTTTGGCGCCCGGGAAAGCCAGCGCCAGGATCATTTGTATTCCGCCATAGGCGAACGCTAAGCCCACCAGTCCGCCGATGCAGCCGAGAACGATGGCCTCCGTCAGCATCTGGCGGACCAGGCGGGCGCGGGCTGCTCCCAGCGCTACGCGCAGGGAAATTTCCGAGCGACGGGTGGTGGCGCGGGCCAGCATCAGGTTGGCTACGTTGGCGCAGGCTACCAGCAAGACCAGGCCGGAGATGGCCATCAACAGGCGCAAGCCGCTACCGGTTTCCAGTTGCATGTTTTCGACACCCGCGCCGGCACGGGTCAGGATTACATGTTGTTTGGGGATTTCCGTGGCCCCCCCGTTGCGCGTGTATTCGTCTCGCGTGGACAACCAATTGCGAAGACTTACGGATATCTTGGCTTGCAGGCTGGAGATATTTACCCCTGGCTTGATCCGGCCAATGGCGTAGAGCCAGTTGGCGGCAGAGCGGTCGAGGATGGTATTTTCCCCTTCGATCACCGGCTCGGCAGAAAGAGGAACCCATAACTGTGGTGGATCGCTATCGATGCGATCCCCAAAAAACTTTGGAGGAGCAACGCCGACTACGGTCACGGGGCGGCTTTGCATGTAGAGAGTTGCGCCTACAATGGCGGGGTCGGCGGCATAATCGGTTTGCCAGACCTGGTAGCTGATCACCGCCACCGGAGCTGCGCCGATTGCATCATCCGACGGAAGCAGGGTGCGGCCGGCGTAAGCGCCGACGCCAAAAGTCGTAAAGTAATTGCCGGAGACGTATTCGCTGCGCTCCGCTTTGGCCGATCCTCCGGCGCGACGAACATTCACGCGGTTGTGCCCGGATTGGAAGGCGGCCAGTTGCTCGAACTCAGGGACATTGTCGCGGAAGTTGCGGTAGAGATCATAGGAGAACAGATCAAAATCGCCGTCATCGTTGAGAAACCCCCCGTCCACGCAACAGTCGTTTTTGTCTCCGATGCGGTAGAGAGTGGATGGATCGGCCACCGGGAGCGAGGAGAGCAGGACGGCGTGGACCAGGGTGAAGATCGCGGTGTTGGCTCCGATGCCTAGAGCCAGGGTCAGCACTACCGTAATGGTGAAGCCGGGGAACTTACGCAGTTGGCGGAGGGCGAATTTGAAATCTTGCATAAAGCGTCTCGGGGTTCCGAGTGGCAATATCGCTGCCATTGGCGGCTTGGTTAAATCCTCTATTTCTTATCAGTTGAAGGCTGGTTGTGGATTAGACGTGTTCGCCGGTGGATTGTAATGACCAGAAATGGACAGTGCTACGATTACAGACTGGGATGGACGCGTCGAACCTCAAGGTTTCTCCACTCCACACAACCATCCGCTTCACGGAATGGTTGTGCTCCGGTCGAGATGACAGGATGTGGTGTATTGAAAATCCATGTTATAGGCGGCGTTTTGGGAGGCTGGCATGTTGCTTGACGGATGCACCGCTCTGGTCACCGGGGCAAGTCGTGGGATTGGAAAGGAAATCGCGCTGGAATTGGGGCGCTCCGGGTGCACGCGGATTGCGGTAAATTATTTTGGCGATCCCGTCGCCATGGTCGAAGCTACGGCGGCAGAGATTTCCGCGCTGGGCGTGGAAGTGCTGGCCATCGAAGCCGACATTCGCAACCGCGCGCAGGTGGCGGGCATGTGCGATCTGGTGGTGGAACGCTTTGGGAAACTCGACATCCTAGTCAACAATGCCGGAGTGCAAACGTTCAAGCCACTGCTCGATGTGACCGAAGAAGAGTGGGACACGGTGGTGGATACGAATTTGAAGGGATGCTTTCTTTGCACGCAGCAGGCGGCGCGGCACATGAAGACAAATGGCGGCGCGATTGTGAATTTGGGCTCCGGGTGCAACCGGCTGGCGTTTCCGCGATTGGTGGCTTATACCGCGAGCAAGGGCGGGATTGAGATGTTCACCAAGGAATCGGCGGTGGAATTGGGGCCGTATGGAATTCGGGTGAACTGCGTGGCGCCAGGGGCGATTGAGTCGGAGCGGACACGGCAGGAGGACCCGGACTATGCCGGTACTTGGTCGAAGCTGACTCCGCTGCGGCGGGTTGGGACGTTTGCGGACATTGCTCCAGTGGTGGCGTTTTTGTGCAGTAGCGGGGCCCGCTTTGTCAGTGGGCAGACGGTTGGGATTGACGGTGGATTGTTTATTCAGGCACAGTGGCCGTATAAGAGTTAGTTGCCTGACCGCAAAACCCCCATCCCTGGCCGCAAAGAACGCGACTTAAAGATGGGCAGCTCGGCCATGTTTTTGCTTTACACAGTTTTACAGTTGTTAACAAAACTTCAATTTTTTGCCCTCTAACCTGAGCGGGTAAGCGCATCCGACTAATTGCACTTCCACTAAATGCCGGTCGAGGCCGGTGGATCGAGGAGAGTCTTTCATGCGTCGTCGTGTCGCGTTCGTTGCAGTGGGCTTGCTGACTGCGGTAGGTATCGCCGCTGGGCAAGAGGGTCGGATGGATGTTGCGGTGAGCGGAACCGCGGTATTTTCCAAGGACACTTCGGGAAATGGGTTGGACCAGTCGGTAACAAATTCCGGCGGGATTTTGGGGAGCTTTCGCTATACACTTCGTGGCCACTCCGGCGTGGAGTTGAACTATGGATACACGCGTGACTCTCATATCTATAGCAACAGCACGGCTTTTACCTTTCAGGAACAGCAGGCAAATGTCCATGAACTGACGGCGGCGTATGTATATCAGATGGACCGCAAGAAAAAGTTGAACCCGTTTGTACTGGGTGGAGGCGGGTTGCTGATATTCAGCCCGATCAGCGTTTCCACGTTCAGTATCCCAGACGCCACTTCGGATACCAGAGGCACATTCCTGTATGGAGTTGGAGCGAATTACCGGCTGACGGACGCGCTCGGGCTGCGGTTGCAGTTCCGTGGGCTGATTTACAAGTCGCCCGACTTTGGCGTTTCGACTTCCTCCACCGGGACCTGGGCTCATACCGCCGAGCCTTCGTTGGGAATCACCCTGCACTTCTAGTTTTTTTACGTCGGGCCCGAGACCGGCTTAGCCGCATGTGGGGCAAAGCCGGTCTTACCTCTAGGTTCTCCTTGAGCACGTAGATACTTCCTGTAGCAAAGTTTTCGATTTATTCCCATCGCGCAAAAGAAGAGTGGCATTTACCGCCGTGCCCATGCGACGCCCGCACCAGGCCCGTAACGTTTGGCCCGGCTGCCGCACTATTCATGGTGAGGTTGGGTGGATGTCCGGGGTCGATTCGGGACATTAATTTCTTGTGAAACCAGGATTTTTGCAATCCACCTTTAATGTGGGACTCATACCGTGATGAAAGTATGAAAAGAAACTTTTGCTGAGGAAGAGCATCCTACAGGGTGTGGGCGTTCAAGGAGGATGGGACCGGCCATGAATTCAACTTACGTGTTTCTGTGCGGAGTATCGTGGTGCCAGTTTGGCGAGGAGGCTGCCGGTAGTGAGCTAATCCGCGCGCTCAGTTCTGCCGATAAGAAAATCCGGGTGCTGGCCCGGGCAATGCTGGGAAAAGCTGGTTTGCGCTCGAAGGCCCTGATTGGTGAAGCAGTGGCCCGGCAGGAGATGTCAGAGATCCAGGCAAGCCTTTGCATGTATGAACAGGAACAGGCGGCCAGCTTGCCGATGTTGGGGCGGACCGCCTGGGGGATGCCGGCTTCGGCGTAACGGGGATTTATGCGGACTATATTGACGAATGCGGTGCAACAGTTTTTCTGGGCAGTTTATACGTTTAGCGTGGGGATTGCGACGCCCGACCGGTTGCGTAGGGCGGGGCTGATTTAATTGCTTTAGCGTCTGGCGATAGCTCCAGCATGGTCGGCAAACAAGAAACTGAGAATCGATGCCTTCAGGGTTGCGCGTCATTCGGGACAGACGCGCTGTTGGCCTATGGCTTTGGCAGCGCTTCTTGAATTATGTTGACGTTCTCCGCCACGGTCCGGCCCGCAGTTTCGATCACAAGATGTTCGCGATTCCATGGATGGTATTCCCGAGAGGCCACCTCTTCCCATGTCGGCAGCCTTAGTCCGGGGATGTCGCTGATTCGCGTCTCCACGCGGCGTCGATGTTCGCGGGCGTCAGAACAGTTGACCTCGATTTCTATGACCCTGACTGGCACGCCGTTTGCTACTTCGACCCAGGAATCGCGGGTTAGCTCAAGGGGATTGACTGAATCCGCGATCACCGTTAGACCAATTCGGAGGTTATCTTCGGCAACCGCATAGGCGACACGGTATCCCGCATCGTTGAGAGGTTGACTAGCCACTCCGGAGGTCCGAATGGCTTGCTCCATCGAATCGATTCGCAAATGCACTGCACCGATCTGACGGGCGAGCTCCCGGGCTATAGTCGACTTTCCAGTGCCTGGTAGGCCACCAAAGACAATTAACATTCGCCAGTACCTGTCAACAGTTGTGTGATGCTTCGCCATGCATGCGATGGTATCCGGTTTGTCGGCTATACAGAAGTTTGGCTTTGCTCACGATGCGGCACGCCACAGAAGCGCCCTGAATGAAAGTAGCATCCGATTGACTCCTGTCTCCCGTCAGTCAGGTTGGGTTTGCGCTGTTTACTATTTAATCACGTATGTGACTTTTCATTCCTGAGCGCGGATTCGGTTCTGCCAGTGGGACCAGACGAACCAGACAGCTCCTGCCACTAGGATTACGCCAAGGACCGCGTCGAATTGATGAAAGTACTTCCCTAACTCCCGCCAGTTCTGACCTAACGTCATTCCCAGCCACGCCAGTCCGAAGCACCAGGGCCATGATCCCAGGAAGGTATACATATGGAAGCGTCCGCGGGGCATGCGGGAGATGCCGGCCGGCAGGGCGATAAAAGTCCGGACCACCGGCAGCAAGCGGGCAAGGAAGACCGCCAGATATCCCCAGCGCGCAAAGAAACGATCGGCCCAGTCGAGTTCGCGGCGACTGAGCAGGATCCAGCGGCCATATTTTTCGACTAAAGGGCGCCCGCCAAAATAGCCCAACTCATAGGCCACCAGCGATCCCAGGTTGCAGCCGATGGCCCCGGCGGTTGCGACCCAGACCAGCTTCATTGTGCCTTCGAACACCAGGTAGCCGGCGAAGGGCATGATCAGTTCCGACGGCAGTGGGATGCAGGCAGATTCGATCGCCATGAGGATGGCGACGCCCGCGTAACCAGTCGCGCCGATGACCGACTTAATGAAGACGAAGATGACAGCTAGGATACGTTCAGTCATGGATCAGAACAGGAACCGCGGGATCAAAACGAACTTTCCTGGGTAAAGGTGTATCCGGGAAGCGAAAAACCATCGGCGCCCTTCACCGCCTTGACCCGGATAGTCGCAACCTCGGGCGCGTTGGTTTCCGCCAGGCGCAGGACCGCAATCTGGCTGAAGACTTCACTGTATACCTTAGTGACCAGATAATCCTGGCCGCTGGCATCCTGACGCCACACTTGCCCGAGTTGAATGGACTTGACTGCCAAAGAGGTTCCTCCAGTGATAGTCAAGACTAACTAGGGGATCAGGCTGCCGTCAATTGCGGAGCGGGTTCCGCGGATGCCGATGGTGCATGTTCTAACGCCGGTTTCTTTGCGGACTTTGCACGTCCTTGGCGTTCTTTGTGGTTCAAGGTTTGGTTTTTCACATCGCAAAACAAAATCTTAAACCGCAGAGGCCGCCAAGAAAACCCGGTGGAGATCGTGGAGAAATGCAAAAATCGCAGGTGGGGAATGATTGACATATCGGGCGACTGGAAGTACGCTTTGCCGTCCCCGGAAAACAAGACTTTCTCCCCCATTTATCCTGGGCACCATTGGAGGATTTTATGGCTGCGAAAGCTTATACCGTCCTGGTTGGTCTGCTTTTGCTGGTCGTAGGAATGCTGGGGCTGCTCCGCAAAGTCCCGCTGCCCATGCACCATAATTGGTTTCACGTTGTCAGCGGAGTGATCGCTTTGAGCGTGGCCGTGTTCGCCTCCGCCCGTGCCGGTAGCTTTGCGCGCATTTTCGGAGGGATTTACATTCTTCTGGTCGGCCTGGGGATTGCCGGCATTGCGGACCTTGGACCGCTGCATTTGATGCTGAATGCCGTACCGGTGCTCTATTTGCACGGCGCGATCGGCATCGCCGGACTGCTGGCGGGTTTTGCGGGTAAGAAGAAAGCCGAAGTCACTCAGATGAAAGCTGCGGCTTAGGGAAGGTGGACGGGGCTTGCCTTAGCGGAGCCGAAAGCACGCCCATCTCTCCAGGTGTATTTATTGGATTGAGGCCGAGGCTACTTCTGCGCCTTCGCTGACTACGAAAGTATCTAGGCGCAGGCCTAGCGGGAGTTCTACGCCCGCGAATGGTTTGACAGGCGGAGGCGCGTGTAAGTATAGTCATCGCACTCCCAAGTAATTCAGTCGTTGGGATTTCAAAAAATCAAGCATTAAGGCCCACCACGTCGTGGTTCCGACGGACCTCAATCATGAGAACAAGCGTGTTTCTGCTGCTGGCTGTGGCAGTTGTTTTTTCTGTTCCAGCTGGGTGGGCGCAACTGGCGCAGCCGAATGGCGGCGACATCCGCGCCGGCGTCTTGCCGTTGCGGTGGATGACGGGCGGCCCTAAATGTATGGAAATGCCGGAATGGCAGGTCCATGAATACAATCCGGACCTTTATATACTCCGCCAATCGGGCTGTACGGATTTTGAAAAGCCGTTTGTCTATCTTCTATTTGGGAAACAGACGGCGCTGCTTTATGACACCGGTTCGAGGAATGGAAATCTGGCGCCGACCCTTCAACGGATAATTAAGAATTGGCTGCGGCGAAATAAGCGCGATGCCATCCCGCTGAATGTTGTGCATTCCCACTCTCATTCCGATCATGTGGCTGGCGACGCGGAAATTCAGGCCATGCACGACCCTGCGATTCCAATCACCTTCGTTGCCGCGGAGGTGGAAGCCACCAAGCGCTTCTACAAGATCGAGAATTGGCCGGAGGACATTGGGCACGTGGACCTGGGCGAGCGCATGATTGATGCTATTCCCATTCCCGGCCACGACATCGTGAGCGTTGCCCTCTATGACCACCAGACTGCAATTTTGTTTACTGGCGACAGTTTGTATCCGGGCAGGCTATATATTCACGATTTACCGGATTTCCAAAAGAGCACGGAGCGCATGATTCACTTCACCGAAGGCAAGCTGGTGGCGCACATTCTTGGCAATCATATCGAGGAGACACGGACGCCCTATCTCGATTATGCCATCGGGACGATTTATCAGCCCGATGAGCATGAGCTGGCCTTATCGCGCGGCTCGTTGCTGGAATTGGAAGATGGGCTGCTAGCTTTACACGGTACTGCGGCGCGGGTTGCGTTGCGGGACTTCAGCATCTGGCCGGTGGGGCCAACTTATAAAATGTCGGACACGACTCAGTCGGTTTTTGACAAGACGCAGAAGGAGCAGCTCGAACACATGTGGGACCAGACGCAGAAGTAGTAGTCGTCTCCATGAAGGGTTTTGGGGAAGGACACGGTTTCAGCCGTCCGCGTCCCCTATGTGGTGGCGAAGCCGAACACGCTTTTTGTCATTCCGACGAGGAGCGTAGCGACAAGGAGGAATCTGCTATTGGCTGGCAGCTCTGCGGGGCTATCCAAGAAAGCAGATTTCTCACACAAAAAGCGTGCTGCGGAATGACAAAGGAAGGTACAGGTAGCGGACAAAACTACTCGCATCAAGGCTTCGCTTTCACGCGATGATGTCGTGAATCACGTTTCCTGAAACATCGGTCAGGCGGAAGTCACGGCCGCTGTAGCGGTAGGTAAGTTTGGTGTGGTCGATCCCGAGCAGGTAGAGAATGGTTGCGTGGATGTCATGCACGTGCACAGGCTTGTCAACTACCTTCCAGCCAAAGTCGTCGGTGGCGCCATAAGTCATTCCGCCTTTGACTCCGCCTCCCGCCAGCCACATGGTGAATCCATGCGGATTGTGATCGCGGCCGTTGTGCGTTTGCCCGCCGTTGAATCCGCTTCCCATCTCAACCACGGGTGTCCGCCCAAATTCCGAGCCGCAGACGATCAGGGTTTCATCCAGCAGCCCTCGGGACTTCAGGTCCTTGATGACCGCCGCGAACGGCTGGTCGGAATCATGGGCGGTCTTGCGGTGAAGTTGAATATCAAAATGATGGTCCCAGGGGTCGCCCTTGGCGTAGTACACCTGCACCATGCGCACGCCGCGCTCGATCAGGCGGGCAGCAGTCAGGCAGCCGCGGGCCGTGCTTCCCTCGCCGTAGAGTTTCTGGATGGCGTCGCTTTCCTTGCGCACGTCGAAGACGTCCGGGGCTTCGGTCTGCATGCGGTAAGCGGTCTCCATGGCTTCGATGGTAGCTTCCAACTGCGGATCGTGGGCCTGGGTTGCCGCCATGTTCACGCGGTCGAGTTCCGCCACCAGATCCAGCTCCTTTTTCTGGCGCGTCAGGTCGAACAATTCGTTATGAATATTCGGAATCAGTTTCTGGGGATCGAAATCCTTGGAGCGGACGCTGTCGGAAACATACGTTCCCTGGAAAGTCGGAGGCAAGAACGCCGAATTCCACAATGGCGGTCCGACCGTCGTCGGCACTTCCGGGCAAAGGACCACGAAGCCTGGCAGATTTTTGTTTTCAGTACCCAGCCCATATGTCAGCCAGGAACCCATCGAGGGACGCCCGGCCACGTTGGCCCCGCTGTTCATCATGATCAGCGCGGGTTCGTGATTTGGAATGTCGGTGTGCACCGAGCGGACGACGCACATGTCATCCACGCACTCTCCCAGGTAGGGGAAGAGTTCGCTTACCTCAATGCCGCTCTTTCCATATTTCTTGAAGGTGTATGGCGATTTCATCAGCCCGCCCGTTTTGCGTTCGTGCTGCGGCGTTTCCCCGGGCAGCGGCTTGCCGTCGTACTTTTCGAGCATGGGCTTGGGATCGAAAGTGTCCACCTGAGACATGCCGCCGTTCATGAACAGAAAGATGACGTGCTTGGCTTTCGGTTTGAAGTTCGGGACCATCCAGGGAGCCTGGGGTGCGTCCGCGGCGAAGGCCATGGCATCGCCGACCATGCTGGCCAGGCTCAACATTCCGAAACCGACCCCCATCTTGCACAGGGCTTCACGCCGGGTCAGCGGTTTAGGGGTTGGCAGATGAATCACGGTTTCCTCCGCACTTACCTGACATTGTGCTGGTTGTCCAGAATTTGTTCCAATTCAAAAAATTCATTCAGTTAATAAACTCAAATTCATTGGCGCTGAGCAGGACTCGCGCATATTCCTTCCAGGCGGTCACCGGCTCGCCGTGGACCGTATAGCCGGCTTTTTCGGGAGTAGTTTTGAGGAACTGCAGTCCCAACTCCAGCTCCTTGGCGGTTGGCGCCCTTCCGTAGAGCAGGCGGTAGGCTTCAGTGATCCTGGCGCTTTCATCCGGTTCTGGGAGCACTCGTTCCGCCAACTTTCCTGCCTGGGCATACACAAAATCGTTGTTCATGAAGTAGAGGCGCTGCAATGGAACATTGGTCGAGAAGCGCTGTTCCGCGGTAAAGCTTGGGTTGGGAAAATCAAATACCTGCAAATAGTTGTTCAGGCGGAAGCGACTGACCTTGCAGTAGACGGTGCGGCGGGTATTCTCGGGGCCGAAGTCGGTGGAAGGTCCATCGGTTTTCTTGAGATCAAGGTCACCCGCCACAAACAAGATCGAATCGCGGATGGATTCCGCATCCAGCCGCTGGCGGTTGAAGTGAGAATACAGACGATTGGCTCCATCCTTTTCATGCGCCTCGGGAGATTCTTCCGCGCCGGTTTGATAGACCGCGGAGAGCATGATCTCGCGCTGCAATTTCTTCAACGACATGCCATTTTGCCTGAAGCTGGATGCCAAATAATCGAGCAACTCCGGATTCGATGGCCTTTCCCCGGCCACTCCGAAATTGTCGGGAGTGGCAACGATTCCGCTCCCGAAGTGCCACTTCCAAACCCGATTCACAAATACCCGCATGGCCAGCGGGCTCCCGACAATGTCGTTAGCCAATTCGAGGCGTCCGCTGCCTTGGGTAAACGGTTGCGGCTCCGGAGGACTGAGCACGGCAAGGAAGCGGCGCGGGACTTCGTCCCCGAGGTTATGCGGATTCCCCCGCAAATTCACCGCGATATTCACCGGAGCGGGTTTGTCGCCGATTCCGTGCACAAACGGGTATTGCTTCCCCAGGGCCTTCTTGGTCTCGTCAATCTCCTTCTCCAAGCCGGAGAGGTATCCCTGCCAATCGGGGCTAAGCCTGCGTTTCAGCGCCCACCGGCGGAATACGAAGAGGCCTGGCTCCGGATTATCCTCATCCGATTGGAGGGAACGCAGGAACAAATCCACCCAAAGGCTGGCTTGCTCCGTGGGTAAGGCTTTGAGCTCCAGACTGCATCCTGGGCAGAACTGATCGTCGGTTTCGAACTCATTGGGAAGCGCATCCCGCCGCGAGCGCTTCTTTACATCGTTCTTGGCTTTGATGACGTCGTTTTCTTCCTTGATCTTCTTCGCGTCGGCCTCGGTCTTCAGGACCAGTTGCTGGAAGGAATCCGCCAGGGACTTGGCTTGGTCCTCCGAACCTCCGGCAGCAATCATGGCTTGCCAGTCTTTCAGATACGGATAAAATTTCGGCGGTGCGGCCAGGAATTTCACCCAGCGTTCGAGCAACTCCGGATCCACGTGGCTTTGTTCGGCGGATTCGTTGACGGTGGCCTTAGGTTTACCAGAAACCTTCCATGCGGCAACCATGTATTGCGAGGTCTGCGCGGCGAGGACGCTGGCGAGCTGTTCGCTCTCGGTCCGTGTGAAGTCGTCCATCTGCTCTTGCAGATCGAGCAGGTGCTGTTCCTTCTGCCGGTATGCCGCGACCTGAGTATCGGAGACCAGGGGATATTCTTTGTAAGTGGAGCTGGCAAAGACGCCGGCCAGCGCATAGTAATCCTTTTGCGAAATCGGATCGTACTTGTGATCGTGGCAGCGGGCGCAGGCGACGGTCAGCCCCAAAAGGCCGCGCGTAACTGCATCGATGCGCTCGTTGCGCTCATCGGCCCGGCCCTGGACCGGCTCAGCCTGGTCCCATAACCATGGGCCTTCACCGAGGTAAGCGGTGGCCGGCAGAACATTTTCAATATTCTTTCCCCCAACGAAATCGCCGGCCAGTTGTGCGCGCAAAAACTGGTCGTATGGCAGATCATCGTTCACTGCTTTGATTACCCAATCGCGATACACATAAGCGCCATTGAACGGCATGTATCCGCGACCCTTGGGATCCAAACCGCGCACATCATCTTCGGCGTAGCGGGCTATATCGAGCCAGTGCCGGCCCCAGCGCTCTCCATAGCGAGGCGAAGCCAGCAGCCGGTCCACAACTTTTTCAAACGCCTTGGAAGATTTGTCTTTCTCGAAGGCTTCGATTTCCTCCGGCGTTGGCGGCAGGCCCGTAAGATCGAAAGTTGCGCGGCGGACCAACGTGCGGCGGTCCGCCGCCGGGGCCGGCTGGATTCCCTGCGATTCGAGTTTCGCGAGAACAAATTTATCGATCGTGGTTTTCGCCCAACGCTTGTCCTTGACTACCGGCACCGAATCCGCTTTGAGCGGTTGGAACGACCAGAAAGAACGCTGCTCGGGCGAGATCTTGTATTGGCTTCCGCTGGCGACGATTTGCCTCGCCTTGGGCCACGGAGCGCCCATCTTCACCCACTCGATCAGGTTCTCCACCTCCTCGGGAGCCAGCTTTCCTCCCTTGGGCATTTTGACGGTGCCGGTCTGCTGCACGGCTTGAATCAAAAAGCTCTTCTCTGGCGAACCGGGCACGACCGCGGCCAAGCCGCTGTCGCCGCCTTTTAGTAAGGACTCGCGTGAATCTACCCGCAAGCCTGAGGTGGCCTTGTTGGTGTGGCACTCGGAACAGTTCTTGATGAACAGCGGGCGAATTTTGGTTTCGAAAAAATCCTCTCCCACCGAAGAACCGGCGGGAGCGTTAACGGCGAGAAGGACCGGTTGCGCATGCTCCGACGCATCCCAGGGCGCGCCCATTTTCACCCAGGTAATCAGAGTTTGCACTTCTTCAGGCGACAACTTTCCGTCCTTCGGCATTTTCAGGTCGCCGGTCTGCTCGACCGCCTGGATGAGAAGACTTTTGTCAGGATCGCCTGGGACGAGCGCGGCCCCGCGCTTTCCGCCTTTCAGCAGGGCTTCGCGAGAATCTACGCGCAGATCTGAGTTGGCAGTGTCGGTGTGGCAGGAGAAGCAGCGAGCGATCAGCAACGGCCGCACGCTGGTGGCGAAGAAACTGTTTCCTTGCGAGGAAACATTCATCACTTGTGGTGCGGCGTTGGGCGTGGGCCACGGCACATCCGCCCAGGGCGCGCCCATCTTGACCCACGCGACCAGCGCAGCAACCTGCTCATCGTTGAGCTTTCCACCCAACGGCATTTTCAGCAAACCGGTCTGACGGACGGCTTCAATCATTAAGCTCTTATCGGGATCGCCCGGCACAAGCGCAGTCCCGCGCTTGCCACCCTTCAGGATTTCTTCACGAGAATCCAACCGCAGTCTTCCGGCTACCGCGCCGTTGTGACAGCGATAACAGTTCTGACTCAGAATGGGAAATACGTTGGTTTTGAAAAACTCTGCCGGCGCGGGAGCGGGAGCGCTGTCCATTCGGGGGGCCGTGAGCGCGACCTTCGTAGAAAAAAGAATGACAAGTACTACGACTGCGTTAGTAATCACGCGTGAGTTCATGACACATCTTCACCCGATGGCTGGTCCCCGTCCTCGAATTTTCCGCCGCAATGCTGTTCCACATATTCCAGCAATTCCATGAACTCCTTGCCTTGCCCGCGCCGGGTAATGGGCTCGGAAGAAAATGGAACCTTCATGTCCAGCACGATCTTTGCCCCGCACTCCTTGGCGTCCATCGCGCGTCCCAGCACAATCAGCCGTGTGCCCAGAACCAGAGCTTCAGCCGTGTTGTGGGTCACAAAAAGAATGGTGGGCTTGCGCTCGGCCCAGACTTCGCGCAGCAACATTTGCAAGGTGTGGCGCGTGCCCGGATCAAGAGCGCTGAAAGCTTCGTCCATCAGCAGGACCCGCGGCTGCATCATCAAAGCTTGGGCAATCGCCACCCGCTGCTGCATTCCGCCCGAGAGCTGATGCGGATACTTTCCCCCATCACTGGGTTGCAGCCCCATTCGGCGCAGTTGCTCCATGGCTTCCGCGCGCCACTTGCGCCGGTGGGTGTAATACGCGGGAGTGAATTTTTCCCAGAGATGAAAGCGCGACATTTCCGGCCCAAGGGTAAGGTTCTGCAGCACCGTCCGGTCGGGAAAAAGAGAGTAGCGCTGGGGCACGTAAGCGCAACTGGAGCTCACACGGTTTACGAGCTTTCCATTGACCACGACCCGCCCCTGCGTGGGGTGTTCCTGGCCAAGAATGAGACGCAGCAATGTGCTCTTTCCGCATCCCGTCTGCCCGAGTACCGCCACAAACTCGCCGGCTTCGACCTGTAGATGAATGTCGCGGAGGACCGTCCTTACACCCTCGCTGCCGGTCGAATAAGCCAGGTGTAGATGCTCCAGCGAAATCGCGGCTTGTTGGCCCGGTCCGGCCGGGCTGATGGCTTCCACCGCAAGGTTGCTGCCTAAAACCATGGATGCAACCTCTTGTTGAGTACCCGCAGGGCCAAATCCATGCAATAGAGCAGCAACGCGACCCAAAGAAGATAGGGAATAATGACATCCATCCCCATGTGGCGGCGCATGATGGCAATGCGATATGCCAGGCCGTCGGTGGAAGCAATCATCTCACCCGCGAAGAGAAACAACACCAGCGGCTTGAGATTCAGCCGCAAGCTGTTGATGACCTGCGGCAGGATCTGCTTCAGGACCACCCGATAAGCCACATCAAGGTTGTTCGCGCCCAGGGTGAACGCTTTGACAATCTGTTCACGCGGCAACGCCTTCACCATTTGATAAGTGTCGAGGATTATGGTCGGCGCGACACCAATCACCATGAGCATGATTTTCGACAATTCATCGATTCCAAAAACAATGAACAGGATCGGCAAAAGCGAAAGCGCCACGATCTTGTCAAAGAACAACCCGAAGCGCAAAAAGAATGCGCCGATGTAGGGAAAGAGTCCGACGTGCAGGCCGAGCAGGACTGCCGGAATGAGTAGCGCAAAACTGACGAAGAACCGCCGGGCGCTGGAGACCGTGTCCTTCCACAACATGCTGTGACGGATTTTCTGGGTCCAGGGGGCCGACTCGTCCACCACGTCAACATCTTCTTCCGCGGGCCGAAAAACCGACGAACGAATACCCCGCAGTAACTGCGAAGAGCTCGGCATCACGCGGTCTTCGCTGTTTTCACGATGACGCAGCTCCGAGACACGCCAATACGCGGCAATGCACACCATGAAAAGCATCCAAGAAAGCGCGAGGGCTGTGAGCCTGCGGGGATGGGACTGGATGTCAAACGTGGCCCAGGGCATGGAGCTAAATTTTCCCTTCGTGGGCCAGTTGCATGTAAGTCACATCAAAGCGGAGACGGACCCGGTCTTTTTTTCCTTGTATCACCCCATCCGGATACGAAATCGCCACATCATCGACGGAATTGACGCCTTGCCCCAGCAGGCCATGTTGAAAACAGAATTGCCGGACGAGGTCCATCTTTTGCTTAAATGCAGTATCGCGGATAAATGTGACCGCGGAACCCGGCGTGGCAAACAAATAGGTCGTGCTCAGTTGCTCCCGGTAAGAGTCGACACTGTCTTCCGACGCCGCGGCGCTTCCGCTGATGGCTGGATTGGCGGCCCCTCCGGCAGCCATTTGCGCCATGGTTTCGAACCATGCGCCGCTGATGGCTTTGGCAAAACGCTCGCCGGAGCCGTCAGTGCGATGAAGCACTTCCGTCCGCACCACCAGCAGATCAAGAATTTCACCGGGAATTTTCGACGAATCGAAAATCGAAGTCACCTGTTTGTCGCGAAGGATCTCCGAGACCAGCGGCTTCCAGGTGACGACCGCCTGATTTGAACTGCTGCTCAGAAACGTGGGCACGATGTCGGAGTCCGAGGTATTAATCAGCTTGACCTTGTTCAGCTGATCTTGCAGGCCGTTGAGCACCATGCCCCGCTCGAACAAATATTCGGACACAGTCTTTTGCACGAGCATCAGGCTCTTGCCTGGCAACTGGGAAAAGTTGAGCCGGTTGCGCACCAGAACGGCATCGTTTCCATTCGAATAATCGCCGAGGATGATAGCGGTGGAATCCACCCCGGAGGCGGCGGGCATATCCAGCGCTTCCATGTTGGTCATGGTGCAGGCATCGATGTTTTTCGCGACGAAGGCATCCAGCGACGCCGCGTAATCGAAACGCTGGACTTTAATTTCGACCCCATACTTGTCCGCCCAGCGTTTGAGAATTCCCGAACGCGCCATGTAGTAGTAAGGGTTCCATCCCGCATAGATCGACCAGCCCACGGTGAACACTGGGCGTTCGGCGGCCGTGGCGGGCGAAACACATACCAGGACCGAGACGATTACGGCAGCGGCAAGCAAGAGCAATCGCGCGAAAGGGGTCCGTAAGACCGCGCGAGGCACCGGGTAGCGGCCCGCGCGGGCGTGTGCACAAGCAACCATGCATCACATTTACCCGAGAAATCTATTGAACGCAATCGCTTTTCTTTTTTCGCCTGAATTAAAAATGCTGATGCAACGATTTGTTTATGGGGCCGATAATTCAATCACGAAGAGCGCGGCCTATTCGCGAATTTTTTTACGCGGATCAATAAATTGATATTGCTTTTTTCTTGGCTTCTACACGATACTTGCTGCCCAACGCAGCCTGTTCTGCATTCGATCGGTAGCAAGCGCCCTGACCCCGTCGTCACTCCGACGCTTCCGGAAATAGTTTTGTAAATGCTTCAGAGCTCGCGGCTGAAGTGTATTCGAACTACGGCGAAGCAACTCAAGTTCTCGGGAGATTTGATCATGCGGATATCCAGAATTTTTGCATTCCTTGTCGGCGCCACTCTCTGTCTTTCTCAAATCGCGTTTTCCCAAACTGCGGTGACATCGCTGCACGGCGTGGTCATGGATGCCAGCGGGGCGGTGGCCCCCGATGTCGAAGTCACGCTCACCAATGCAGGCAGCGGGTTTGTGCAGACTAGAAAATCCAGTGGAGAAGGAGAGTACAGCTTTCAGCAGATTCCGCCGGGCAAGTATGCGGTAACGGTCAAGGCGTCCGGGTTCGCGCAGCAGGTGCGGCAAATCGAACTGCTGGTGAACCAGCCGGCGCGCCTGGACTTCAAGCTGACGGTCGCGTCCGCCGCCGAAAGTATAGAAGTGAGCGACACCATCTCCGCCATCAACACCAACGACGCGACGGTGGGAACGCCGTTCAATCAGGCGCAGATCCAAACTCTGCCGTTTGAAGGAAACAACGTATTGGACCTGCTCAGCTTGCAGTCCGGCGTGATGTTCCTGGGCCGGCAAAGCGATGCGGCGATGGACAAAGATAGCCGCAGCGGTTCGGTCAACGGTGCCCGTTCCGACCAGAACAACTACACCCTCGATGGCCTTGACGACAACAACCAGAACACCGGGTATGCGTTCGAGGGCGTCTTGCGGGCCACCCGCGATTCGGTCGAAGAATTCCGCGTCGTAACTTCCAACTCTAACGCCGATTCGGGCCGCTCCTCGGGCGCGCAAGTGTCACTGGTTACGCGCAGTGGCACGAATTCGATCCATGGGAGCGCCTATGAGTATTACCGTCCCACCAACGCCGTGGCGAACGACTGGTTCAACAAGCAAGCCGAGCTTCAATCGGGACTACCGAATGTGCCCGGCAAGTTGTTAAGGAATACGTTTGGCGCCTCTGGCGGCGGTCCCATTGCCAAGGACAAGCTGTTTTTCTTCCTCGCTTACGAGGGACAAAGGACCGCTGAAGATGTTCAGGTCACTCGTGAAGTGCCGACGGCGGCGCTGCGCTCAGGATTTGTGACCTACAAAACCGCCACCGGCACGCAGCAATTGACTCCAGCAGACATCGCAAGCATGGACCCGAATTGCAGCGGAAACGGGACCTGCCCCAACGGCGCTGGAGTCAACTCCGCTGCCCTGGCCTATCTTAATCAATTGCCGCTGCCCAATGGCAGCCTGCTGGGAGACGGCGTTAACTTCGGCTCGTTTACGTTTTCGTCTCCTTCGCCCATCAAACTGAACACCTATATCGCGAAGCTCGATTACAACCTCAATGCCAAGCAGCGCCTGTTCGTCCGCGGCAATTTACAGAACGATAATACTGTCGATCCCAAGCAGTATCCGGCTTCAATTCCTAATTCCCAGCGCTTCGACGATTCAAAGGGAATTGCGGCGGGCCACGTCTGGGCCATTTCCGATTCTGTGGTGAACAATCTACGCTATGGGTTTATTCGCCAGGGCTTTGCCGATCGCGGAGCAACCAACCAGGACTACGTGACCTTTCGCAGTGTCGATAATCTGGCTTCAACTTTGAATCCTTCACGCCTTATCAACGTTCCTGTTCACAATGTGGTCGACGACATCACCTGGACCAAGGGAAAGCATACCCTTCAAGGCGGGGCGAACTATCGGGCCATTTTTAACAATCGCCAATCCGACGCGACTGCTTACAAATATGCGGACGTGACTTATTCGTTTCTGACCGTGGGCGCGATCGCCGGCACAGGAAGCAGTCTGGATCCGGGCGCTTTCGGCTTTCCCGCGGTCGCATCCAAGACGGCCTATAACAGCGCGATTGCCGACGTCACTGGCCTCATCACTCACGCAGTCCAGTTCTACAACTATAAAGTTGCGGGAGACAGTTTAACCGCCCTGGCCCCGGGCTGGGTCCAGCGCAACTATCTCAGCAACGAATTTGAATACTATTTACAGGACAACTGGAAAGTAAAATCAAACCTGACGCTGACCTTCGGGTTGCGCCACTCTCTGGCGCAAGTGCCGTACGAACGGAGTGGACAACAGGTGCGGCCTACCAACAGCCTGCACGACTGGTTCAATAGCCGCTGGCAGAACATGCTGAACGGGGTGACCGATGACACCCGGGTCTCTTTCGGCCCGGCAGGACGCGCGAATGGCAAGGCGGGTTTGTGGGACATGGACAAGCTCGATATCGCGCCGCGTTTTGCTTTTGCTTATGCGCCAAGCGGCAAGGGTGGGTTAGCGGGAAAGCTGTTTGGCGAAGAACCCAACATGACCTCGATTCGCGGCGGATTCGGAATGTACTACGACCACTTCGGTCAGGGCATTATGAACACCTTTGACCAGCATGGGTCGTTTGGCTTGTCGACACAGGCGGAGAACGGAGTCAACCAAAATGTGGACGCCGCGCCTCGCTACGTCAGTCAAAGCGTGATTCCGACTGCAATCATTCCTTCCGTTTCGGCGGGCGGAAATTTTCCCGTAACCCCGGGCGACGATGTGGCGATTAACTATGGCCTGGACGACAAACTACATACGCCGTATGCGTATGTTTTCGACTTTTCCGTGCAGAGACAGCTTACTCACGGAACGACGGTAGAGGCCACCTATACCGGCCGCCTGGCCCATCGCTTACTCCAGCAACGTGATTTGGCGATGATCCTCGACTTGGTGGATAAGAACGGTGGCGGGGATTATTTTGCTGCCGCCACGAAAATGATCAAACTTGCGGATGCCGGCACTCCGGTCGGGAACGTCGCCGCCATTCCTTACTGGGAACACATGTTTCCGGGAGCGGCCGCAAACGGACTAAGCGCCACCCAGAACATCTATCAAACGGAATATGCGGGTTCTAACACAGCCAATGGGGTCACAACGTGGTTTCCCATCGTACAAGGAAATGAAACCGCGGCGCTTTATGACCTGGACCTGGGCATATCTCCAGCGGACACAACGGACCCAACCTTCCGTTATTTCTCTCCGCAATACGCGTCGCTCTATGCCTGGTCCTCTATCGGAACCAGCAGTTATCACAGCATGCAGTTATCGCTTCATCATCCCATGAAGAATGGAATCCAGTTCGACTTGAACTACACTTTCTCAAAGTCTTTAGACCTTGGGTCGGACACGGAGCGCGGTTACAACAGCCAAAATTTCAGTGTGCTGATCAACTCATTCAATCCACGCGGAAACCGTGGCGTATCGGATTTTGATGTGCGCCATGCCATCACCAGCAACTGGCAGGTGGCGTTGCCCTTCGGAAGAAAGGCGCACTTCGCTTCCGGCGTAAGCCGAGGGGTCGACGCGATTATAGGGGGCTGGACCCTTTGCGGCCTGACTCATTGGACCAGCGGCTTACCCTGGAGTGCCATCGATGGCCTGGGCTGGGGCACAAACTGGAATTACCAGAGTTTCGCCGTGCTCTCGGGAAGTATCAAATCCGGAGGGCATAGTTTCGACCCCAATGGCAACCCGGTGGCATTCAAGGACGCATCCGCGGCGGTCGCCAATATCCGCGCTCCCTATCCAGGAGAGACCGGGCAGAGAAACGCATTCCGCGGAGACGGCTATTTCACCGTGGATGGCGGACTTTCGAAAACGTTTGCGATCACCGAAGGGCAGAACCTGAAATTTGCCATGGATGTGTTCAACGTGACCAACTCCGTGCGCTTCGATCCCAGCAGCATCGCCCACGATCCATTGGGGGACCCGGCGAGCTTTGGAACCTATAGCGCATTGTTGACACGTCCGCGGGCCATGCAGATTTCGTTGCGGTATTCGTTCTAAGCACTTAAGCGCAGGAGACAGGGGAGGCCGCGATTTCACCTGTTTCCTGCGAAATTCTTTCCGAGAGGTCATACGCCTGTTCCGGACGGATACTTCCAGAAGCGTGTCCAGACTGATTGCGGTCTCCGGGTGCCTGCTTCTCTTGATCGTAGGCAGTCGTCAGACTTTGGCGGGAGATACCGCCGAGAAGACGCCCGAGAAAACTATTTACGATTACTCGCTGGTCGCTTTCGACGGCAAGGAAGTACCGTTGTCCAAGTTCAAAGGAAAAGTGCTGGTGATTGTCAATCTGGCCAGCCAATCGAATTTTAAAGTTCAAGTCGGTCCGCTGGAAGCGTTGCAAAAGACCTACAACGACAAGGGACTCGTGGTCCTGGGTGTTCCATCGAATGATTTCGGCGCGCAGGAGCCAGGCACGGATGCCGAAGTCCAGAAAGCCTACGACAACTTGCATGTGGGATTCACCGTATTCTCCCGCGTATCGGTACGCGGGAAAGACCAGAGCCCACTCTACGCATTTTTGACCGGTGACAGAAAAGGCGGGACCGGGGGCGACGTTCACTGGAACTTTACGAAGTTTGTGGTTGACCGCGCCGGCAAGGTGGTCGCCCGGTTTGAACCAGACATTGCGCCGGACTCGCCTGGGTTGCTAGCTACGGTGGAGGACGTTTTAGCGGGAACTTTCAAGCCTCCAGAGCCAAAAAGCGCAAGCGAGAGCGCAACGGTAAACGGGGAACAAGACGACGATGCGGAGCGTTGAGGTTCACACCGGTGTGAACGGGAAAGCAAATTGCTCGCGACAACCCCGCGCTTCCGCGAGGACCAAAACTATTTGAGGCCTCGACTGAGATAATTAAGCCATCCGCCGAACTCAGTGATCTCGACCGCCTGCTCGATCGCGGAAGATTCAACCAAAAATCCCTTTGCCGATTGACCGTCCGCGAGACGAATATTCCCAATCGTCAAGGGGGCAGGAACATTCTCAATAAATCCGCCCACTTCCTCTTCCGGCAATGCCCATACTTCGACTTCAATCCCTGGGCCTGCAAAGCCTGGAGCACCGATCAGGCCTGGCTTCGGTGGAGTTGTGTTATGCAGCGCGTACAGCCGATAGTCAGCCTGGGTGCGCGTACGCTCAAGCAAGCGGCCACGTCGCGAGGTGAGCTGCCAGTTGAGAGGTTGGCCCGAAAGATGCGCGCCCACAACAACAATGCGCACACATCCAGTTGGTGTACTCGCGGTTGAAATAGGCGGAGTATTGGCCAACAACCGGTCCGAGCCGCCCAATGTGGTTGTCAATTCACGGTGCAAGAGGTCGGCTAGCTGGAGAAGAGCATCATCTGTGAAAGCTGGGCCTATGAGCGATACGCCAAAAGGCATTCCCGCTGAATTGAGACCGGCCGGCACGGCAACAGCCGCCAAGTCCAGTAAATTAACAAAATTTGTGTAGTAGCCAAGGTTGGTGTTCAAGCCAATGGGGTCCGCCTGGACGTCGGCGACGGTGTAGGCCCGCGGGGCGGTCGGCAAAAGTAAGACATCCACCTGCTCCCAGGTTGGCATGGTCCTGCGGCGTAATTCCTCCAAGCGATAGACGGCCTGGAACATCTCGACTGCGCTATAGCGACGCGCGTCCGAAATGATCTGGTACACGATGGGGTCGATATCATTCCCGTGCGTCTCCATGAATTCTGAAATCGCGGCCAAACGCTCGGCGACCCAAGGTCCTGCATACAACAAATCGGCTGCCGCACGGAAGGGTGCAAAATCAATTTCGCAGACTTCACCAGCCAGGCGGGACAGGGTATGAACTGCGCGCCGATAACATTCGGCCGCGTTGGCATCGCCAAAAAATTCCAGTAGTTGTGATGACGGGATGCCAAAACGAAATTTCGTATGGTTCCAAAGGGTTGCTCCGGCGCTGGGCGTAACCTTACGTGAAAATGGGTCTGCAGGATCGAATCCGCGAGCTGCCTGGAATATACGCGAGGCATCGGCGCAAGTTTCGGAAAATATGGAAACGCAATCTAAGGTTTTGCAGGCCGGAACCACGCCCAATGTGCTGAGCAACCCTCGCGTCGGTTTGAGTCCCACCAACTGATTGAGTGCCGCGGGAATTCGTCCCGAGCCGGCGGTATCTGTTCCCAGCGCAAAGCAAACCTGGCCCTTGGCTACCGTGACCGCCGAACCAGAGCTGGACCCTCCGGAAATGTATCGTTCATCGAATACGCTCGAACAAATGCCATACGGCGAACGGGTCCCCACCAGCCCGGTCGCGAACTGGTCCATGTTGGTCTTTCCGATGACCATTGCCCCCGCGCGTTCCAGTTGCTGGACCACCGTCGCAGAAGTCGCTGGGGTGTAAGCGAATGCGGGGCAGCCTGCCGTGGTCGGCAGCCCTGCCACATCGATATTGTCCTTCACCGCAAATGGAACGCCGTAGAGAGGAAGGCTTCGAGCTGCGGCATTTGCCTCGAGTTCGCGAGCCCGCGCAAGAAGCGCCTCTTTCGGAAATACGGAAATCCAAGCCGGACGGAGGCCCGCGCGCTCAATCTCTGCATAGACCGTCTCGACGATCGAACAAGGTGATTGACGGCCCGTCCGATACAGCTCCTGCAATGTGGATATATCCACGGAATTGCCCCTGTTGTTTACCGGACCTGAAGAACGACGAGGTGCTGCCCTGCGTTTACCATCTTGCCTTTCGCGCAACGAATTTCGTGGACCCTGCCCGCAGTGGTGGCCGCGATAACCAGCTCTGTTTTCATGGCATCGAGCACAACCAGTTTTTGTCCGGCCTCCACGCGCTGGCCTGGTTCCACGGCAATCTGAAACACGCTTGCGGTGATCGGAGAAGTGGCGGCCTCGCATCCCTCCGGCAGCCGCCGATTGGATACGTCTTCCGGCGGGGCATCGGGAGGTTCGATGATCACGGCTTGCCCCGCGGCTTTCCAACGCTCACGCTCGGCATCGAATGCGGCTTTCTGATGCGCCTTGAAACGGGCGGCTTCTGCCTGAATGGACCCCAGAAACGCGTGATACTGCTTCAGATTGAAATCTACGTTTTCAACTTTTAGCTCGAAGCGTCCGTGGGGAAAAGCGTCGCGGGCGGCGAGCAAATCTTCCCCAGAGACGGGAAAGAAGCGGATTTGATCAAAAAAGCGCAGCGACCAGGGAAAGCCAGGGAGGAAGCTGGCTGTGGTCTTAAAAGTATTCCAGACCTGCACGGTCCGCCCGATCAACTGGTAGCCGCCCGGCCCCTCCATGCCGTATACACACAGGTAGGCCCCGCCGATTCCCACGGCATTCTCCGGGGTCCAAGTGCGCGCAGGATTGTATTTTGTGGTCACCAGGCGGTGCCGGGGATCGAGAGGTGTCGCCACCGGGGCGCCCAGATAAACATCACCCAAGCCCAGCACCAGGTAACTTGCCTCAAAGGCAATGCGATAAACGTCATCGATGGATGAAAGTCCATTGACGCGGCGAATGAACTCGATATTGCTCGGGCACCACGGAGCATCCGGCCGCACCGCCTGCATATATTTTTGCTGGGCCAGGCGGGCTGCTGGGTCGTCCCAAGAGAGCGGCATGTGCACGATGCGCGACGGCACGGTTATGTTGGAAAGATCGGGCATGGTGGCATCGAACGAGTCCAAGGCATCGAGCAAACTCTCTCGCGGCAAGCGGCGGTTATCATAGTGAATATGAAGAGAACGCACTCCTGGAGTGATATCAATGATGCCGGGGAGTTTTTCTTCGCGGAGTCGCTGTTCGAGTAAATGGACCCGAAAGCGCAATGCAAGATCGAGCTTGTTTTCTCCATACTCCACCAAGAGATATTTATCGCCATCCGCGCGATGCACCAGCGAAGGCTGGCGATGGTTGTGCCTGCGCAGGATGGCAGGCTCGGGATCACTCATGGCAGGAAGGACCGGCAAAGTGCCTTGCAAACTGGAAATGCCATTCTCGATGGCCGCTTCCATTCGCTCGGCATCGGCAAGCGATAGGCGGTGAAAGCGGACAATGTCCCCGGCCTTGAGCTGCCCCAATTTCCAAAGCTCTGCCTGCACGACCGTCGCCGGGCAGACAAAGCCCCCGAGGCTCGGCCCGTCCGGGCCAAGGAGAATGGGCATGTCTCCGGTGAAATCAATGGTGCCGACGGCGTAAGCGTTGTCATGAATATTCGAAGGATGCAGCCCGGCTTCGCCGCCATCGGGCCTGGCCCAGGCGGGCTTCGGCCCGCTCAGTCTTACTCCCGTGCGGTCGCTCTGGTAGTGCACTTTCCAGTCGGCGGCAAACAGCATTTCAATGTCCGCTTCGGTGAAAAAATCCGGGGCCGTATGCGGACCGAAGAGCACCCCTATTTCCCAATGGCTGGCATATTGTGGAACTAGCGATGCGGGCAGCTCCTGCGGAGCGCCGGCTGAAGAACTTTCGTGATAGTGCACGATATCGCCGGCACGCAACGCGCGCCCGTGGCCGCCGAACCCCCCCAGCATGAAAGTGCTGCGGCTTCCGAGATACTCGTACACATCCAGTCCGCCGCGAATCGCGAGATAGGCGCGGCTACCCCCATTTCGCGCCGCTCCAAGTTGCAACGCTGCGCCGGCCTTCACGGGAATTGCGCGCCAGCGAGGTACAGGAACTCCGTCCAGTTTCGCGTCCATGTCGGCGCCAGTGAGCGCGAACACGGTGTGGCTGTGAAAGCGAAGCCGGGCGCCGAGCGTGCTGAATTCGACGGCCGCGGCTGATTCGGGATTACCCACCAGCCGATTGGCTAGGCGAAATGCAAGCGCATCCATCGGCCCCGAGGGAGGCACGCCCACGTGCCAATAACCAAGCCGGCCCGGATAATCCTGTATGGTGGTCTGGGTCCCGCCCTCGATGACCTCGAATGCATTCCGCTGATAATTAACGTGCGAAAGAAAAGCGGTCGTGATCGTTCCCGCGGCAAATTCGGGAGAACCAGTGACCTGTTGCAGATACCGCACATTTGTTTCAATGCCGTATAGGGAGCAAGCAGCGAGGGCGGTCCGCAGTTTGGCAACCGCGTCTTTACGGTCAGCTCCCGTGACGATGATCTTCGCGATCATCGGGTCATAATAAGGAGTAACTTCGCTCCCGGACTCGACCCAAGTTTCGACTCGCGCAAGTTCCGCAGACGGAAACGCCACCT
The DNA here is from genome assembly GCA_964514735.1 of uncultured Acidobacteriaceae bacterium. Classification (GTDB taxonomy): domain Bacteria; phylum Acidobacteriota; class Terriglobia; order Terriglobales; family Acidobacteriaceae; genus CAWBXL01. The sequence goes on along the minus strand of CAZETZ010000005.1, from coordinate 44,045 downwards.
GCAGAAGACGGCCGGGAGTTGGACGAAAATTCTCCGCGGGATCTTCAGCGTAGATTCGTGCTTCAATGGAGCTCCCGCGCGGCTGGAGTGCCAAGCGTTCAATATCTCGCAACTCTCCCGCCGCCTGACGGACCATCCACTCCACCAGGTCAACCCCGGTGACTTGTTCGGTGATTCCATGCTCGACCTGCAGACGTGTATTTACTTCGAGGAAATAAAACTGTTTTGCATCGACATCGTAGATGAATTCGACTGTGCCGGCGGAAGCGTATTGGACGGCCTTTCCCAGCAAGATCGCCGCCTGAAAAAGCTGCGCGCGCGTGTCCGGCGCGAGTCCGGGCACGGGAGTCTCTTCGATTACTTTCTGATGCCGGCGTTGCGCCGAGCAGTCGCGCTCACCAAGAACGATCAGCCCTCCCTGGCCGTCACCGAAGATTTGTACTTCGATGTGCTTGGCCCGCAAGACGAACTTTTCTATATAGACTCCGCTGTCGCCAAAGTTTGCCCGGCTCAGCCGGAGTACGGCGTCGTAGGCTTCGCGCAACTGGTCGGCTGAGTGGCAGACACGCATCCCGATCCCGCCGCCGCCTCCGGAACTCTTCAACATGACCGGAAATCCGAGCGAATCCGCGCGTTGGACCGCTTCATCAGCGTCTGCCAGTAATCCTGTTCCAGGTAAAAGCGGGACTCCGCACTGTTGCGCGATGGCGCGCGCGGTATGCTTCAAGGCAAAAGCTTCAATTTGCCCGGGAGTGGGGCCAATGAACACCACGCCACGCGACTGGCACTCCCGCGCGAACTGGACGTTTTCGCTTAAAAAGCCATATCCGGGATGGACCGCCTGCGCACCCGTTTTCTTCGCAGCATCGAGCACCGCGTCCATTGAAAGATAGCTCTGCGCTGCCAGGGCTGACCCGATGAGTACGGCTTCGTCGGCTTGTGCAACGTGCAAAGAGTGACGATCGGCCTCCGAATAAACGGCGACCGAGCCAACTCCCATTTTGCGGAGCGTGCGAATGATGCGGCAGGCGATTGCGCCACGATTTGCGATCAGGACCTTAGAGAACATTCGCATCCCAGAGGAGGACGCGGATGGGCGTCGGGTTATAAGCGTTGCAGGGGTTGTTGAGTTGTGGGCAATTGCTGATCGCGACCAGCACGTCCATCTCGGCGCGCAGCTCGACGTACTTGCCCGCCTCCGATACGCCGTCTTCGAAGGTCAACTTCCCTTCCGGCGTTACCGGGACATTCATAAAAAAGTTAATGTTGGGGCCAAGGTCGCGCTTGCCGAGACCATGTCCCCATTGCATCGCGCCTTTCAAGAAACTATTCCGGCATGCGTGCATGTGCCGTTTTCCAAGGTCGTAGCGCACCATGTTGCTCTCGGCTGCGCAAGCGCCTCCCAGGGTGTCGTGCCGTCCGCAGGTGTCGGCAACAATCGTCAGCAGAACGTTGCCGAACAGGGAGACCAGCCTGGTTCCCGTCGTTAAATAGATGTTGCCTTGTTCTCGAATCGTGTCCTGCGCGCTGTAGCGGTCGGCGTAATCGCGGGCGTTGTAAAACAACGTATCGACGGCCTGATTTCCTTCCAGATCGACGATGCGGAAGAACTGTCCTTGCTCGATCTTATGGAGGAATGAATCGCCGGCTTCGACGATCTGGTCATAGACGGCGGTTTGCGGATCGAGAGTACTGGCTTGCAGGGCTGCCACAGGCATGGTCGTTTCCATCCTTTAGAGAAAATATCGCTCGGTCAGAGCGAACCCCCGCCCATTTTCCGGACGAAACACACGGCAGGGATCGTCTGGACCGGGGGCCGCCACTTTCTTGAGGGTCAGCTGTACGGGTTTGGGGGCATATTTCGGATTGGGATCGAGCGGATGCTGGCAGGTATTCAGGACCGTCAGCACGTTCATCTCAGCCCGTAACTCCACGAAGCTTCCCGCGGTGGAGTGATTGGACGCAAATTGCATGTCGCCCTCGTTTCCCACTATGACTTTGCTGAACCAATTGACATTCGCGACCAGATCGCGCGGGTCCAGTCCATACTTCGCCAGTTCGATAAAAAAACCGTCCTTGGCATTCTGGCGCCATTGATTACGGTGCTGCTGGTAGCGGGCCTCTCCGTATTTCTTGTTGACCAAGGCCGGGTTGGAGCAACCGCCGAGAGGGTCGTGCCAACCGAGCGAATCGGCGGTGATGGAGCACAGAATCCTGCCCATGTCTGAGTAGAGCACGCAACCTGTGGTGAGCCGCGCGACCTGCTGGGCTTTGAGGGTGTCGGGCAGATTCAGGCGTTCCGCCAGGTTTTCGAAGTTCAGGAAGATCGCGCCCACGTTCGCCCCACCTTCCAGATCGGTCAAGCGGAGCGCCGTCCCACGTTTCAAAACATGAGACCAAGTCGCGGCCCCAGGTAGAGTTTCTTCCCAGAGAATAGACGACTCCATCGTAGTTTCCTTTTGAAGCCTGCGGTATAAGCCGCTGCCTCGGAATCAGAACTTGAATTGCAAATGAAACGCGCCTGCGCGCGCACAAGGAAGATTAGTTCGCAGGAAAGGGCGGGCCACAGCAAACGTCCATGCAGGTAATGCGGAGCATTACCTTTAGGGAGATATAGCGCTTTACCTGGCGTGGGACCACGATCTTCAATGGAACACGCCGAAATATTCCGGCAAAACTCTGCAGCCTTCCGCCATGGATAACACCCATCATGGCTGCGTGGGACTCAGTCTCCAAACCGTGCCATTCGCAAGGTTCGAGAGCCACACCGATCCATGACCGACGCGTATGCTATCGCCGCCCGGCCCTGTCCACTGCTGCACCACTTGATTGGTGGCCGGATCAATCCGCGTGATGGGGACCTTGAATATCGTGGCCCAGACCGACCCTTCACCAAACGCGATTTCCCCGCCTTCGCCGGGAATTCCGGCGGAGATGGTCGCCGCAAGGCTGTTGCTTTTCATATCCACCCGGGAGATGGTGCCGTCTCCCTGATTGAGTGTCCATACCGATCCCGCCCCCACCGTAGCAAAACGTGGCTGGGGTCCGACCGGGATGGTCGCGACAACACTGTTGGACTTGGTGTCGACTCGTACCAACGAATTGTGGTCCGACGAAGTGACCCAAACCGAGCCTTCCGCAAATACCGGGACATAAGAACCGGAAGGTATTGGAATGGTCTTAACGATTTTATTTGTCTCTGGATCAATGCGCGACAACACGCCTTGCTTGTCCGTAACCAGCCAAACACTGCCATCGCCCACCGTGACACCGCCTTCGGAATCAGCGGGGCCAGCGGGAACCTCAGTAACCACCTTTCCGGTCTGCGGATCGATACGGGCCAACGTGTGGTTCCCGCAGCTGGGGGACCAAATACTGCCAAACCCGGCAGCAAGCCCAGAGCATGGTCTGAGAATCGTAACGATCAGGCTGACCTTATTGGTGGACGCATCCATGCGCACCACATGATTGACCTTCGCGCTGGTAATCCACACAGCGTCTTCTGTAACCACCATCCAATCCGGCGTCCCTTCCACGGGAAAAACTGCCTCGGGATGTATCGCTCCCATGGAACGTTGCACCCCCGGAGTGGATACACCCGTCTTCGCGGGATGCGGTTTCTCCGTCTCCGCATACCCTAAGACGCATAAAAAAAGACTGACCGCCAGGGAGATCCACCGGGAAAAGGAAAGCCGAGTTGACCACATTGTTTTTAGGAGGCCCCTTGTCACCCGTATGTGTTCTTGACGAACAAACCCGGCCCCGCACAGGGCCGTTGTCGCGCAGCCACGAATACCAATCAATGTTGCCTGAACACTGGATAAAAAAATACGCTACCGGCAGAACAAGAAAAAGAACAGGAAATCGAACGTGTTCATGCGACACGGAGACTTACTTCGATCCTGAACCAACCCATTCCGGCTGTCAAAATGATTCTTTTGATCGAAGCGATAAGCGGCCTTGATGGTTGTTGGGCGGCATCGCCAATATGGACCGGGGCTAGACTGTTCCGCAGCGATACCTAACGCCATTCACGTATGAAAACGGACATCCGCGCGCGCAAATCCCACTGGCACGATTCCCGAACCATGTCAGGCCCCGGGTAAGGTATAAATATTCCAAGGAGTCACCGTGCTAAAGACTCTTGTAGCGATCATGATCCTCATCGGAGTGGCCGCAGCTCAATCGGTCGCTGTGCGTTCACCGGCAATCACCGATTCGCATACGGAATCGTCGAATGCACCTGGTTTTCGTATCGCCCCTGGCACTTTGATCTGGGCGGAATTCACCAAATCTCTCGACGCAAGAAGAAGTCAAGCGGGTGATCCTGTTGAAGCCAAAACCAGTGTCGATTTGCTGGCGGGGGGAAAGATCGTGCTTCCCCGAAATACGAAAGTGCTCGGGCATGTAACTGCGGCCAAGCCGCGCACCAAGGTTTCACCCCAGTCGTTTATAGCCATCACGCTGGATCGTCTGGTTTTGGGAAATGGCCAGGAACTTCCAATCTCAATGGTGGTACAGGCATTGGGCGGGCCGCTGCACAGCTTTTTCAACCGGAAAGATTCGACTGAAGGAACATCTCTTGCGCTCCCGGCGATTGGCGCCCCCGCACCCCGTGCCACCACCATGGGGAATCCCGCGTTAGGGCAAATTCCGGGCAGGGTGTATCCGGCGCGAAGCTCGAACCCATCGGAAACCGTGCTCACGCCCACCCCCGGGTCCGGCACGGCCAGCGTTGCCGTCCTGGACCCGGGTAGTCAAGGCGTAACTGGACTGAAAGGTATTTCGCTCACCGGCGACGGTCAAGTCGCGACCTTCAGTTCAAGCAGTCAAAATTTGCATATTGACAGCGAAGACCAGCTGCTGCTGAAAACACAGTGAGTGCCGGGGAACGTTTTGAGACTCTATGGGCGCAAACTTCTTGTTTTGGACCGGCAATAATGGGGCGTTCGGTGACTGCGCTGTTTTTCACTGGGTCTTATTTTTCCAGCTCGAAAATCCTCTCCATCAACAACCACTTTTCGCCGGGAGCGGCTTGCGGCAGCGGCTGCTGGAATTTCCACATCAGCTTTTCCCACTCTTGGACCTTAGGGTTAAGCCGGTCGGCCTTGGCTTTTGCTTCGAAGGAAAAATGCTGATTTACTTCCATGATCATAAACATCCTGGCGCCGAGGAGATAAATCTCCATATTTTCTATTCCCGCGTCATGAATGCTCTTGGTGATTTCGGGCCAGGCCCTCCCTTGCGCATGGTACTGTTTGTATTCGGCGATTAATTGGGGACCATCTTTCAAATCTAGCGTCAGGCAATAGCGTTTCATGTAGGCCCTTTCGGAAATTGGCTGTCCGTGAAGCCAAGGACTGCATAGGTATGCGGCGGTATTATACGTTATCGTTTACTTTATCGTTGTCTTCGCTTATAAATATCCGCGTCGGTCCCGCTATCCAAAAAGGAGCCGCATCTTATGTCACACCGCATTCGCGTTTCTTTTCTCTGTTCCACCTGGGTTTTGTTCGCGGGGATTTTCGCTCTTTTCCCCTTGACGATGGCCGGTCAGCCCGCCGCTGGTCCCAATGCTCCCACTCAATCCGATGATCCCGCCATCATCGATCAGATATGGCAAAAGGCCAGCGCAAAATACGACGCGGCGCGCAACGGCATCCTGCAACAAGTCGACAAAGTAAACAGTCAGGGGCCTTACCGCGCCGACTGGCAATCGCTGAAAACCTATCAGGCCCCCGATTGGTACAAGGACGCGAAGTTCGGCATCTTCATTCACTGGGGCGTCTATTCTGTGCCTGCGTTCGGCAGCGAATGGTATCCGCGGGAAATGTACATTCCGGGCTCGCAGGAATACAGCCACCATATTGCGACTTATGGCACGCAGGATAAATTCGGCTACAAGGATTTCATTCCCATGTTCAAGGCGGAGAAATTCGATCCCGCAGCGTGGGCGCGTTTATTCAAGGACTCGGGCGCTAAATATGTGGTGCCGGTGTTCGAGCACCACGATGGCTTCGCCATGTACGACAGCGAACTTTCCGACTGGACTGCGGTAAAGATGGGGCCGCACCGCGACCTGGTCGGCGACCTTGCCAAAGCCGTCCGCGCCGAGGGGCTGCATCTTGGGGCGTCGTCCCACCGGGTCGAGCACAATTTCTTCCTGGGCGTGGGCCGTGAGTTCTCTTCCGACATCAACGACCCAAAATTCGCGGCGTTCTACGGGCCGGCCCACACCTGGCTGGAGAACAAACGGCATACGCCACTGGCTAATGAATTCACTTATGTTTCCCCGGAGTGGACCCATGACTGGCTGGCGCGCTCCGCGGAAATCATTCAGAAATACCACCCCGACGTTGTTTTTTTTGACTGGTGGATCGGGCAGCCCTCGGTGCGCGCGGACCTGACCCGCTTTGCCTCGTTCTATTACAACTACTCGCTCAAGAATGGCGGGCCGGTGGGCGTGATCACCTACAAGGATTACGCCATGCAGGAAGATTCGGCCGTGCTGGATATCGAACGCGGCCAGCTGGGCGGTATTCGCCCGCAGTATTGGCAGACCGACACCTCGGTCAGCAACAAATCGTGGGGCTATATCGAGAACGACACTTTCAAAACGCCGCAGTTCATTGTGCATCAACTGGTGGATGTGGTCAGCAAGAATGGCAACCTGCTGATGAACATTGGACCGCGCTCCGATGGGACAATTCCAGACGAAGTGCAGCAGGTGCTGCATGACGTGGGTTCATGGCTGAAGGTAAACGGCGATGCGATTTACGGCACACGTCCCTGGAAAACTTTCGGAGAGGGACCGACCCAGGTGGCGGAGGGTTCCTTTAACGACACCAACACACGGCCGTACACGCCCGATGATTTCCGCTTCACTACTAAGGGCGATGTTCTCTATGCTATTGAACTGGGCTGGCCGGCGAAGCCTGAGGCAATCATTCACTCGATGACCGGAGCAATTGGCGAGCGAACCATCGAATCCATCGAACTGCTGGGCTACGACGCCAAGATTTCTTTCCAGACCAAGCCCGACGGCCTGCACATTCAGCTTCCCGAACAGGCCCCCGGCAAGTATGCCTACACGTTTCGCATTCGGTTTGCGAAGTAAGTAGAGGCATGGCGACGAACAGCAGGAGCGCGAAAACCTCCTTTTGTCATTCCGACAAGGAGCGAGAGCGACGAGGAGGAATCTGCTATTGGCCGACGGCGTTGTGGCACTGTCCAGGAAAGCAGATTCCTCCTCTTCGCTCGCGAATCGTCGGAATGACAAAAGAGGCAAGGTCAAGCGCCTCAGGCCGCCTGCATGCCCCGCTCGCGCGCTCCAAAGAACGAGTAGAGAGCAATCACAATGTAGGCGATCAGCGGTACGGAGTATGCCAGAGCAATGCTGTGGAAGCGCTCGGAGATCAACCCCATCGCCGGAGTGAGGACGGCCCCGCCAATGATCGCCATGACGATCAGCGATCCGCCGATTTTGGTGTTTGGTCCCAGCCCTTTCAGCCCCAACGCGAAGATGGTGGGGAACATCAGCGACATGAAAAGACTGGTCAGGAAAATGGCCCACAGCCCGACCCATCCTGGGCGCAGAACTCCGATTGAGGCAAGAATAATGTTGGTCGCCGCGTAAGCGCCCATCAATTTATTAGGTGCGATAAATCGCATCAGATAGGCGGACACAAATCTTCCCACGCCGAACGCGGCCAGTGTACCAGTCAGAAAATATCCGGCAACCTTTTCCGGCTGATGAGTGTAGTCCTGCACGTATTGGATGAAGTAGCTCCAGGTGCCGACCTGCGCGCCCACGTAGAAAAACTGCGCCACTACAGCTAATAAGAAATGAGGGTAACGGAAGAGTTCACTGAAGTGTCCGTGGTCTTCTTTGCTGTTCTCATGCTCGCTCTGGATAGCTGGGAACTTTGTCCGCCAGATCAGAATGGCCCAGAAAAAAGTGATACATCCGAGAACGAGATAAGGCGTGATTACGCGGAGCGTTTCTGTTCGAAGATAAGCCGCATAGGTGCCGGCCGCTTGACGCGCCGCGACTTCCGCGGGGGTGAGTTCCACACCTGAAAAAATGAATGCGGTCCCGCTCAGCGCTCCGGAGATTGCGCCAAACGGATTGAAAGCCTGGGAAAAATTCAGGCGCTGCTCGGAGGTTTCCGGATCTCCGAGTTGGGCGATGAATGGATTGGAGGCAGTTTCGAGAAATGACAACCCGCTGGCAATCACAAACAGCGCGCAAAGAAAGTATCCGTATTGCCCCATCAGCGCGGCCGGCCAAAACAGAAAAGCACCCAGGCTATAAAGCAGCAGGCCGATGATAAACCCGGCCTTGTACCCCGCCTTTCTCATTACCAATGCGGCCGGCATGGCAAGCAGAAAGTAGCCCATGTAAAAGGCAGACTGTACCAGTCCCGCCTGAAACCGCGAAATGGAGAACGACTTCATGAATTGCCGGATCAGAACGTCATTCAAGTTGTTGGGAATTCCCCACAAAAAGAACAGAAAGGTCACCAGCACAAACGGGACAAGCTGTCCTGCGGGAAACAGGTGATGCGCGCTACTGCCGCTTTCCGTCTTTGTTGCATTGCTTGGGATTGAGACCGACATTGCGGATCCTTAAAATCGAGATTGAATTCCACAACTTTGCCGTACCGACGAAAGCCAATCAATCCATCGTGACCATGATCTTGGTAAAGCTTGCAGGGTTCTCCGTCCAGGCGCGCAAAAGCTGTGGGGCCTCTTCCAACGGCGCGATAGTGCTCACCGCATCTTCTACGGGGAACCGCCCTTCCTCTAACATACGAATCACCTGGCGAAAATCCTCCGGTAGCGCATTGCGCGAGCCCATGATGTCGAGTTCCTTTTGCACAAAGAGGCGGGTCTCGTAGGACACAGGCTCTTTTGCGTATCCGATATAAACTACTCTTCCCGCGAATGCCACTTCTTCCACGGCGGCGCGGAACGTTTGCGGCACACCGATGGCTTCAACCACTACATCGGGCCCCAGGCCATCGGTAAGCTCGAGCAGCCTTTCGTGTAACTGTTCTTTGCTGGTGTTGATGGTGTAAGCAGCGCCGGCCTTGCCGGCGATCGCCAGCTTCTTGTCATCAATATCCACCGCGATGGTCCGGGCGCCGCTGTAATGCGAAGCCGAAATGGCGCCCAGGCCCACTCCTCCACAGCCGAGAACGGCAACTGAATCTTGCGCTGTAATTCTTCCTCGCGCCACCGCATGAAATCCGACCGTGAGCGGCTCGACCAGGCAAAGCTCCTTAAGACTCAGCTGGGACGGATAGAGTTTCTCGGCGGGCATGGCGATGTATTCGGACAAGGCGCCATCTCTCTGGACACCGAGCGTTTCATTGAATTGGCAGGCGTTGGGACGGCCCCGGCGGCAGGAGGCGCATCTGCCACAATTGGTATAAGGCGACATGGTGACGTCGGTGCCCACAGTCAGCGCCGGGTGCTCTTTGCTCCCGCTCACAATCGTGGCAGCCACTTCGTGGCCGGGTATGCGGGGAAAGCTCACCATGGGATTTTTTCCCCGAAAAGAATTGAGGTCGCTGCCGCAAAGCCCGACCCTCCGCACCTTGAGCAATAACCTGCCTGCGGACACCACCGGCTCCGCCACCGATTCGACCGCGGCTTCGCCGGGCTTCCTGATTACGAGTGCTTTCATGCGTCCATTCTTCCGTGGTCCTGGTGCCGGAGGTTGCAGGCCCCTAAAATCAATCGGAGCTCAGCTCATTTGCAGCCATCAAATTTAAAACGATACAGTAAACGATAACTACTGTAAAATCCGCGACTTTTGGTGAAGCTGAAGCTCCTAAGGCAAAAAAGTGAACGCTTACCCTTTCCGCTGGCTGGACGCGCGGACGACTAGTTTTGATCTCAACAGGATGGTCTGAGGAGAGGCCGGGGCGCGATTCTTAACAATGCCGAGGGCCAATTCTGCCGCACTCGCCCCCAAACCGCTGCTGTCCTGATCAACGCTGGTGAGGGGAACCAGCAGGAAATCGTCGTAATGAAGATTGCCGCAGCCTACCACTGCAATATCTTGCGGAATCTTCAGCCCGGCTTCAAGAATGGCCCGCATCGCTCCCATGGCAATCGGGTCATTGCAGCAAAAAACGCCGTCGGGCCGCGGATTGCATTGCAGCAACCGCTTCATCCCCTCGTAACCCGCAGCATCCCCGGAATCATCCATGTGCTGGCGCGCCACTATGTAGTTGGGGGAAAGAGTCAAGCCGTGTTTCGCCAGCGTCTGCGTATAGCCGGCCTGCCGGTTAAGGGCCGTGCTCACGTTAGGGCCGGCAATGTGCGCAATGGTCTTGCATCCGATCTCAATCAAGTGGGTGGTTGCCTGCGTTCCGGCGATAAAGTCATCAATGCCCACAAAATTCGCTTCGAGATTGGGGACTTTCCGGTCCAGCAGGATGAAAGGCACTCCTTGATCTTCGATCCTTCGCAGGCTATGCGGATCGGACTGGGTGGAAGCCAGGATCAGGGCATCCACTCGTCGCGCCAGCATTTGATCAATCTCACGCGTCTCCAACTGCGGATCGTCTTCCGAGGAAGAAATAATCAAACCATATTTTTTCGCTCGCAGGCGCGCGGAGATGCCTTTCGCCACCTGGGAAAAAAATGGATGGACCAGGTCGGGAACGATCAATCCGATCAGGTTTGTGCGGCCGGAATGCAGGGCGCGGGCCGCGGGATTGGGATGATAGTTCAGTTCCTTCATCCGTTGCTGGACCCGCTTGCGCGTCTTGGCGCTGATGTCGGAGTGATTGCGCAGAACTTTAGAAACTGTGACCACAGACACGCCCAAGTCCCTCGCAATATCTTTCATCGTGATGGCCATAGGCAGATGTTTCGTCCTCTAATAACGGCTAGCGTCGCTCACGGGTACGCGTCTTAAAATGTTAAGAACGCCCCTGTAAACAATTGAGAGGCAAACCCTAAGGAAGCCGTCGCTGGCGCTCCCAGCGGAAACATAGTGTATAGCACAGGGGTAATGGCATCGACTATGCCACCCGAGCGAACCCGGACATTATATAAACAATCTATTGAGCGCTCAAATCGGGTAGAATATGTCGCCGTAATTGACCCCTTAAGTTCGGCGGAATCCTTAACGCATCTGTACCGGCAATTGGATTATTTTTCAACATCTAAATTGGGAGAAAACTCCGTGAAACGCACCTTCCTTGGTTGCTGGTTATCTATTCTCATGCTTGGCACTATAAGCGCTCAAACCTACGAACCCACCTGGGAGTCGCTCGACAAACGGCCTACCCCCAGCTGGTTCAGCGATGCCAAGTTCGGCATCTTTATTCATTGGGGCACGTACTCCGTGCCATCTTATGCTCCGGTATTGCCCGGAAAGCTGGCCTACGCTGAGTGGTACTGGCACGCCATGACCACGGGTAAGAATGACGCCGATGCCGACGGAGTGGAGAAGGGCACCTGGGCCTTTCACCAGAAATCCTACGGCGCGGATTTTCCCTATCAGAATTTTGCTCCGCAGTTCAAGGCAGAGCTCTTTGATCCTGACCACTGGGCCGAGGTATTCCAGCACTCGGGGGCGAAGTATGTGGTGTTGACGTCAAAGCATCACGAGGGATTTGCTTTGTGGCCGAGCAAGGAAGCATCGGCAACCTGGGGTCGCCCCTGGACCGCTGTCGAAATCGGGCCGCACCGTGATCTGCTTGGCGACCTCACCGATGCGGTGCGCGCCAAGGGCTTGCGCATGGGAATCTATTATTCGCTTTATGAGTGGTACAACCCGCTGTGGCTTTACGACAAGCCGCGTTACGTGCGCGAGCATATGTTTCCGCAGTTTAAGGACGTGGTCACCCGATATAAACCGGCGACTATCTTTAGTGATGGCGAGTGGGAAATGACGTCCGCCCAATGGCACAGTCCGGAGTTGCTGGCGTGGCTGTTCAACGAATCGCCGGTCAAAGACAGTGTCGTAGTGGATGACCGCTGGGGTAGCGATACTCGCCATAAACATGGTGGATACTGGACTACTGAATATACGGCCGGTATGAGCGGCACCGATCACCCGTGGGAGGAAAGCCGCGGCATGGGTGTAAGTTACGGCTATAACCGCGCTGAGCATCTCAACATTTATCACACCAGTCGCGAGTTGGTCATCATACTGATTGACACGGTCAGCCGCGGCGGTAACTTGCTGTTGGACATAGGCCCGAAGGCGGACGGCACGATTCCAGTCATCATGGAAGAGCGCCTGACACAGATGGGCGATTGGCTAAAGATCAACGGTGAAGCGATCTACGGCACCCGGCCATGGAAAACCACCCACCAATGGGGCGCCGGCGAGGTCCCCCGAGTGGAATACAACAAGGAATACTCGGCGGCTTACGATGTCACAAAATTGACAGACCAACCGGAAGCAGGCAAAGCGGGAATCGAGGCTTTCTTCACCACAAAGGGCAACGACCTGTATGCAATCTTGCCGCATTGGTCTGGTCACAGTGTTACCTTGAAAGATGTGACGGAAGTTAAGTCCGTAAGTCTGCTCGGATCGAATGTACCGTTGAAGTTCAAAACTTCGAAAGCGGGGGTAACGGTCGACCTTCCGGAGTTGCCCGAGCACCTGTGTCAGCAGCCTGCGTGGACGCTGAAGGTCAGCCACTAGCAGTGATGCCATCACCTACACGAGAATTTGCAAAAGCGAACGCATGAAACTGATTCGATTTGGTGCGGCAGGGAATGAAAAGCCAGGAGTCATTCTCGCGGACGGAACCCGCATTGATGTTTCCGGGTTCGGCTCCGATTACGATAAAGACTTTTTTGATCGCAACAGGTTGAAGGAACTCGATGTTTGGCTTCGAGTAAATGGCGCATCAGCCCCGCGCGTCGCGCCCTCAGTACGCCTGGGGCCGCCGATCTGCCGCCCCAGCAAGATCGTTTGCATCGGGTTGAATTTTCGCGACCACGCAGCCGAAAGCAAGATGGAGATCCCCAAAGAGCCTGTGATCTTCTTCAAGTCCACTACATCCCTGGTGGGCCCCAACGACGCTTTGGTCATCCCGAGAAACGGGAAAAAAGTAGACTGGGAAGTAGAACTGGCCCTGGTCATCGGGAAAAGGGCGACGTACGTTCCCCGCGAACAGGCCTTTGACTACATCGCCGGGTTTACTCTTCACAATGACTATTCAGAACGCAGTTTCCAGCTGGAACGCGGAGGACAGTGGGTCAAAGGGAAAAGCGCGGACACATTCGCTCCATTGGGGCCGTTTTTGGCCACGCCGGACGAGATTCCGAGTCCTGGGAACTTAAAAATGTGGTTGCAGGTCAACGGTGAACTTCGCCAGAACAGCTCCACTGCCAATATGATTTTCGACTGCGCGACTCTGGTTTCTTACGTGAGCGAATTCATGACATTACTTCCAGGAGACGTGATTAGTACAGGGACGCCGGCCGGGGTTGGTCTGGGGATGAATCCTCCTCAGTACTTGAAGGTTGGTGATGTTGTCGAACTTGGAGTTCAAGGACTGGGGGAATCCAGACAGGAAGTGATACGGCTGAGCTGACTGTGATCGTAAGCTAGAGGCTTTCCGGTTGATCGCGGGATGGTTCGCCGTTCGGTTTGTTCCTTGCGCGGGAGCCCTTGGAAGTTGGTTGTGGCTCGCTTTGCATTTTTTCCGCCCAAACATCCAATGCAACTTTAAGAAACAGTTCCATGATGTGGACTACAGTCTGTTCCGCAAAATGCGGAGGACCGGTCCGAATTGCATCTAGGATTTGCCGATGACGCTCGAGATTCAAGCGCCACGGACTTCCATCGAAACCTCCATTCAGCGCTCGCATAAGAGTAAAGTCGTACAATGGGATAATCAGCCGGCGGCCTTCTTCCACAAGAAAGGGATTGCCAGTTTTCTTCAACAAAAGCATGTGAAACCGCTGCATGCATTCGATGATCTGACGAACGTTATCGGCTTCGACCGCGCTCCGTATTTCCCCCATAGTGGTCTCTAAGTCCATCAAGGGGACTTGTTGTTCCGATAAGAGCCGCGCCGCCAGCCCTTCCAGCACACCCCGCAGCTGATAGAGATGAATAATATCTTGCTTGCTCAGATTTAGGACACGGGCGCTCCGCCCATGCCCCTTGGTGACAAATCCCTCTGCGACGAGAATATTGAGCGCTTCGCGCACCGAACTTTGCGCGACCCCAAAGTGACGGGCCCAGGTCCCCTCCACAATTTTTGCTCCGGCGGCGATTTTTCCCGCCAGAATCGCCTCGCGAAGTTGTGTCGCAAGGTTCTGTTTGACCAAACCCTGCGATTGTGAACTTTGCCTGGAGGACATAGGATTTCGGCCTTGGCAGATTTTACTATCAAAATTAATAGCAGCGGCTTGGTTTCATCTTCTTGGGTTGGCCCTTTCCAGCACGACGATGGTATCCACCGGGTCCCGCGATTCCTTGGGGATGCGGAGCAGCATTCCGCCGTCCATCTGCTTCAGCGTCAAGGGTTGGGTTGCGCCGAACAAATGGGCGCCTTTGATTCCCGCAAGCGCCGGCAACGCCAGGTATTCGTCCTGCCAGTCGAGCACGTGGAGGTAGACGATATTTCCTTTCTGCGTGCTCACACCCCAACTGCGTGGAGTGATCGGGCCACCCCGGGTGCCGTAGATGGAGTCGCCATTCTTCGCTGTCCACTCGCCGACCGCGTGCAGGCGTTCCACGAATTCGGGCTGCACTTGCCCGGTGGGCATGGGCCCGATATTGAGAAGGAAATTTGCGTTTGAACCCGCGGCCCGGACCAGATAATGAATCAAATCAGACACGCTCTTAAAATTCTTGTCGTTCTTGTTGTACCCCCAAGCGCCGCTGATCGTCTCGCAGGTTTCCAACGGGAGGCTTCCGATCTTAGCCAGGTTGAATCCCGCCGTATTCGCGCCCGGCAGGTCCTTTTCAAACATCTGAAAATCTTCCCCATCGAAAGGCGCGTGATGGTGGTTGCTGCCAATCAGAGCGGCTGGCTGTAGCTTATGGATGAGCGAGTAAGTTTTTTGCAGACGCCAATCCGCGTCGGGCTTGTCCCACATACCGTCGAACCAAATCCCGCCCACCTCGCCATATTGCGTCAGTAATTCGGTGAGCTGCGCGTCCAAGAAATCCAGATAGCGATTAAAGTCGCCGCCCTCGGGACGCCCCGCGGAGTGGCCTGTGCGCCCGAGGGGAAAGTAATCCGGGTTATGCCAGTCAAGTTGCGAGTGATAAAAAAACAATTTGATGCCCTGCTTGTGGCATTCCTCAGCCAGTTGTTTCAAAGGATCTTTGCCATAGGGCGTGGCATCCACGATGTTCCATTTGGTCTGCTTGGTGCCCCACATCGCGAACCCATCATGATGTTTGCTGGTGATGGTGATGTATTTCATGCCCGCGGATTTTGCCAGGGCAACGATTTCGGCGGCATTGAATCCGGTGGGATTAAATTGCGGAGCAAATTTTTCGTATTCCGCGACGGGGACTTTCTTCTGCTCCATATACCATTCGCCGTCAGATGGCACGCTGTAAACACCCCAATGGATGAACATGCCAAATTTGGCATCCTGAAACCACTCGCGGGACCTAAGGTTCGCTTCCGCGGGCTGATACGTCTGCCCAACAGCGATTCCGCACAATAGAAAGAGTGCTGCCGAAATACTTCTGAAGTTCCTCATGGCGCTCAATCCACACCGCCCCTCACGATAGTGATTTTTGTCTTTGAGTCGCAGGTCCATTTTCCCTCTATAAGGTTGTCAGAGCAATCACCCTTGCGTTGGCATCGGGCGCCTGCGCGGGTAAATCTATCTGTAGCATGCCTTCTTTCTGGCGGAAGGTCAGCGGCTTCCCGCCCGCAAGCAGGCGCGCAGAAACCACCTTGGCTTCAATTCCCGCCAGCTCCAGCGCACCTGACGGCCAGTCGAAGACATGCACATAAATTGATTTGCCCTTGGCAGTAGTCCTGAGCGCCGCGACTCCCTGTACAGGGCCGTAAGTGGTTTCGTAAACCGCCTCACCATTGATTTGCAGCCATTCGCCAATTGCTCGGAGTCGCTCCTGAAATTCGGGCTGAATGGTCCCATCCGGTCGTGGGCCCACGTTCAAGAGAAAATTTCCTCCTCGGCTGGCCACTTCCACCAAGCTTCGGATCAGAACCTGCGACGATTTGTATTCGTGATCATTTTGGTTGTACGCCCAAGTGTTGTTGATGGTCATACAGGTTTCCCACAGCCGGAACTCTTCCGCGCTGGGGATCGTAGGTTTCAGTTTCTCCGAAACCTTGGGATCAATCCCGGTGAGCTTGATACCTTTCGTGGGAATCGCAGTGGGAATGAACTGCTCAGGAGTTTCGTAGTCTGCGTCCACACCAAGCCGGTCGTTGACCAGCGTCTTCGGTTGCAGCTTCTGAATCAGGTTCAGGAATCGCACTCCGTCGTACTTACTTTGCATGTTCAAGCCGTCGAACCAAATGAGCGCGACCGGGCCGTAGCGCGTGAGCAACTCGGTCAACTGTAACTCCATGTAATCCAGATAGAGCGGCCACTCCGGACGCGACGGCTCCCCGTTCCAGTTCTCTCGCGCCAGCTTGGAGGTATCGCGAAAGCCGGGATGAGTCATGTCCGGCGGCGAATAGTAAAAACCCAACGGCATTCCGCGCTTTTCGCAAGCCTGCGACAATTGCGCGACGATGTCTTTGCTATAGGGTGTGTTGGTGATTTTGTAATTCGTGTAGGCCGAATCGAAATTGCAAAAGCCATCGTGATGCTTGGTGGTGAAAACCATGTAGCGCTGGCCGGCCGCACGGGCTAGGTCCACAAAAGCATCCGGATCAAACTTGACCGGATTAAAACGCTTGGGCAATTCCCGGTATTCAGCTTCGCTGATTCCCCACTGCTTGGGGACCATGATGGGCCATGAAGCTTCCACGCTGGCCAATGAATATGGCCCCCAATGAATGAACATCCCGAACTTGGCTGCCCGATACCAGGCAGTCCGCTCGTCGTCTAAATAAGAGGATGCAAAGCTCAGCTTGGATAAAAGTGGAAGCGTGGACGCCCCCAAAGCGAGCCGGAGGAAGTCGCGACGCTGAATAGAATAAGCGCTCATATACGGGCGTGAGCATACTGGCTGGATTCGACTTCTGTCAATGACACATCCTTTTTAATACTATTATGTCAATATTTTGAGGGGATATTATCTGATCCGGCCCGTTGACATATAAGCGCTTAAATGTGTAAGCTTGCGCCGCATTTAAGACTGCTCGGATAAGAAAATATAGTTTTCTTGGGACCATGAAATTGAGTGGGCTGTTCTTCCTATTAAGGACCTGCGATGAAACGGCTCGGAATGACTTTGCGGCTCAAGCCAGGTACTGCGGATTCTTACAGGAAATATCACGAGTCTGTTTGGCCGGAAGTTCTGGACATGATCCGGCAATGCAACATTCGCAATTACTCCATCTACTTCAAGGACGATGTGCTGTTCGCCTATCTCGAATATCACGGCACGGACATGAAGAAAGACTGGGCCAAAATGGCCGCCCACAAAAAGACGCAGGAATGGTGGGCGATCATGCAACCCATGCAGGACCCTTTGCCAACCCGGAAAGAAGGCGAATGGTGGGCAGAGATGGATGAAGTCTTTCACATGGACTAGCACATGGTGTCTGATCTTGCCAACAAGGTGATCGTGCTCACGGGTGGTGGCGATGGGATTGGCCGTGAGTGCGCGCTGGCGTATGCGCGCGCAGGAGCCACGGTCGCTATTCTCGACCGGAACATGGCTGCAGCCGAGCGCACCGCTGCCGAGCTGGCCGGCGAA
>CAZETZ010000005.1:24799-26094 GCA_964514735.1 uncultured Acidobacteriaceae bacterium | reverse complement strand
GCGATTTGCCCGGCGGGAGTTTGGACTCCAATGCTCGAACGATGGTGCGGAGAGCAGCCCGATCCTTCGAGCATTCGCAAGTACCTGGATGAAATCCACCTTCTCGGCTATTGTCCGCATGGCGACGTGATCGCTGACGCTGCGGTGTTCCTGATTTCTGCAAAGGCGCGCTTCATTACGGGATGCATTCTCCCGGTCAGCGGCGGCGCTGAGTTGGGCTACAAGCGATGATTCTCTGGAGACAGAATGCCAAGCTGCGTCATTGAATCCATTGCAACCCGCGATGCGCGTTTCGCCTTGCCACCGGGAGCGGGTACGGACGCAGTCCATACCAATTCGGAATACTGTCAGGCAGTAACGTTCCTCAAAAGCAATCGAAACCTTTGCGGCACCGGCATCGCACTCACGCTTGGAGAAGGCAATCGCCTGGTATGCGAAGCGATAGACCTGCTGGCGCAGCCACTCGCGGGATTGGAAATCGAAGAACTCATGGCGGATTTTGGCGCCATGTCGCGGCGACTGGC
Organism: uncultured Acidobacteriaceae bacterium; assembly: GCA_964514735.1. GTDB lineage: Bacteria > Acidobacteriota > Terriglobia > Terriglobales > Acidobacteriaceae > CAWBXL01. The sequence goes on along the minus strand of CAZETZ010000005.1, from coordinate 25,570 downwards.
GGACGATCCATCGCTGCGCTGGCTCGGTCCGCATAAAGGCGTCGTGCATCTCGCGCTCGCGTCGATTACTAACGCTTGTTTCGATCTGTGGGCCAAGAGCCGCGGCGTACCTTTGTGGAAGCTGCTCCTCGATCTCACTCCGGAACAGGTGATCGCTCTCCTCGATCTCAGTTACGTGGAAGATGTCGTGAGTAGAGAGGACGCGACAGCATTGTTGTGCGCCAATCTTTCCAGCCGCAGATCGCGTGAACCGATTCTGCGTAGTGGCTATCCTGGCTACGATACTTCTATTGGATGGATGGCATACGACGACGATAAAGTCCGCGATTTGCTGGATTGCGCGGTCGGCCAGGGTTTCCGCGCATTCAAGCTGAAAGTTGGATCGCCTGATGAAAAGCGCGATCTGCGGCGTGCTGAGATGTTGCGCCAACGCGTTGGAGATGATGGCATCATCATGTTCGACGCCAACCAGAACTGGAGCCTGCCCGATGCCATTCGCATGGGCCGCGCGCTCGGGCAATTCAAGCCACTATGGCTGGAAGAGCCTACACACCCCGATGACATCCACGCGCACGTTGTACTCGCCCGCGAAATCGTTCCAGTGAAGATTGCGGCTGGAGAACACGTTCCCAACCGTGTGTTATTCAAGAATTTTTTGCAGGCCGGCGCTCTGAGTTTTGTTCAGGCCGACTGCACTCGTCTGGCAGGAGTCAGCGAATTTCTAACAGTAAGCCTGCTGGCAAAAAAGTTTGGCTTGCCTGTGCCTCCTCA
>CAZETZ010000005.1:0-24699 GCA_964514735.1 uncultured Acidobacteriaceae bacterium | reverse complement strand
TGTCTATGCGTCAGCTTGCCGTGCCGATTCTTTTCGGAGCGGGATGGGGAGTCGCCCAAGTGTTGTTTGGGATTTCCGTGACTCGCCTTGGACTCGGCCTCGCCTATGCCATCATCGTCGGACTCGGCGCACTACTCGGCACGTTGGTTCCGTTATTCGTGCAACAGCATGAATTGGCCAAGGGCCGTCCCTTGATTTTTGTGCTGAGCGGAGTTGCGGTGATGGTACTCGGAATTATTTTTTCAACCTGGGGAGGCCAAGTTCGGGAGAGAGGTAATCCTGGAGCACTCGCTTCTTCGTCGGGTCAAAACTATTTTGCCGCGGTTCTGCTCGCTGTGCTTTGCGGAATCATGGCGCCGATGCTGAATTACTCCTTCGCCTTTGGGCAGGACATCGCGAAGGGAGCAGTTCGTCTGGGAACTCCGGAAGTGCGTGCTGGCTATGCCGTGTGGCCTATCGGATTGGCGGGAGGTTTCGTTCCCAATATCATTTACAGTTTTTATCTCCTCCGCAAAAACCGGGGTTGGAAAGCGTTCCGTCCCGCAAGTCCTGATGCTCTTTGGCCAGTATTGATGGGCGTGTTGTGGATGGGTGCGTTTGCGTTGTACGGCATGGCCGCCATCTACCTTGGATCTTTCGGCACCTCCATTGGCTGGGGATTGCTGCAGATTTTTATGATTATGACTGCAACTTTGTCCGGAGTGTTGACAGGAGAATGGAAGCAGGCCCCGGCTTCGGCAAAACGACTTCTGAGTTTGGGCTTGAGCTGTTTAGTGAGTGCGACTGTGCTGCTGGCGCTTGGCAATCGATAGAGCCAACTATTTTTTCTCGGAAGTGTACGGTTGCTTGCGGGTTATGCCCTTGCCTTCTTCAATCGTCACGACTTGACCCGCCGCGATTCCAGCAAATGTTTCGACCTTGCCATCCTGCCAGCGAACCGATACGTCGGCTGCGGTTGCTTTGCCCAACCCAAAATGCAAGCGGAAATCGTTTTGCGAGATAAACGATCCGCCGCTTCGCACTTCATCAATCTGCTTGCGTCCATTCGCGGTAACCGTGATGCGCGCGCCAATTGCGTCACGCCCAGCAGTCACGGCCCGCACCAGTAGTGAGTTCCCGAGACGCGGGCCAGTATTTCTCAGCAGCGAAGGGCCTTCCCCCATGTTGACGATGACAATTTCCTCGTTGCCATCGTTATTCAGGTCTCCCGCCGCCAAGCCGCGAGAAGAGTGTGGCTCAGCAATGCCCGGTCCTGCTTCGGAAGAAAGATCAAAAAACTGCCCGTCACCCCGGTTCCAATAAAGCAGGCGTGGCTGTTTGAATTTCTCCGCGGTGTTCGCGTTATCCACCTCGGGATAAACGTGCCCATTTGCAGCGATCAAATCTTTCCAGCCATCGTTATCAATGTCAATGAAAGCCGTGCCCCATCCCAGATATTTAGTGTTGACCGCCAGCCCAGATCCGATTGTGTCATCTTCGAAATTATTTCCACCCGCATTCTTGTATAGCGTGTGCGTATCGTCCGCGAAATTTGTTTTGAAGACGTCCAGTAGACCATCGCCATCAAAGTCTGCGGCGGCGGAGCCCATGCCTGCCTGTTCGCGTCCATCTTCGTTGTAAGCGAGACCAGCGCGCACGCCGATTTCCTCGAACATTTTCCCGCCCAGGTTGTGATAGTAGAGGCTAGCGGTGGAATCGCAGGCGATAAAAATGTCGGGCCATCCGTCGTTGTCAAAATCTCCGGTCAGCGCGGTAAATCCGTAATAACTTTTCGGCCCTGTGATATGGACCTGGTCGGAAACATCAGTGAAATGTCCATGTCCATCGTTTTGGTAAAACGAAACAGTTTCCGGCGGCAGGCCGCGTGGTCCGCACATGACCGGCCGCCCTTTCCACCGGCACTGGGTTTGTTCACCGGGCTTGGGAGTGTGCTCCATGTCAAAATCCACGTAATGCACAACCACCAGATCAAGAAAGCCATCGCGGTTGAAATCTATGAACGCGCAACCTGTGCTCCAACGTGGCTTGGGTGCAAGCAGGCCACGTTGTTCAGTCTCATCACGAAACGTTCCATTCCCCAAGTTTCGGTAAAGAACATTTTGTCCCCACTGGGTGACAAACAGATCTGGATACCCATGGTTATCAATATCTCCAACGCAGACGCCTTGTCCCCAGCCGGTGTGGCGGATGCCTGATTTCTCCGTGACATCTTCAAACTTCAGGCCACCCAGGTTGTGATAGAGAAAATGGGTTGGTTGAACGGCATCCTTCCCCAACCGCCCGGCATTGACGAAGAAAATGTCGGGCAGGCCGTCGTTGTCATAGTCAAAAATGGCCACGCCGTTTCCAGTGGTTTCGATGATGTACTGCTTGGAATTTTCCGGTCCGGAAACATTGACCCCAGCAAGGCCAGCTTGTTTGGCGATGTCCTCGTAATGAACTACTGGCGCCTTCATGCCCGGAGGAAGCGGCCGGGCTGGCACGGCTTTGCCACCCGTGGCTACACCTTGCGCAGAAGCATTCTTCTCTCCACCGACAATCAATAGGGCCAGAAGAAAAATCGGGAAAATAAAGCGAAGAATTTGATTGCCCAGTGGCAAGGCCTCGTGATGCATCATTTATTTGCCGATCATAACATTTGGACGGAAGTGAAATGTGCCAGATCGAAATTTGCGCGCCACCTCTCTGCTACTATGGACGAGGCCTTACCACCGAACCTCGGGAACCAAAATGGCAGTCTGTAAAACTGTGCGCGACCTGATAGGGGTCGCGTTTTGCGCTTGTGCACTTGGCGTTTGCGTCTGGGGACAAACGGCGAAGACCGGCCCCAGGTGCAAAGGGCCAGCAGAACTGGAAACCGTCCTCCACTCGCATCCTTCCGCCGCAGCCTACGATGCGCTGGGCGCATATTTCGGGCAACAACAGAAATTTTCTTGCGCCATCTCCGCGTTTGAATCCGCCATCCGCCTCGATCCGAATTCCTGGGAAGCCCACTTCAACCTTGGCCTTACGCTGCTGCAAACCCATCAGGCCGAACGAGCGGCGGGCGAATTGAAGGTCGCGATCCAAGCAAAGCCGCAAGATCCCCTGGCACACACCGCATTGGGAATGGCGCTCCGTGAATTGAGCCGCGATGATGAGGCCATCGAAGAGTTCGAACTGGCGCTGAAGGCCGACCCAAAATCGGCCCCAGCCCTCGATGGATTGGCCAAGGCGTTGATTTCGCAAAAACGTTACTCAGCCGCGATTGCCTATCTCAAGGATGAGCATTCCGATGCAAGGCTGCAAAACGATTTAGCGGTTGCCTATTCAAACAGCGGCGACATTGATAAAGCAGTCGAGCTGCTTTCCGATTTAGTAAAACAGGATTCCGCTTCGGCGGAGAACCACGCTAACCTGGCGATTGCCTACACCCAACAACAGCAGTTCCGGCAGGCAGTTGATGAATTTCACGAGTCGCTGCGGCTGGACCCAAAAAACGATGTGGTCCGGCTCTCGTATGTGAAAGCGTTGGTGATCCTCGCGGAATTCAACACCGCTCTGCCCGAAATTCAAAACTACTTCAATCGTAAACCGCACAGCTTTGACGGACTGTACTTGATGGGAGTGGTAGACCGTGGTTTGGGAAGATATGCGGAAGCAGAACCGCTGCTCAAGCAAGCAGTGGCATTGAATGGTGAAAACTACGACGTTCGTTACAACCTTGGGTTCGTGCTGGCCAAACTGGGAAAGCCTCAGGAAGCCCAAGTGCAACTCGAAAAAGCGGCGCAACTGAAACCGGATTCCAGCGAAGCCCATTTTCAACTGGCTGCCGTCCTGCACAGCTTGGGACAAGAGCAGAAGGCTCAGGAAGAACTACAAACCTTTCAGCAGCAGAAGCAAGAGAGTATCAAAGGAAACGTAGCCGGCACCAAGGTCAATCAAGCGAACGAATATTTAAAATCGGGTCAATTTCAGCGCGCCGCCGATCTCTACCGCGAGGCGATTGTCCAGGACCCAAACTACGCCCCTACATATTACGATCTCGCGATTGCGCTGGACGGTCTTGGCAAAGTTGCTGAAGAACGCGGCGTCTTGCAAAAGTCCATCAGCCTCGATCCCACTCTGGCCCGCTCGCACAATCAACTGGGTTTCCTGTATCTCCAAGCCGGCCAACAAGCCGAAGCCGAAAAAGAATTGAAAACCGCGATCTCCATCGACCCCGGTTACGCCGAGGCGCAAAGCAACCTGGGTGTGCTCTACGGCCAGCAAGGCAAAAACCAGGAGGCGGAGCATCTCTTCCGCCAAGCCACGGAAAACGATCCCTCTTACGCACAGGCGTTCGTGAATCTCGGTCTTGTTCTGGCAAGTCAATCGCGCTTCCCGGAAGCAGAAACAGCCGTGCGGCAAGCTTTGAAAATCCACGAAGATCAACCGCAGGCGTTGAGCGTTCTTGCCATGGTCCTCGCACGCATGAACCGGACGGAAGAGGCAGTGGGATATTTTCGCAAGGTCATCGAACTCGATCCGAAATCCTCAGGCGCACATCTCAATCTTGGGATCGCGCTGGCCGACCAGTTCAATCTGGTGGACGCTTTGACCGAATTCTCGGAAGCCGCGCGTCTCGATGGCAATTCTGCTCCGGCTCATTACAACAAAGGCAGAGTGTTGCTCGATCTGCGGCGCGATGCAGAAGCAAAACCTGAGCTCGAAACTGCTACACGTCTTGAACCGCAGTATGGAGAGGCGTGGTATCTATTGGGCCTGATTGAAAAGGCCGCGGGAAATGCAACGGCATCCGTTCAGGTGCTGAAGAAAGCAGCCGCTATTTATCCGGAAGATGTGGACACTTTGTTCGTGCTCGGCCAGGAACTTGCGCATACTGGCGACCGCGTGGGAGCCATCGTGCAATGGAGAAAAGTAATCGAGCTAAGCCCGGACCACAGCCAGGCCCTCTACAATCTTTCCCGGCAGTTGGCGCAATCCGATCCCGAAGAAGCGAAAAAATTTCAAGAGCGTTTTGAAACTATAAATAAACAAAAGCAAATCACAGACCAGGCAGAGACGTTGGGGAATTTCGCACTGTCATCTGCCGCGTCACACGACTGGTCCCAGGCAATCGCCCAACTCAAGGAAGGTTTACAAGTTTGCGGGGAATGCCGCTCGAAAGGACAATTACACAAGGATCTCGGCTTGATTTATTGCCATTCGGGCGACATGAAAAACGGCCTTGCCGAGTTACTCGAAGCCAAGAAACTTACTCCGCAGGACCCGGACATTGACAAGGCAATTCGCATCGCGCAAGCTGCCCAGCCGTGACTCGCACGCTGCTTTTTTGTAGAGTGTAGGCCATGCGCGAATGGGCCTGGCCGATTGCAGTTCTGATTTGCCTTAATATTCCAATCATCGCGCAGGATATTGACTCCAATCCGCTAGTCCAGAAGAGAAGCGTTTCCAGCATTGCGGATCAGATCACAGACTCAGCCGAACGCGCGGCTTTCCTCCAGCTTTTTCCGCAGGCTCCTCCCGAGAAGATGTTGGCCCGCGCGCAAACATTTTTGGACCAATTTCCGCAGTCGGCGTTTCTTGCGCAAGCGTACGAAGTTGCCGCTCGCGCCAGTTTCGATTTACGTCAATACGGACCCGGGCTGGAGTATGCGCGTCATTCACTGGCGCTCCTCCCGGAGAATCCTCTCCTGCTAGTGCCAGTCGCGGATGTGGAAGCGCAGCAGCATCTGAACGAAGCGGCAGTTGCGCATGCGGATGAAGCTCTTCAGGATTTGGAGCGCTTCGCAGGTCCCTCATCCGTGCGAGAGGAAGATTGGCCGGAAGTGAGAAACAGGCTTAGGGCATCCGCGAATTTTTCTAAAGGCCGAGCGCTGCTTCAACAGGCACTGCAACTGCAATCCGGCGTGAAGCGGACTCAATTGCTGAAAAGCTCGGAAGCGTCACTCATCGAGGCCCGACAGCTAAGTCCTGAAGACGCAGAAATCTCTTACGCGCTAGGACTGGCGCAATTGACGTCCGGGAAAGCGCAAGCAGCCGCAGCCAATTTCGCTGTGATTTATCGTGGCGATGGCGAAGTTGGGCAACGCGCTCTGGAAAACCTACAGGCGATTTACAAACTTTTTCATCCCCAATCGGATCTACCTTTCGAAAGATTCGTGCAGCAGGCCATGGATTACAAGGAGGACATGTCCCGAGAATCCACGAAGAGTTCGACGGGTTTAGCCCCATCGGTCCACAGCCAATCCGCTTACATTGGCTCGGAATCCTGCCGCAGGTGCCATGCTGACATTTACAAGCAATGGTCCGCCAGCGGCATGGCGAAAATGTTTCGCCCCTACGCGCCGGAAAATGTCGTGGGCGATTTCACCACCAATAATCAGTTTTATCTGGGAGACGATGCCGAATACCGCGGAGAAAAAGCTGTGTTCATTCAAGGGCGGCAGCGGTCTCTCTTTGCTCGGATGGTTATCCGCAACAAGCTCCACTATTTCGATCTCTTGCAATCCGACGGCAAGTGGCACTCGTATCCTGTGGATTACACCGTCGGCTCCAAATGGGAGCAGGCTTACGCTACGAAACTGCCCAACGGCGAAATTCATGTCTTCCCCATTCAATACAATGTCCTGCTGAAACAGTGGGTGAATTTCTGGAAGGTCATCGATGGACCGGGAAGTGAACGGGCCGATCCTCGCACCTGGGAGAAGCTGGATAACTCCACTAGTTACCAAGCGATCTGCGCCGTCTGCCACACCAGCCAGTTAAAAAATGTGAAAGGCGTTGGCTTCGACGTCAAAGATCTGGAGTTTCAGGAGCCGGGAATCAATTGTGAGATGTGTCATGGCCCGTCCGCCCGGCATGTTCTGGAAACAACCATGATGGGGTACCAGGCGAAACCACTCAATGTTTCCCCAGTGGGTTTTTACGGGATCGCCAATCGCAGGTCCGTCGCTATCTGCGCGCAGTGCCACATGCAATCTGCCATTCGCAAGCCGGGCGCATCCGGCGAGTTAAACTATTCCGTTGACGAATCTTTCTTTGGCGACATGTTGCGGCAGCCCTTTGGAGAATTCTCCCGCAAAGGTTTTTACAAGGACGGGCGCTTCCGCCAGACAACTTTTATGGTTGAGGCGATAGAGCGGTCACAATGTTATAAGAAATCTGCTGTAAGCTGTGGGACCTGCCATGATCCTCACGGTCATGACACTGCCGGCAATCCAACCGCGCTAAAGTTTCGTGATCAACCCGACCTAATGTGTACCGGATGTCACACGCAATTTCAGGACAGCGCGCGGGCGGCGCAACATTCCCATCACGCTCCCCAATCCGAAGGCAGCCGATGTGTCTCCTGCCACATGCCGCGCATCATGGATGCTTTGTTATTCCGCGCCCGTTACCACCAGATAGACGACATCCCCAATGCGGAGATGACAAAACGATTTGGGCGGGAAGAGAGTCCCAACGCATGTTTGATTTGTCATAAAGAGAAGAATATGGATTGGTTGCAACGGGAATTATCGGAATGGAAAACAGTTGTGGTCACTCAAAAATAATAGCCCCTCACCGAGCGCCGCACGATTCGTGAAATGAGCGCCAGACGTACCGCCTTGCCTCCGTCAGCGTGCTGGCTCGTGGATGGTGAGGACCTGGTCCGCCAGGACAGATGCAAGACGCTGTTCGGTCCCGCGCGGCCAAGTGATTTCGATGGCAGCTTTTTTGGATGTTCCCAACCCGAAGTGCACGCGTTTAGCGCTGGCCGAAATGTAACTTCCCGTAGTGCTGACAAACCGTGTTTGCGGAACGCCGTCGCAAACCAGGCGGACTTTTGCGCCGATGGCATCGCGGTTACTCACCGAACCAATCAGGTTCAGGGATAGCCAGTGGTTCCCTGTGTTCGCTCGATTACACAAGATGACTGCCGGCCCGTTATTGCAATTGATGGCGATGTCCACCAAGCCATCGTTATTGAGGTCTCCAAATGCAGCGCCGCGGGCTGTAATCGGATTGCGGAAAGCTGGTCCGCACAAGACCGACACATCGCGAAAATGGTTGCTCTCGTTTTTCAGCAAGAGCGGCAATTCGCGATAGCGAAGCCTCGGCTCGGTGATTTCAATGTTGTCCATCACGTGGCCTTGCGCCACGAATAGCTCGAGTCGGCCATCGTTGTCGAAATCGATCCATTTCGTGCCCCAGCCGGAATGGGCAATGGTCAGTGCGCCCATTCCGATGGAATCGGTTACGTCCTCGAATTTGCCCTTTGCATTACGGAACAGTTTGTATTTCTGATTGGCCAGCGCATTCACGAACACACCCGGCCATCCGCTGTTTTCGTAGTCGCCAAAATCCGCGCCCATGCCGGCAAATACATGGCCCATCTCGTCGTAAGCCAGGCCTGAAGCCAGGGCCACTTCTTCAAATGTCCCGTCATGCTTGTTGCGGAAGAGTTGCTCCGGCATCGAGTCGTTGGCAACAAAAATATCGGGCCAGCCATCACCGTCAAAATCATCGATGGCGATGCCGAGTCCCTTGCCAAGGCACGCCGCGATCCCGCTCTGCTTCGAAACATCTGTGAAAGTCCCATCGCCGTTATTATGAAAAACAAGATGGGAAACCGCGTTGAACTGGTCGGGATGACAATATGCGCGGTAGCCGGGTTTGTGCTCGCCGCAATAAATGTTTGAACTGTAGTCCCACTCGACGTAACGGCTGACGATCAGATCGAGCCGGCCATCACAATCGTAATCCACGAAGCACGCGCCCGTGCACCATCCGCTGCCGCCCACACCAGCTTTCGCAGTGACGTCGGTGAATGTCCCATCGCCGTTATTGTGAAAGAGAATATTGCCGCCGAGGTTGGTCACCAGCAGATCAACATTGCCGTCATTATCGTAGTCGCCGGTCGCCACTCCCATTCCGTAAGAGTGTCCTTTCAGCCCGGCCTTTTCGGTGACGTCTGTAAACGTGCCGTCTCGATTGTTGCGGTAGAGACGGTTCCAGAAGCGCGGGTCCGATTTGTCCGCGGTTGCTCCTCGGGGCATCGGGTCTTGGATTAGCGCGCCGTTGACGAAAAACAAATCGAGCCAGCCGTCGTTGTCGTAGTCCAGCATGGCAACTCCGGCGCCCATGGATTCGGGAAGATATTTTTGACTGGTGCGGCTGGATTCATGTCGGAAGCGAATACCGGAACTGGCAGTAATGTCTTCGAACCATGGCTTCCGCGCAGAATGGCGCAAGGCTTGTCCGAGCAGCTTAGTAGCGGGGAGTGCTGCTAGTGCACTCAAGAAAAAAGACCGCCGATTGATTCGCGAAGGCACGAAGATCAGTTTTCCTTGCGGACAGGCGGCGGAGTTTCGCGCGTCAAGTCAGCGTACTTCTTTGCCAGGTCCGTCTCTCCCAGGCGGGAATAGATTTGCGCCAGCAAACTGTAGATTTGCAGATCGAGAATAACGTGCGCCGGGTCATCGGTGGCGGCAGCTTTTTCCGCATCGGTCCGCGCCTGCCGATAATTTTTCATGCGCAAATTGAGCTTGGCACGTTCATACCACACCGCCCGCACCTGCGGTACAAGTTCGACAGCGCGATCAAGATGTTGCTTGGCGTCAGTCAGTTGATTGCGCTTCGCCAAAAACCGCCCATAGTTGAAGTCTACGAATGCATCGTAGTAGCGACCATGTTGATTGACAGTCTGTGCTTTTCGATATGCCTGCTCAGCCGCATCCAATTGTTCCAGTGGCTCTAGGTTCAACCCCAGGTAATCCCAGGCGCGCGCATCGGCCGAATTTAACGTAGTGGCTTGGCGAAAGTGCTTTACGGCAGTGATGGGATCCTTCTCGCTGTCGTAGATTTTTCCTAATTGGTATTGCGCTTCGGGATCGTTGGGGTCAAGCTGGCAGGCTTTTTCCAACAGTTTCTTGCCCTGCAAAGTCTCGCCCTTCATAGTGAGAATCTGTCCGCGCAATGCCAGGGAAGCAGGATCATTCGCATTCCGCTCCATCGCGGCTGCCGACAACGCATCCGCCTTCGGGTAGTCGCGCTGGTCGAGAAACAATCGGCCAAAGTAGGCAAACCCTCTGGCATCCTGGGGTTCGAGGTCGGTGTACTGCACGTAGAAGTTGGCCGCGGCCTGCGCATTTCCTTTTGCTGCTTCAATCCTTCCCTGCGTGAGAAGTATCTCCGGGCAGGCTGGATGTGAGGTCACAATCGGAGCAAGCATTGCTTCCGCACCGTTCACATCGTTGTGTGTCAGCTTGGCGGAGATACTCGCGAGCTGTGTTTCAGCACCGGAGCATGGCCCCGCGTAGGCTGGCAATGTGCCGGACAGAAAAACAATCGTGAACACAGATGTCCTCATTGCGTTGACTCCTCTTTGACTGTGAGGACTTGGTCCGCTTTCACATTGCGCAGGGCCTGTACTACGCCGCTCGGCCACTTCAGTTCAATTTCTTTGATCACTGCGTCAATTCCCAGGCCGAAATGAACCCGCGGGTCGTTGGAACTGGCATAGCTGCCTGCAGTGGTGACATGGTTGTACTGAACCAATCCCGACGCCCCAGTCAGCTTGATTCGCGTTCCAATGCCATCGCGATTACTTTTGACGCCGACGGTTTTGATTAGGATCCAGTGATTGTTGTTAGTTGACGTGTTGTATAGCAACTCCGCCGGGTCGCTAATGGCGGAAACGACGACGTCGATTTTTCCATCGTTGTTCAAATCGCCGAACGCGCAACCGCGGTGCGCGGCGCGGATCTGCATACCCGGTCCTGCCTGGTCACTCACGTCTTTGAAAGTTCCATCATGCAGATTGCGGAAAACGGCATTTGCCTGCTTGTAATGTTCCTGTGGGTTGATATCGGCATTTTCACTTACGTGGGAGTTGGCCGAGAATAAATCCTTGTAACCGTCGTTGTCGAAATCCTGAATGCCCGCGCCCCAGCCGCTCATCTTGAAACTGCGGAACCCGATGCCGGCCGCATAAGTCGCTGCGCTAAAAAATCCATTGCCGTCATTCTGGTAGAGCGGAAAAGTTTCCCCGTTCAACGCCGTAATAAACAAACTTGGACTGCCGGTGTTGTTCCAATCGCGAAAATCCACACCCATACTGGAGACTGGCACGCCATTTTCCGTATAGGCCACGAAGGTTTCGACTCCAACTTCGTCAAACCCATGGCCGCCTCGATTCCTGAACAAAAAATTCCGGTAGTTATCATTAGCGACAAAAATATCCATCCATCCATCGCCGTTGTAATCGGCGATGGCCACGCCCATACCCTTTCCGATGTGCTTGGAAATCCCCATCGCTTCGGAGACATCAGTAAAGGTCCCGTCGCCGTTGTTGTGATACAAGATGTTCGGCTCTCCCTGATAAAGCGTGGGTGAACAGGAGATGCGCTTGCCCGGCGTGCCGCAAACCTTGGAGTTGGCAAACGACCAGTCCAGCTGCTAGCTCCCGAAATGTGCGAGTTTGCCCTCGTTGTCGCAGTCCACCCAGGCCGCGGCCGTCCCCCAAAGTTTTTTCCCCGAGGTGGAGAGTCCCGCGACGCCCGCTTTTTCGGTGACGTCGGTGAAGGTTCCGTCGCCGTTATTGTGATAGAGAATGTTGCGGTTGTAACCGGCAACATACAGGTCAGTGTAGCCGTCGTTGTCGTAATCGGCGGCGGCCACGCCGATGCTGTAACCCTCGCCACGCACCCCGGCTTTGTCAGTCACGTCGGTAAAAGTTCCATCGTGATTGTTGTGATAGAGGCGATTGTAAAAATTCGCGCCATCCTTCACGAAACCGGGAAGACGCGCACCGTTGGTGAAGAAGATATCGAGAAAGCCATCGTTGTCGTAGTCGAGCAATGCAACTCCTCCGGGAATGCCGTCGATCATCGGCTTATCCGGAAGTGTGCCATTGTCCAAAACAAATGAAACACCAGATTGTTTTTGCCGGTTATCGAATTGGATGTGCGGAGAAGTCGTGGCCGGGGCCGCCAGTAGAGGATCAACCGCCACAGCGAGCATGACGATCAGAGCAAATTTTCTACACGGAAAGCTTCTACTGCCGTTGCCTCTCATTGAGACCGTCCCGCGGCCTGCGCCCGGGCCAGCATCTGCCGCATGAAAGCGTCCTGGGGAAAGCGCTTGACGTAGTCTTCCATTTCCGTCTTTGCGTTAACGTAGTCTTTGGTCTGGATCAGCTGAAGGACCAACGTTTTTCTGAGCGTGGCATTGAATGGATCAAGCTCGCTCGCCTTTTGCAGCACGGCGACTGCTTCACTCTTGCGGTCCAGCTTGACCAGAGCTTCGGCGAGATCAGTGTACAAGAGCGTGTTAGCGGGGGCATTCTTCAACGCTTGCTGCAAATGTGCCACTGCTGTTTCGTACTTTCCTGCACGCAGATCGCGGTCGCCGAGTGCGCCTTGCACTAACGGATTGCCGGGATCCGAGCGTTCCAGTTCATTCAAAACGGAAAAATAACGGTCTGCGTATTCCGGATGTTTTCCCAGTAACTCGCCGTAAGCTTGCAGCAGTGTTACCGCAGGTGGAGGCACGCCCTTTTTTCCAGGCGCAGGATCGAGATGGATCAAATCCGGCAGCGCGGCAGTGGTCTGCTGAAACGCAATGTCAGGAAACGGTTCATCCGGCCGGGCAAGAATGCGATGATTGGTAATACTGGAGTGCGAGATCTCCTGCACATCCCGCTTCTTCATGTGGCATCCGGCACAGTCGTCCGCAGGATGTTGCTGTTCGCGCGCCTGCAATGAAAGAGTGCATGACTTCTCGGTATGACACGACAGACATTTCTTCCGAAAATATTCCGGCGCTTCTTCGTGCGTTGGCTCGAGGTGCGGGTCGTGACAGTTGATGCAACTCATGCGCTCCCCGCTGGCCCGATAACACTTGCTCAGCGTCATCGAATAGTAGTGCTCGAGCAAATCCGACGGCGGCGGTGACTCGCGTCTGGGGGGAACCATCAGGATGGACATGGTGTCGTCCAGCGGAGCACCTGGCCGAAAGTCGCCGTAATTTTTCCCTGGCTTCAACACTCGCACATCGCCGGTCTGGTGACACGACATGCAAATGTTATCGGCCAGAGCAGGCGGAAGCAAAGCAGGATTGACGATGCGAGAATCGTGTCCCTGAAAAGCCTCCAGCCCAGCCTGCGCCGCGACGACATGCGCAAGCCCGGGGCCATGGCAGTTCTCACAGCCGATGGCAAGCTCGGAAAATGGCGGACCCTCAAACCTGCCGTTGCCATCTGGGACCGCGTTCGGCCGTCCACTATGGCAGGAAATACAACCGGGGAGGATCGCCCGGTTGAACCCCAGGTTGCCGAGTTCATATCCGGGCGACAGCTCCCACCGCCCAGGCTTCGAGTAGAAAGAAAGCGGCGCCTGAAATAGATAAGCGCCCTGCCTGATTAATCCACCAAAGCCATTTTCCCCGGCGCCAATGATCCATTCCAGTTCATGTGTGTCACGAAAAATCTCCTGGCCGTCCGGGCCAGACTGATGCTCGCTCTGGTAGAGCTTCCCGTCCCGCACATAAACTTCGAACTGTAGTTGGTTATTCTTATCTTCTACCGAACCAGACGTGTGCTGGCTTTTCTGCCACTCCGCCGTAACCTGCGTCATGGACCGCCCCATCCCCGTCTGTAAGTACTTCGCGGAGATATCTTTGTGGCACGTGGCACAAGCCTGGGAACCGACGTACGGATCGGCGTGAGCAGGGGCTTTTCTTTGGTAGTTGCCCGGTTGCGGGTCAACCGGGGCCGCTCCCAGAAGGAGACTCATTGACCCAAGCCATGCCGCGCACGCCAAGCGGTGGAACCTAGACCTGATGCCGGGATTGCCCATTCACTTTCGTTTCCAAGCTTTCGTACTTTGGGCGAAAGCCTACTTTTCGTCAAGTTATGGGGAAGTCAGGATAGGAAAATCGCAAGATTCCCCCTCTTCTACGACGCTTTTCTTGTAACCCCTTTGGAAAACACTAAAGGCAGCGAAAGTTACCGTTTACTACATTTTAAGCGCTCAAATTACATATAACCAATCGATAATCTTTTAAGTTAACGGTAAAGTTTTACACAGGAGCGCTTAAAATGTCTTGACAAACTCTAATACTTTAATACTAGAATGGCCCGCCTTGCAGTGTCAGGGATTTGTGAAAACGTTTTCTCAGAAATTGTCGGAGGAGAAATACATGCCGGGTTCTCAAAGTCGGGGATACTGTCTTAGGGTGGTATTGCAGGTAAGCCTGCTTCTAGTTCTTTCAACCACATCCGCGTTCGCGCAGCTTTCGAGCGCAGCACTGAATGGGATGGTTACGGATCCCACTGGGGCCGTGATCCGAAACGCAAGCGTGAGTTTGCGAAACGCAGACACGGGGATCGAAAATCAGACGGTCAGCAACGATACCGGAAACTATCGGTACAGCAATGTACCCCCTGGCCGATACACATTGAAAGTTTCTGCCGCGAGTTTCACTACCAAGCAGGTTTCTGAGTTCGTCCTCGCCGTGAACCAGACCGCCACCATCGATGTGTCCCTGGTACCTGGCGCGACGGCGGAAGTGGTGACGGTAGAAGCAACCGCCGAGCAACTGCAAGTTTCCTCGGCGGAATTGGGCACAGTTATCGCCACCAAACAGGTGAATGATCTTCCCCTGAACGGCCGCAACTTTACCCAACTGCTTTCCTTGACACCCGGCGTGGCCCCGATCAGCGTCGGACAGAACGGCATGGGTGGACGCAGCGGAGGTTTCGCCGCCCCCGTTGCAGAAGGCGCGGCCTTCTCGTTCCCTTCCATCAATGGAGCGACGAACCGCAGCAATTACTTCCTGACCGACGGTATGAATAACTTTGCGGCGTTTCTCAGCACCTACGCTGTGCCTCCCATTGTCGATGCGATTCAGGAGTTCAAAGTCGTTTCCCATACGGATTCCTCCGAATTCGGCTCGGTTCTTGGTGGCGTGGTAAACGTCGTCACCAAGTCCGGCACCAACCAGTTCCACGGCGCCGGGTGGGAATACATCCGCAACACTGCCTTTGACTCGCGCGCACACTTCCTGCCCGCGAACCAGAAGAAGCCCGGGTTCCACCAGAACCAGTTTGGCGCTTCCGTCGGTGGTCCGGTCGCCCTTGGCAAGCTGAAGGAGAATACGTTCTTTTACTTTGCTTATCAGGGCTTTCGCTACTCGTTGCCGTCCAGCGCAAACATCCTGGTCCCAACCGCCGCCCAGCTGAGTGGTGATTTCGGCGCGCTTTGCACCGCCGGTTTTACAGCCGGAATCTGCAATAATCCGGCCCAGCAGATCTACGACCCCTCTACCACTGCTCCTTCGGGAACTGGATTTACCCGAACGCCATTTGCAAATAACGTCATTCCTTCCGCCAAGATCGATAGCCGGCTGGTTACATTTATGCAGACGATCTATCCTGCGGCTGGCACGTACAATCCGGCAACCAACAGCAACGCGTTCTCCAGCGATGCCAACACCCAGCACCAGAACGAGTACAACGTCAGGATCGACCATACCTTTGGGCAGAAGGACGCAGTCTGGTTCCGCTACAGCCAGATTGGCAGCACCGTGGCAACGCCGGACAGCGGCAACCTGCCGAGACTGCGCAAGAATGAAGCCATCCCCGCTCGCAATTGGGGAGGCAACTGGGTCCACACCTTCAGTCCAAGCTTGCAGTTGCAGGTGCTGGTCTCCCGCACTACGGTCGCGGATAACGCCACTACCAAGATGAGTGGCGTGGATGCCAACACCGTGACTCCGGCGGCCGGATTCACGCCAGGTTTCGCCAGCAATTTCTCCGGAACCAAAGGTTGGCTCCTGCCAAACTTTGACCCTGGGAATGGAATCGTACACGGCGGCGAAAGCATTGTGAACACGCCTCAGGCCACCGACAACAATCAGTTCTCCGCTACCTTGAATAAAATCAAGGGAACTCACAGCTTCGCGGTGGGAGCGAATTACATCAGCAGCGTGTTCTCCAGTCCGCTGGCTTTTGATAACGTAAGTTTCGCCAACAACCAAACCGGGGACGGCAACGGCGTCGGCGGCTTTTCCCTGGCCTCGGCGTTGCTGGGTGTGCCCGACGGCGCCAACCGCCGCGACGTAAATGAGAAAACCCGTCCCGGCGGCCTGTTCAGCGGCTTCTTCCAGGATTCCTGGAAGGCAACTTCAAAGTTGACTGTCAACTACGGAGTCCGTTACGACCTGACTTTGATTCCCCCCTACGGCACCAAAGACACCTTCGGCCAACAGGGCGGCATCGAAACTGGCGATCCGAACTTCAACAACGGCACCTACGTCTTGCAATTCGCGCCTCCACCGTGCAGCGTACGCGGTGCTGCCCCATGCATTCCAACCATACGACTGGATCCGTCCGGTAACCCAGTCGCTTGCGACCCTGCTACTACACCCGCTAACCTACCCTGCTTGCCACCGGGCACGCTGCCACCTCACGTGGTCGTAGACCCGCGGGGACGAATTTCCCACAACACTTACACCAACGTTGGGCCACATCTTGGATTCGCTTATCGAATTGGTGATAAGACAGTATTGCGCGGAGGAGCTGGAGTGGTCTTTGACAACTGGGCCGCGGTCAGCCAGATGTCGCAGAATATCGAAGGCGACTGGCCCGGAATCGGGCAGTTGATCGCCAGTAACCTGAATAAACCCGGCAGCTCGACTACTGACGCGCAAGGCCGGCCGCTTGTTACCGCTCAGGATCCGTTCGCGGGAAGCGGCAGCGCGGGCTTGCCTGCTCCTACGCCGTTCAATGCCGGCGGCGTGAACTGGCACTATGACCCCAACATTAAGAATGCCTATGCATACCAGTTCAACTTTGGCGCCCAGCGCCAGTTGAACACCTCTACTACCCTCACCGCCAGCTACGTGGGCTCCATGACGCATCGGGCGAACATTGGCGGTATGTACAATACCGCTATCAAGCCCGACCCGGCCCCCAACCCGGCATCGCGGTCGCTGTATCCTTACATGATCCCGACCTTCTATGACCGCAGCGTCGGTTTCGCCGACTACCATGCATTCCAACTGGCAGTGAACAAGCGCTTTTCGGGCGGCTTAGCCTATCAGGTCGCCTACACGTTTTCGAAGGCCCTCACTGAGAACGATGGCTGGTTCGGGGCCGAAGGCAAGAACGTTGCCGATCCCTACAACCCGAGGGCCAGCTTGAGCCCAGCCGGGTACGACCTGCCTCACATTCTCACCGTTAACTCCAACTACGAGCTTCCCATCGGCAAAGGCAAGCGCTTCTCTACTGGAACCCACGTGGTCGACAACATTATCGGCAACTGGCAGTTGAACGGAATCTTCACCATTCGTTCCGGCCAGCGCTACAGCGTTATTACCAGTAACGATCAGGCGAACACGGGTAATGCCGGCTGGGCGGGCTACGAGCAGGCGAACCTGGTAGGCGATCCAAACAGTGGCTCATGCCCGGGTGGAAGCGCAGTACACACCCAAACATGTTGGTTCAACACCAGTGCATTTGCTCTACCTACCTTGGGAACGTTCGGCAACACCCGTCCGGATGGCTTCCAATCTCAAAAATACTGGAATGTCGATTTCTCGGTCTTCCGGCAATTCCCTCTGTGGAGCGAAACTCGCCGGCTCGAGTTCCGTGCTGAAACCTTCAATCTGTTCAACACGGTCATCTTTGGTACGCCCAATGGTGACATCAGCGGAGGTGGCTTTGGCCTTGTGACCAACACCGCCAACTCACCTCGTGTAATGCAGTTCGGTTTGAAGGTGATTTACTAGGCTGAACCAACCAGTCTGTACAACCCATGCCCGCCGCTGCTCCAGCGGCGGGTGTACGGTTTGCTAGGCCCGAACCCTCAATGCCTCGGCATACGATTCTCGGCGTGGTCCAGCACAAATGCCACCTGCCAGTAAGGTTGCCGTAAGCCACCCATGGATGGTATCCCCGCTCTGGATCGCATCCCAATCTAGGAATGGAAAACCCAACGAAAGGGCATGCCCCTCGCTTCTTGGCTGGAATTCCCAAGGAATTCCAGCTAAAGCTTAGAAATGGCCGCAGATTCGGTGGGCATTGCATAGAGCTGCTCCTGCCTCCTCTGAACTGACTCAATAGCGCACGACCTTCAGTCATCCGTTTGCGCGGCGGTACTGGCGACAATTTCCGCCTCAGAGTCGCGGTAGTACCTGTTAGGAGCATGGACATTGAATCGGCTTGTAGCTTTTGTCCTCGACCGCCAGTCGTATGCGCTCCGTCTTGCCAGCGTGAGGCGTGTCGTGCGCATGGTTGAGGTGGCTCCGCTTCCGAAAGCGCCCGGCGTGGTCCTGGGGGTCCTCGACCTCGAAGGGGTTATCTTGCCGGTACTGAGCATGCGCAGACGTTTTGGCCTGGCGGAAGGCGAGACCAGTCTGGCCGATCAGTTGCTCGTCGCCGAGGCATCGCGCCGGACGGTCGCTCTAGCGGTCAATTCCGTTACTGGCGTTGTCGAGAGGACTGATGAGGAGATTACCAAGGCAATCGAAGTCGTGCCCGGCGCGCAATATGTAGAAGGCATCACTCGTCTGGAAGATGGACTCCTGTTCATTCACGACCTCGACCGCTTCCTCTCTCGGAGCGAGGATGCTGAAATCCATGACCTCCTGGCAAAAACGAAGGGCATGGCATGACCAAGCTCTCGGACACGGTGCTGTCTCTGGTCGCCGGTTTGGTTGCCGCCCGGTTGGGACTGGACTTCCGAAAACGCGGATACGACCTGGAACGGGGCATTCGCGCTGCTGTCCGGGAACAGGAGCATCCTGACCTCGATGGTTACATTCATAAACTTTTGTCAGGCGGCCAAGGATCGGCCGAACTTGAGCTGCTGGCCAGCCACCTGACGGTGGGCGAGACTTATTTCTTTCGCGATCGGCGTGCTCTGGAAATTCTCGCGAAAAAAATCCTGCCGGAATGGGCCAAGACGCAATCGTCCAGAAGCGAACTGAATATCTGGAGCGCCGGTTGTTCCACCGGTGAAGAGCCCTATTCCATCGCGATCGCGCTGGACAGGATGGCGCCTCGATCACGAAACCACAATATCGAGATTTTCGGGACCGATATCAACCCCCACGCCCTGGAGAAAGCGGCCCAGGGCATCTACGGCGAGTGGTCCTTCCGCGACACTCCACCGTGGGTCAGAAATACTTATTTCCAGGATGGTCCGGACAACCGCTGGTCAATTCTGGCGAGGACCCAGCGGGCCGTGACATTCCACACTCACAATCTACTGGCGGACTCTTACCCGTTTCTGGGGGGACAAAACCCGGTGGATGTCATCTTCTGCCGAAACGTGCTGATGTACTTCACGTCCGATGCCATGCGGGAAGTGGCGCACCGTTTCCATCGCTTGCTGGCGCCGGATGGCTGGCTGGTGGTAAGCCCTGCGGAAGCGTCCTGTGATTTGTTTTCCGAATTTGTCACGGTCAGTGTGGAGGGGGTCACACTCTATCGAAAACGCGCTCCGCTGCAGGTAGTTGTCCCGGCTGACACCGGGCATGACGAACCGGCGGATATTTCCTGGAGAGAGTCGACCGCTCCAAGCCTTGAGCCGGCGATTGCAGAAAACGATTTCGCCCACCAATTCGCGGACATTCCCCCCGACGATTTTGGCCGGCAGCCAGACCCCGATCTACGAAAGGGGCCCGGGCCCGAAGAAACCGCGCTTGACCTTGCCCGCGCTTGCGCCAATGAAGGCAAGCTGACGGAAGCGCTCTGCTGGTGCGAAAAGGCGATTGCCGCCGACAAAATGGCGGCCACCGCGCATTATCTGAAGGCCACGATTCTGCAAGAGCAAGGTCTGGTGCCAGAATCCCTGGCGTCGCTCCGGCAGGCGGTGTACTCCGAGCCTGGTTTTGTCCTCGGTCATTTTGCTTTAGGCAACCTTGCCTTGCGGCAGGGAAAACTCAAAGAGTCCCAGAAACACTTCGCGAATGTCCGGTTGCTTCTGGCCCAGTACGGAGCGGAAGACATCGTTCCGGAATCGGACGGCCTCTCCGCAGGAATGCTGCGAGCGACGCTCCCGCGGCAAACCACCCGCGTGCCCAAACCAACCCTTCATTCATCAACTGAGCAGGTGACAACGAGATGAGCCTGAAAGAAGCCAAACTGGTGGCGCCGGCTGATCGCCCCGGGGCCCAAGGTGATGACGCCAACTGGGGGGAACTTTACCGGCGACTAAAGGCCTCCCAGGCCGCGCTGGAGCGAAGACTCAATCCCGGTGAAGAAGAAAAGCGCAGGATCCTCCGGGCCCGCGCTCGGGCGCTGGCTTCGCCCCGCAAGGCAGAAGAGCGGGCCCCGGGCCAGCAAATTGAGGTGGTGGAGTTCGTTCTCGGCCCCGAGCGCTATGCGATCGAATCAAGTTATATTCGCGAAATACATCCGCTCAACGAGTTCACGCCGCTGCCTTGCGCGCCAGCTTTTGTGCTTGGGCTGGTCAACGTGCGGGGGCAAATTCTCTCCATCATCGACATCAAGAAACTTTTCGATCTGCCCGAAAAAGGCCTCACCGACCTGAATAAGGTGATCATCGTTCAAGGCAGTCAAATGGAAATCGGCGTCCTGGCTGACGCCATCGTCGGCGTGCGGCCGGTCGCGCTGGACGAACTGCACGCATCGCTTCCGACGTTGACTGGTATCCGCGCGGAATATTTGAAAGGGATCACCAAAGATCCTCTGGTGGTCCTCGATATCGAGAGCATTCTTTCCGACGCAAGGCTGGTTGTAAACGAAGAGGTAAATGCAGCGACTTGACCGTCGGGCTGCAAGGAGACATTCATGAAGTGGTCCATCGGAACCAAAATTGCCGCCACTTTCGGACTTGCTTTGGGCGCGCTGGTGGTGGTAGGAGCGGTGTCATATGACAGCACCATCAAGCTGCTGGACTCTGCCGCTTGGGTTTCGCACACCCACCAGGTGCTAAACGGTCTCGACGAGATTCTCTCGGCGCTCAAGGATGCGGAGACAGGGCAGCGCGGGTACGTGATTACCGGAGAAACACGTTACCTTGGACCGTATCAGGGAGCGCAGGAATTGGCCGATCGCAAGATCAAAGACGTGCGCGAACTCACGTCCGACAATCCGGTCCAGCAGCAGCGGATTGGCGCGCTGGAGCCGCTGGTTGTGAGCAAATTTGCCGAGATGCAACGAGTCATCGATCTGCGCCGGGAAAAAGGGTTCACCGCGGCGGCGCAGGAGGTGCTCACCGATAAGGGCAAGCTCACCATGGATGCAATCCGGAAGTTAGCCGGCGAGATGCAGGACGAGGAGAACAGGTTGCTGGCTATACGCTCCGCCGAAGAGAAAGACCGTGCCCGCCGTACCGAGCTGACGATTGTTTTGGGGGCCGTAGGTTCGTTTGTATTGCTGAGCGTGGCCGGCACGCTTCTCACGCGAAATATTGCCCGCCCGCTCGGTGAAGTTTCCGCTGCAGCGCAGAAGATTGCCTCCGGCGATTTGATGGTTGATATTTCCTTCAACTCCCGTCGCGACGAAGTGGGGACCCTGGCCAAGACGTTCAGCGGGATGGCGAAGTCCTTGGGCCAGATGGCGGCGGTCGCGGAGCAAATCTCCGAAGGCGACCTCACCATCGAGGTAAAACCGCAATCGGAAAAAGACGTTCTGGGAAAGGCTTTCGCGGTGATGGTGCAGAAGTTGCGCCGAGTCACGGGCGATATGCAGGAGTCGGTCGGCGTCCTGTCCAGCGCTGCCCAGCAAATCGTCTCTACCACCGCACAAGTGGCATCGGCGGCGACCGAGACCGCCACCGCACTGTCGGAAACAACCACCACGGTTGAAGAGGTCAAGCAGACCGCCCAGCTTGCGGCGCAGAAGGCAAAGTTCGTTTCCGAAAGTTCCCAAAGGGCGTCACAGATTTCAGAGAGTGGAAAGAAATCGGTTGGAGAGTCCATCGATGCCATGAAGCAGATCCGCGAGCAGATGGGGTCCATCGCGGAAAGCATTGTGCGCCTGAGCGAGCAGGGGCAGGCTATTGGGGAAATCATGCTCACGGTCAACGATCTGGCTGAACAATCCAACCTGCTGGCGGTCAACGCCTCCATCGAGGCCGCAAAGGCCGGCGAGCAAGGAAAAGGCTTCGCGGTAGTAGCGCAGGAGGTACGAAATCTGGCCGAGCAGTCGAAGCAGGCCACGGTGCAAGTCCGCGGCATCCTCGGCGACATTCAAAAAGCGACCAATGCCGCTGTCATGGTGACCGAACAAGGAAGCAAGGCGGTAGAGTCAGGAGTCAAGCAGTCCGCACAATCCGGCGAGTCGGTGCAGAAATTGGCGGAGAGTATCGCGGAAGCCGCCCAGGCTGCGACCCAGATTGCCGCTTCCAGCCAGCAGCAGATGGCCGGCATGGACCAAGTGGCGCAGGCCATGGAGAGCATCAAGGCGGCCAGCGCGCAAAACGTGGCCAGCGCCCGGCAGACCGAGACTGCGGCCAAAAACATTGGAGAGTTAGGCAGGAAACTGGAAGAGCTGGTCGCGCTTTATAAGGTCAAGGAACGCGGCATGGCGGCCAGAGCGTACTAGTCCAAGGGCGTATGAAGTGACAAGGAAACCGGGCTTTCTGAAAATTTGGGATGTCCTGGTTTGGGGAGTTTTCCATGAAGTGGTCCATCGGGAGCAAGATTGCCAGCGCATTTGGCCTGGCCTTGGCCGTACTGGTGGTTGTCGGCGTGGTGTCTCGTGACAGCACCAACAAACTCATCGTTTCTGCCGAGTGGGTCCGGCACACCCATCAGGTGCTTGCCTCGCTAGACCAGTTTCTGTCCGCGCTCAAGGACGCCGAAACCGGCCAGCGTGGGTACCTCATCACCGGCGAAATGCGATATCTGGAGCCCTATCAAAACGCGCGCTACGTGGCCGACCAGAAGCTGAAACAAGTCCGGGAATTAACGGTGGACAACCCTAACCAGCAGCAACGGCTCATCGCCCTCGAACCTCTGGTTGCCGGCAAATTCGCCGAGTTGCAGGAGACCATTGACCTGCGAAGGGAAAAAGGATTCGCACCGGCAGCGCAAGTGGTCCTTACCGACAAGGGCAAAAATGCAATGGACTCTATTCGGAAGCTGGTCAGCGACATGGAAACGGAGGAGACAAGCCTGCTGGCCAAGCGTTCCGAAGACGAGAAAGACCGGGCGCGCCGCACCAACCTGACCATTATTTTGGGGAGCCTGGGATCGTTCGTGCTGCTTGGCCTTGCCGGCGTGTTCCTCACCCGAAACATCGCCGTTCCGCTGCGCGAGGTTTCCGCGGCGGCGCGAAAGATAGCCGCAGGTGATTTGTCAGTCACACTAGCTGCCACCTCGCGACGAGACGAGATAGGGGCATTGACTGAGAGCTTCACCGAGATGGCGGCCTCACTCGGCCAGATGGCCCGCGTCGCTGAGCAGATCTCCACCGGCGACCTCTCGGTCGAGGTAAAACCAAAGTCAGACCGGGACCTGCTAGGGAAGGCCTTCTCGCAGATGGCCAAATCGCTGGGTGAAATGGCGCACGTGGCCGCGCAAATCTCGGATGGCGATCTGACTGTGGAGATCACTCCAAAGTCAGACAAGGACGTTTTGGGAAAATCCTTTGCGCTTATGGTGGAGAAACTCCGCCGGATTACGGCAGAGATGCAGGAATCGATTGGGATTTTAGCCGCCTCCGCCCAGCAAATTGTCGCTACCAGCACGCAAGTGGCCTCGGCTGCGGCCGAGACAGCCAGCGCGGTCACCGAGACCACGACCACTGTGGAAGAAGTCAAGCAAACGGCGCAGCTCTCTACCCAAAAAGCGAAGTTTGTGTCGGAGAGCGCGCAGCGGGCAACCCAGGTCTCCGAGGGCGGGAGAAAATCGGTCGGGGAATCAATCGAGGCCATGAAGCAGATCCGCGAGCAGATGGGTGCAATCGCGGAAAGTATTGTCCGCTTGAGCGAACAGAGCCAGACGATTGGGGAAATCATGCTTACAGTCAACGACCTGGCCGACCAGTCCAACCTGCTGGCAGTGAATGCTTCGATCGAAGCCGCCAAGGCCGGCGAGCAGGGGAAAGGCTTCGCGGTGGTAGCGCAGGAAGTGCGAAACCTGGCGGAACAATCCAAGCAGGCGACGGTGCAGGTGCGGGGGATTCTGGGCGACATCCAAAAAGCCACAAACGCCGCGGTGATGGTGACCGAACAAGGCAGCAAAGCGGTGGATGCGGGAGTCAGGCAGTCCGCGCAAGCCGGAGAGTCGGTGCAAAAGCTGGCGGAGAGTATTGCGGAAACGGCGCAGGCGGCGACCCAGATCGCCGCGTCCAGCCAGCAACAGATGGCGGGCATGGACCAAGTGGCGCAGGCGATGGAAAGCATTAAGACGGCAAGCGCGCAAAACGTGGCCAGCACCCGCCAGACCGAGGCTGCCGCGAAAAATATTGGAGAGCTAGGGCACAAGCTGAAAGGGCTTATCGCCCTCTACAAGGTGAAAGACCAGAGCATGAAAGCCAGCGCCTGAGAGAAGAAATGGGACCTAGAGACAAAGAGCTTCTCAAAAAACTTCTTGTGACCTTCAAGGTGGAGGCGGAGGAGCATCTCCAGGCCATTTCATCGGGATTGCTTCAACTGGAAAAAACACGCTCCCCCAAAGAGCAGATGGAGATTATCGAAAGCGTGTTCCGGGAGGCGCACAGCTTAAAGGGGGCGGCCCGCGCCGTCAACCTGCTGC
>CAZETZ010000004.1:45991-77952 GCA_964514735.1 uncultured Acidobacteriaceae bacterium | reverse complement strand
TCTCGCAAACTACTCCTACATCAACTTGAACGATCAGTTGACGCGTGTTCCCGGCATTGCCAGCGTAACCGTTTTTGGGGCCGGCCAGTACGCGATGCGGTGCTGGGTGAAACCGGATTTACTGGCAAAGATGAACGTGACGGTTCCCGAAATAATTAAAGCCATCCAGACACAAAACACGGTGAATCCAGCTGGACAGATCGGGGGCGAACCCGTCCCTAAGGGCCAGGACTTCACATATGCAGTGCGAGCACAGGGCCGTTTGCCTTCCGCGGAAGAGTTCGGACAGGTCGTGATACGCGCCAATCCCGATGGCACCATCCTTCGTTTAAAAGATGTTGCGCGATTGGAGCTTGGCGCCCAAACCTATAACTTGATTGGCCGGTACAGCGGCAAGCCTGCCGCGGTTGTTGCCGTTTATCAACTTCCCGGTTCCAATGCGGTAAAGGCAGCAGCAGGGGTTCGTAAGTTGATGGCTGAAGCGAAAACACGTTTCCCAGAGGACCTAGAGTATTCCATCGCGCTCGACACCACTCTCGCCGTCACGGAGGGACTTAAAGAAATTCAACACACGCTGTTCGAAGCGATCGTGCTCGTCATCATCGTCGTCTACATATTCCTGCAAGGGTGGCGAACAACTCTTATCCCGCTGCTGGCTGTGCCCGTATCACTTGTGGGAACGTTCGTTGTTTTCCCGATGCTGGGATTTTCCATCAACACCCTATCGTTGTTTGGATTAGTCCTTGCAATCGGAATTGTGGTGGATGACGCCATCGTTGTCGTGGAAGCAGTTGAGCATCACATCGAGCATGGGCTGTCACCGACAGATGCGACCTACAAAGCAATGGGGGAAGTTTCGGGTCCGGTAGTTGCCATCGCTCTAATTCTTGCAGCCGTGTTCGTCCCGACGGCATTTATTCCCGGCATCACTGGACGGATGTACCAGCAATTCGCAATCACGATCGCTATTTCGGTGATCTTCTCCGCTTTCAATGCGCTTTCGTTAAGCCCGGCCCTGGCAGCCTTGCTTCTTAAGCCAAAGAAAAAGTCCCGAGGACTTCTAGGCAAGTTTTTCGATTGGTTCAATCGGGTATTCGGCCGGGCTACCGACGGGTATGTCAGTCTGTGCGGCACGCTAATTCGCAAAGCTGGTTTCAGTATGCTGCTGCTGCTGGGAGTTGCCATCTTTGCCGGATGGTTTGGCTCGCATCTTCCGCACAGTTTCCTGCCAGATGAAGATCAGGGGTACGTTTTCGCTGGATTACAGTTACCCGACGC
Source organism: uncultured Acidobacteriaceae bacterium (assembly GCA_964514735.1). Lineage (GTDB taxonomy): Bacteria > Acidobacteriota > Terriglobia > Terriglobales > Acidobacteriaceae > CAWBXL01. The sequence continues at coordinate 76,674 of CAZETZ010000004.1, read as the reverse complement.
CGCATCACTCCAACGCAATGATGAAGCATCGGGAAAAATTGAAGACATGATCCTGAAAACACCAGGGGTGCATTCGGTGACCTCGGTGCTCGGTTTCAGCATGTTGAGCGGCGCTCAGAATACGTACAGTTCCTTCTTCTGGATCACACTCAAGGAGTGGGGTGAGCGCAAGGCGCCGGAGGAACAGTATGAGGCCATCAAGAAACATCTTAACCAGGAGCTTTCGCAAATCAGCCAGGGCCTGGCTTTTTCCTTCCCGCCTCCTGCAATTCCCGGTGTTGGAGCATCTGGAGGCTTCACTTTTATGCTGGAGGACCGCGCAGGAAAAGATCCGCAGTTCCTCAATCAAAACCTCACAAAGTTTTTGGCTGCGGCGCGTAAGCGTCCAGAGATAGGAAGTGTATACACGACTGCACTACCGTCCGCACCACAAGTGTACGTAGATGTGGACCGTCCAAAGGTGATCTCACAGGGAGTTCAGCTCTCCGACGTTTACAAGACACTGCAAACATTTATGGGTGGAATCTTGGTGAACTATTTCAACCGGTTCGGCCGGCAATGGCAGGTCTATGTCCAAGCAGAGGGAGAATCCCGGATTAAAGCAGAAAACCTGGGACAGTTTTACGTCACCAACGATGCGGGGCAACCTGTACCGATGAGCTCATTGACAACGATCAAACCGAACGCGGGCCCGGAGTTCACTTTGCGCTACAACCTTTTTCGATGTGTGCAGATCAATGGCAGTTCCGCCCCAGGCTACAGCTCGTCACAGGCAATGGCGGCATTGGAAGAAACTTTTAAGCAAACCATGCCTCAAGAAATGGGCTACGACTACATGGGCATGTCATTCCAGGAAAAACAGGCTACGGAGGGGGTGTCCCCTGCGGTGATCTTCGGAATGTCATTGCTGTTTGTGTTTCTGATTTTGGCAGCGCAATATGAGAGCTGGTCTCTTCCCTTTAGCGTACTGCTAGGAACTCCGATCGCTGTCTTTGGCGCTTTCTTGTTCCTCTGGCTGCGTGGCCTCGAAAACAACGTGTACGCGCAGATTGGACTCGTCATGTTGATTGGCTTGGCTGCCAAAAACGCCATCCTCATCGTCGAAGTTGCAAAGATGGAATACGACAAAGGCAAGTCAGCGGAAGAAGCCGCTTTGACTGGCGCAAAATTGCGCCTGCGCCCGATTTTGATGACCGCCTTCGCCTTCATCCTAGGGTGTGTGCCGCTTTGGACGGCGGCTGGCGCGGGAGCTATTTCGCGACAAGTGCTCGGCACGGCCGTGATCGGCGGCATGCTGGCTGCAACTATTCTGGCAATCTTTTTGATCCCGGTGAGTTTCGATGTTGTAGAACGAATCGCCCACCGCAAGAAATCTCATCCCGCCACTCCCCCGGTCCCCCTGCCAACAGAGGGAGATTAGCCATGATCCGCAGGTATTGGCCCATCGCGTCCATATTTCTCCTGCTGACCGGTTGCACCGTAGGCCCAAAATACAAGCGCCCTCCGGTTGGTGTTCCCGATGGCTACAGGGGGCTGGCCCCGGATGCTGCTCAGCAGACTGCCGCCTCGCTGGGCGATGAAAAATGGTGGACGGTTTATCGGGACGAAGAACTGCAAAAATTGGTCCGCGAAGCGCTCACTCAGAACTATGATGTTCGCATTGCAGTAACGCGCATTCTTCAGGCACAAGCGGCGCTAGGGATCACGCGCTCGAATCAGTTTCCTACTCTCTCAGGCGGCGCATCCGCCAGCAACGTGCGTCTTCCCCGGACAAAGGTCACCCCGGAAACCGAGACCAGTTCCAACCAGGTCAATCTTTCATTGGCTTGGGAATTGGATTTCTGGGGCAAGTTCCGCCGCGCCACAGAGGCGGCACGCGCCAATCTGCTGGCCACGGAATGGGGACAGAAGGCCGTGATATCAAGCCTGGTTGCCAGCGTGTCTTCGGCATACTTCCAGTTACTGGAACTTGATGCGGAAATGGAAATTTCCCGGAACACACTGGCCACACGTAAAGAATCCTTGCGCTTGGTGGAAATCCGTGCGCAAGGAGGCGCGACTTCCCTGATGGATGTTCGCCAATCGGAGCAATTGGTTTACGGGGCAGCAGCGAATATTCCAGACTTGGAGCGCCGAATCGAACAACAGGAAAACTTCATCGGCATCCTGCTGGGAAGAAACCCAACGTCGGTCCCACGGGGAAAACCACTGCTACAGAATGCCATTCTGGCGACAGTCCCCTCAGGGCTGCCATCTGCTTTATTAGAGAGGCGGCCAGACATCCAATTTGCGGAACAACAATTGATCGCTGCCAATGCACGCATTGGAGTGGCAAAAGCGGCATACTTTCCGCAAATTACCCTCACAGCCGACGCGGGTTATCAAAGCCCGGCTTTAACCAGCTTGTTCAGCGGGCCAGCTGGATTTTGGAGTTTTGGCGGTGACCTACTGCAACCGATTTTCACCGGAGGCAGGATCCGGTCTAACGTAAGATTGACGGAAGCACAGCAACAGGAAGCGGTTCTCCTTTACCAGCAGTCAATCCAGCAAGCCTTTCGTGAAGTTGCGGACTCACTGGTCGCTTATCGCAAGAACCAGGAGTTCCGTGAGCAACAGGCTTTGCTTAATGCAGCCGCGCAGGACGCCACTCGATTGGCAGATGCGCGTTACCGCGGTGGGGTCACGAGTTATCTGGAAGTTCTGGATAGTGACACGCGATACTTTAACGCTCAAATCGCCCTGGCCCAGGCGCAGCTAGGAGAGCGGCTGGCCCTCGTGGAAGTCTACCGCGCATTAGGCGGTGGGTGGCAGCAATAGGATTCTCCGGCCACCAATGCTGGAAAGCTTGACCAACTCGTCCGAGCGCCTGCTCGATCCCATAGAGAGAATCACTGAAATTCTCTTCGCTTTAATCATGGTCCTCACCTTTACCTGTTCATTCAGCGTTGCACAGGTTGGCCGCGAAGAAGTTCGAACGATGCTGGTTGGCGCGCTGGGCTGTAACCTCGCTTGGGGAATCATCGATGGCGTTTTTTACCTGATGGGGTCTTTCAGCGCGCAAGGTCATAAAATTATGCAATGGAAAACACTGCGCGCGGCAGCTTCTCCTGGGGATGCACATCGTATTCTTGTAGATGCTCTGCCCCCGTTGGTCGTGTCTGTTTTGACTCCAGTCGAGATCGAGGGCATCCAACAAAAATTAAATCAATTGCCCGGCGTGCCGGAACGCCCACAACTTAGAAAAGCGGATTGGCTCGGTGCACTTGGCGTTTTCTTGCTTGTGTTCTTATCGACTTTTCCCGTGGTATTTCCATTCGTTTTCATTCATAACGGGAAGCTGGCACTACGTATATCGAATATTGTCGCCATCATCATGCTTTTCCTGGTCGGTTTTCGTTTTGGACAATATGCAGGGCAGCATCCCTGGAGAATGGGCTGTTCAATGGTCATCCTAGGTTGTGTTTTGGTTGGCGCCACAATCTTTCTTGGAGGTTAACGGCTGCCCCTTCATTATGTTCACCATGTTCCTACTTTGAGCCCTAATCCAACGCTAAAGCGAAATCCCTGATTGAAATCTGTTCCCGCAACAGGCGCCAGCCATGAATGTACGTAGTCGAAACTTATAAGGCGGGCCTCCAAAGCCCGGTTGATTCGCAGGTCCACGCCCGTGCCGGTTGAAAAAGCTATTCCGGTTGATTCATAGTGTTTGGCATAACCGGTGGAATCGGTTTTGCAAAGCTTTTTTTCTGTTAAAACTTTGGATTCCTCGTATTCAAGGCAGTAGTCCTGGGTAATTTTCTGCCCGCCGATGCGCACACGAAAGTAAGGAGTCCAATGGCTTTCCGTATGTCGCACCCATTGAGGCCCCGTCAAAAAAGTCAAAGAATCACCGCTCCATCCTGACGGACGGTCGTTTCCCAAAGTGCAACCGCCCACTTCTCCCGTCCACTGCCAAGAGTCCGATATGCGGAATCCGGCTTCCCCTCCACCACCAAGACAGGAGAGGTTGCCATATCGGGTTAAAGTAGGCACCGTTGCAGTCAACTCGAATGTTGGAATATGCGGCAGGGCGGAAGGGTCCGTTTCTGCGTGACCCAGTTGATGAGTGTAAAGTTCTCCACTATAACTACGGATCCCAGGACGGTTTTCCCGGTGCCAAGGCGCCTGCAAAGTCATAAGATTGGCAAAAACCAAAGGCGGATTCAGGCCTGACCGCACAAGCGCACGGACTACTAGATTTCGCGTACGATCTTCGGTCTTCCGGACCACATAGCGATCCAGCATGTCCCCACCGACTACCCAAATCATCCCGAAGTTTGGTGTGATCACGTGATCCACGAAACCGTAGGCACAACAATAGCGCTGAATTTGCCCAATCGACGCCTCGCTGGTCAAACCAATCTCGAACTGTTCGCTAAAAGCCCACGCATAGGCATAGGCACGGAGGCGGCCCATCCAGTAATCACGACTTTTGCCAAACTCCACAGTTCGATATTTTGGATCATTGTGGATCCAAATGTAGGAAGCGACACCACCCTCAATTGGGTGGCCCAGATAGTTTTCAAAATACCCGTCTCCGTCCGACCACCCGTGCATCGATCCGAGAGCGCGTAAATACCCCCCAAACACGCTATTGTGCAGTGCAGTGCGAGTCCCTTCTTCGGTCGCAATTCTAAAACCATGCATGATCCCCAAGTACATAGAGGATGCCCCCATAAGGGGCTTCCACTGCACTTTGTCGTTTTGACGCTCACCATCGGACAACGGCTTGTTAATCAGCGCTGACTTGTTATTTGTGCGGGAGAACAGCTCCGCTTGAGATTTCTCGACGTCGAATATGACCGAACCATACGAAGCGCTTGTGCAGGTTGGGAAAAAATCGAGAATCGATGAATAAGGGTCTAACTGTGTAGAGAGAGAGAAGGCATGAGTTTCCGGGTCAGCATTGAAAGCATTTTCGCAACCAATTAGGGGGTTGGGAAATAGGTTGGACGCGTCATCGCTTGTGGCAAGCAGCCTGGGCGTTGCCCGGCTAAGCTCGTAGGACGGGTTGGTGCTTTGCTGACAGAAGCCGACGCCAAAAGACTCACCTATTAGAAGGACCGCTGCCAATGTCCAGCCGCACAGCGAACCTTTAGGGCGCTTCGGAATTAACTCAATATCACCTGATTTTTCCATCAATACGACACGTAACAGGTGATCCAGGCTTCCGAGAACTGCGCAAACTTACAGAAAAGCCTCAAGTTATTTTCAATACGGATTCCAACAGAAAACGGGGACAGATTCTCAGAACCAAAACTGATGCGCTTACCAGGTTCGAATGCCGCTTAGATGCCTTCTCTTGCGCACATTTGCAGCGTCGTGAATTTTAACTGTCATTTCTGTCAGTAGGCGCTACATCATACTGCCCGTAACCTGCGGTTGCTGTACCCAGGAAGCGAAAGAAAACAATATGGCAGCGTACTTATAGCTTGATGGCCGGCAATCCGTAATTATCAAAAGCCCCGATCACTCACTGATTCGCCATGAACGAAGTAAAGATTAAGTCGGTGGCGTTGCAGAACGCCCAGTTACAAAGTGAGCGCCTACGCATCCTTGGCCTTCTTGGTCTTATTGGAATTTTTGTTTGTGCGGTGATTGTTAAGGTATTTGTCTTCCACACAGTGGATGCGTCACACCCTTGGAAGCGTGGCCTTGTATTCGCTTTGGCTGTTTGCGGCTACGCGTGCTGGGCGCTGCGCAAAGTAAATACGGCTTTGAAAACAGACACCAGGCTTTCCATCCGTTTCTGGGTCCTGAGTACAATTTTAGAAACATCTCTCCCTGCATTCGCGCTGGCTTTCCTTAGCAACCCTAAACTTGAGGCTGCCTATCGGCCACTGGCCAGCCCGACCTTACTTGTGTTCTTTATCTTTATTATTCTTTCCACGCTGCGATTAAATCCGTGGATCGGTGTTCTGTCCGGCGTCGTAGCGAGCGTCACGTATGTTTGCGCCGCTTCATATCTCGGTTGGAGGTTTCCGGTCTTTGGCGCATCGGCGCCAGTCACGCAATACAACGTCACTTTATATGCGGACGTCCTTCTGGCCGCCGGCCTCGCGGCCGGTGCGGTTGCCTGGCAAATCCGCAAGCATGTCCAAGCAGCTTTGCGGGAAGCTGAGACCAGGCGAAAGCTGGATGCCGTCCAGCACGAATTGCAAGTGGCGCGGTCCATCCAGCAGTCGCTCTTGCCTCAGGAACAGCCGCAAGTTAAGGGCTTCGACATTGCTGGTTGGAATCAGCCAGCCGATGACACCGGCGGGGACTATTTCGATTGGAAGTCTTTCCCCAATGGACATTTAGTCGTCAGTTTGGCTGACGTAACCGGCCATGGCATTGGTCCGGCATTGCTTGCCGCAGTTTGTCACGCTTATGCGCGCTCCAGCTTCACCGCCGCGCAAGGTCTTACGGCGGCACTCCAACATATTAATGAGTCGCTCGTCACCGACCTCACTCCAGGCCGGTTCGTAACATTTGTGGCCGCTACATGTTGTAAGGGATGCCCGGATGTTGAAGTACTCTCCGCCGGTCACGGCCCTCTTTTTATTTATTCGCGCTCCGGAGATCGATTCTCAGAGATGCCCGCACACGGGCTTCCGTTTGGGATATTGCCCTACTTTAAAGCCGATCCTCCAACGCGACTCCAGCTTCACACGGGCGATCTTATACTTCTTGCCACCGACGGCTTTTTCGAATGGGAAAACGAGCGCGGGGAGCAATTTGGGACCATGCGAATGGAAGAAACCATCCGCGCTGCGAGAGACTTGGACTCTCAACACATCATTGGGAACCTCTATGACGCTGTAATCAAGTTCGCGCATGGAACAAAGCAGCAGGATGATCTCACGGCAGTGGTCATTAAGCGGTTATAAGGCGCGAGGCGATGTTCGATAACAAGGGCAAAAGACGATTCGGGGCGTTGTGCCTGGCAAGTGTAATTTGCGCATACAACAGGTGCCGCTTTGCCTAATATATGCAAACTTTATTGGATTATCCTCTATTCATTTTCGCCGTATCACTTGTTGTGTTGTGGATTTCGGCGCAGATTGGCGCATTCTTTCACAAGAAATTGCAGTTCCTGGATGAAAAGGACCGGAATGACTTAAGCACCGTCCTGGCCGCCACGCTCACGTTGCTGGGACTTATTATCGGTTTCAGCTTTTCGATGGCCATCAGCCGTTACGATCAGCGCAAGAACTATGAAGAAGAGGAGGCCAACACTATCGGTACCGAGCGGGCCCGCGCTGATCTTTTACCCGAGCCTGCCGCGAAACAAGTACGCGAGCTGCTTAAAAAATATTTGTATCAGCGCGTGGTGTTTTATGAAACTCGTGATGAACAGCAACTTCAGCAGATCGATGGCGCCACCGCGCGGCTCCAAAGTGAAATGTGGTCCATTGTTCAAGCGGCGGCAAAAAAAAGCCCGTCGCCCGTCGCAGCTCTTGCCGTTTCGGGGATGAACGACGTTTTGAACTCGCAAGGATACACTCAGGCGGCCTGGTGGAACCGTCTTCCGGTTGCCGCGTGGAGTTTAATGATAACCATCGCCATCTTTTGCAATATGCTGATTGGCTACAGTGCGCACCGGCGGGGAGGGCTCCTCTTCATCGTATTGCCTCTTGTCCTGTCAATCTCATTTCTTCTCATCTCTGATATCGATAGTCCACGCGGAGGTTTGATTCGCGTGCAACCACGAAATTTAGAAGTGCTTCTTCGAAACTCGTTCTAATGTGCGAGGATATCTTTGGACCGTAGAGCGTGGGGCCGCAATTCTTCACGCTCGCGCAGAGGAATCAACTTATTTGTGATTTTGGGGCCCTTCCGATGAATCCACCGGGAGCCGAACTTTTTGTGCTGCCAAAGTGACTATGTCTTGCTGTTCAGGCCAGTCGGTGTCAAACAACAACTTCGCTTCCGCGGCATTTCCCGGAAAATATTGCACTGATCTTTCCTGCTTGGGCATGAGCACGATATCAACCCGTCGATTGTATGCCCAGACAAGATCCTGAAAGTCGCCCAGCGCCTGGTCTGGCTTATTGGGGTTTTGCTCATTTAAGGATTTAACTGTATCGGCATCTAACGGCTTATCTTTTCCCTGGGCGACAGTTTCAACTTTGCTGTCGGGAATACCGGCGGAGGTCAAATATGCCTTCACAACATCGGCACGCCGCTGACTTAATTCTTTGTTCTTAGCTCTGGAGTCCCGCTCGTCGGTGTTGGCAAGTATGATAAGGGTCGCTGCTGGCTCATACTCCAGGTACTTCTTAAATGCTTCCGCCGTCCGAGCCAGAACTTCCTGTTGACTTTGTACCAACCCTGCTTCCGGATCGCGCTGGTTTGGCTGCCCTGTGGGAAAGAAAACACTGGTCAGCGTAATCTCAGGTATGGATTCAATTGAGCCGACAAGACGGACTGTGGCGGTTTGGGTATCCGAGCCGCCGCATTCATTGGTGGCAGTTAGAGTATAAGTCTTAACTTCATTTACCGGCCCAGTGCTCTGTTGCTGAGGCACGAGCTTCACTGTCCGATTGTCGTCCGCTTTGACGGTACCAAGCGGGTGGATTGAAACTGCGTTTGCATTCGATGAAGTCCACGTCAGATTCGTGGACCCTTCCTCGAGAACCTTGTCACCGATACGGCGGTAGCGGACCTCCGCCGGCGACGCTTTTAGCGAACTTTGTACTGTCGTGTTCACGTTCACTGTCGTGCCGGAAGTCACTGTGCCGCCCGGGCCGGATGCGCGCAAAGTATAGGCCGTAGTTTTCTTCGGCTGCACAGCCAACTCCCCATTTGCGGCCTGCTGTGGCATATTCTCTGTGTCTGTGCCGATGGTCTGGTCAACCGTTTCGGCCGTGGTCCAATTGAGATGGGTCGTATCTCCGCAGTTGATTTGTGTTTGTTGCGCGGTCAGATTGGCGCTTACAGGAGCGATCGCAACGCTGGCGCTAGCTATTCCCGCCTGAAACCGCGGCAAGGAACTGATTGTCGATCCCTTGTCCCACGGTTCAACTTTCTGTGTCCCCTTAGCCGCGTTGATAATTACTCGCTGATTGGGGGCGACATTTATTGTGCCCGACCAAACCACTTGGTCCTTATCCAGAATTGTCACCAGGTGATTGCCCGCGGGAACAACTAACTGCTGTTTGCAACAAGGAAGGAACAGGCCACCGTGATTAAACTCATCTCCGTGACCTACAAAATATTCCGGGGTCTTGCCATTCAGAAGAACCGCCGATCGAGATGCAGACTCTATCTGGATACGCCCCCAAGGTCCACTTACCGCGGTGGAAACCGGTTCCAGGTTAAATTCCAGACCCAGCACAGTTCCCTCTTCCACAGTCACTTCCCGCGTCTGCGGTTTAAAACCATAGTTGTACACGCCAATGCGGTGCTTGCCCGGCGCCACCCGCACCGCCTTCCCACTCTCGCCATAGGGAGTTCCATCGACGAAAACATACGCTTGCCTTGGCTCAACTTTGACACGGAGCTTGCCATCTCTGGCTAAAGCCGGCACAGCAGTGACGAGCAATACTCCAACCATGGCAATCAATCTGCGAGATTCTCTGCGATCCATTACTGCCTCCCTGCGCCCGACGAGGCACGCTTTTTTCGGCATGCTCATACGTCTACCCCGAATCATGTAACGTCGAGACCGCGCAGGCAAACTGTCAAAAATACGAGTTCGGGCAAAGTAGAGACCGCAGCACAGCCTGTCGGCCGATAAATGGCCCTTTCATTCCCGTATCCGATTGCGTTCAATTCGACCAACTGCCAACAATGACAGTTCGGCCGGCGGACAGACTTTTCTACGATAAACGAAAACATTTTGGCGCTTGGATCGGTCAGACTCTCGCAACTTGATACCAGCGGAAGCGGTGGCAGAACAACATGCAATATCTGGTCCCAAGTGTTGTTTCTCTCTTGATGATTTCCGTTGGCATGAGCCTGAGCCTCACCCAGGTGATTTCGCGTTGGAAGCGAATAAGCTGGGTTGTTTGGTTACGTTTGCTCATGGCCACCTTTCTTGTTCCGCCCGCGATCGCATTGTTGTTCGCACACTTATTTCGTTTGCCGCTTGGTGAAACCGCAGGTTTGTTCATGGTGGGAGTTGCGCCGGGAGTGCCACTCCTCGCTCGTAATATGGCGCGCAGAGGTTTCGACATGCACTTGGCGGCCAGCTATCAGGTATGGGCCGCACTGATGGCTCCGGTGATGATTCCAATTGCGGTCATGGCGGCCGGTAAACTGTACGGACGCGACATCTGGATTCCTCCAGCACATCTTGTCCAACAGATTGTCGTCAAACAGTTTTTGCCATTGTCAATTGGAATGGTTTTTGCCTGGTCCGCTCCCAAAACATCGCAACGGGCCCAGCCAATTTTGAACGTCACGGGAAATGTCCTATTCACGGTGACGATCATTGTGATCCTGTTCAAGCTGGGTCCGGCGCTGAAAGATGTTGCGCCACTGACGCCCGTCGCCGCCTTGCTGTTAGCCGCGGGATCAATGGCAGCGATTTTATTGGTCAGGATTAACGATACGCTTGTCCGGAAAACATTCGCGATCTGCAACGCGAACCGCCATGTGGGGCTGGCACTCTTACTCAGTAGTCAATACGTCCACGCACGAAATGCCTTGGCCGCCGTTGTTTGTTATGCGCTGCTAATTCCTTTCATTGTATTGGTATATGCAAAATACCACGTGGCGCAAAAGCGCACTCCGGAGGTGGCAAGCTAGTCCTCATGTGAACTATCCTAAGAAAGGCCTGTTGGTTCTGACAGTTTCTGCATTTACGTGCGGCCAGTATATTTTCTTTCGCAAGGGCCTTGTGCTTCCCCAAAGATTGTGGCTAATGCGGAACACCAGCGGCAACTAAACTCTCTCAAATGGTCCTCTTCTTGCTGCATGGATGCGCGTGGATATTCTGTTAAACAGCTTTTCTGCTAGTGACAGGAAGCGTCATCTTGAAAGTTGCCTCCAGCCAGCATCGACGCCAGAAAATGTCCACAGTTGACGATCTTTTGAGATAAGGGTTCATTCCGCAATGCATCCGGTGACATTGAATACTTCCCCACATCCATTTTGTTCCGTGCCTCCACCAATTTGCTGCTCCACTCGGTTAAGGCATCGAATTCATTCGTGAGCAACTGGAGAGCATTGTGATCGGCATTTGTCTTCGCTGCGATCGAGGCGATTCTTAAGCCATTCGCGGCTTTTTCCCGGTACCCGGCTACCCAACTATCGGTCACGTTATATCCATTCTGAATGGCGTACGCCAGCGGACTCGCCCATTCGCGCATCAAAGCAATCGTTTCAATTCCAGTCTTCATAAAATCACGGGACATTTTGGACTCGTCCAACTGGTCAGGTTGTGAGACAGACGCATGCGTATTTTCGTTGGACTGCGGCAACGTCAAAACAATCCGATTTGTCTGGAAGTCTAAGGTTCCATTCGCTAGGTGTGCCAAGGCAGCGAGGTCAACATACCCGCGCCCTCCTATGTGAACCATTGCGACTTGTCCGGACTGCCCATTGACCACCAGAGTCACGACTTGTTGCTTGACTTGCGCCCAAGCGCTTGCAGACACAAACGAAGTAAAGATAAAAAGCAGTAACGCACTACACAAGTTGTTCCGCATGGCTCCCTCCAGATGGCGCGTAATACGAGGAATTGCGCAAAATATCGATGGGACGGTTTCCACACAGGATAAATATTGATAGAGGGCGATTCGAACTGTCAGAAGTAATAGCCAAAGCGCATCTCGTTCAAAGAACTTGACGCGCGTGGGAACAGCGCTCACCACTCATCGCGGCTCTAGTATTTTTGCCAGTTCATTTTGTAGGGAGGCAAAAGAACAATATTGGCTGGACAAACTTCTATTGCTCGGCAGTAGGAGTCTGAAGAAGCAGCCAGGAATTCCACGGGGTCCAGTATGAATTGGCAACGCAGTCCAGCGCTTCGTATTCTTGGCTTCCTAGTTTTCATATTTCCTACAATGGAAGCGCAGCCTGGCCAGGTCCTGCCACAAGTCCCCCAGATCCAAAGCCACAAACACGCTGGCGATAAAGATGACATACAAGCCATCGGCAATCGCAATATTGGCAAGGGAGGGATGGGGAATTGGTACTCTCTGGAAAAAGAAAACATCGTCGGTCGTGAGTATGCAGCGGAAATTGATCGCAGTGTGCGGTTTGTGACCGATCCAATCGTCACGGAATATATCAACCGCGTTGCGCAAAATATAATTCGCAACTCCGACGCCAGAGTACCTTTCACGATCAAAGTCGTCGATTCCGATGAGATCAACGCTTACGCTCTTCCCGGTGGATTCTTGTACGTAAATTACGGCCTCATTCTGGCGGCACAAGACGAAGCAGAGCTAGCCGGAGTTATAGCGCATGAAATTGCGCATGTTGCGGCCCGGCATGCCACACGGCAGATGACACGGGCCCAGATGTTTGACCTGGCATCGATGCCGCTGATTTTTGTTGGGGGTGGGTTAGGCGTTGCCATGCGCGAAGCAGCCAGCCTTGCCGCTCCATTGAGCATGACTAAGTTTTCTCGCAACTTTGAAACCGAAGCCGACTATCTCGGGGTGGAATATTTGTACAAGGCAGGCTACGATCCCCAGGCATTTATTTCATTTTTCGAGAGGATTCAGGCCCAGGAGAAACAAAAACCCGGTTTTATTGCCAAAGCTTTCGCCAATCATCCCCAAACGGACGCTCGCATACGGAAGACCCAACACGAGATCGCCACAATTCTGCCAAATCGTGAAACCTATATTGTATCCACTTCGGATTTTGACGAAGTTAAATCTCACCTGATTGCCGAAAGAAAGCTCCGGCTAGTCAAACCCAGAACGGGGTTTCCCACTCTGCGGCGCAAAACTCCTGGTGACAACGACCAAAGTAGCGCAACAAGCCCGATGTTGGAGCGGCACGATCCTTGACTTGCACACCCTTGCCTTCAAGGATGCGATGGCCTGCCTCTGGCAGAATTGCCAGTATACGCAGCGGGTCCAACTGTAAGAGAATCCGTTGAGCTAAACACTCTTTCTCATCGGTGTACCGGTGAGACCAAACCAGCCCTATTCCAACAAATTATCAAAGGAATCATCATGATTACCAAGTGTGCGAATCCATCTTGCAGCAGTGTATTTCGTTATCTGCGGGGAGGAAAACTTTTTCTTGTGGATAAACCTCCCTTCGTGAAAGCAGCAAACTCGCAGGATTTGAAGAATCCTCCGGGGCCCGAGTATTTTTGGTTGTGTGCATCATGCATCCAGACCATGACCGTCATTCGCGATCCGGCTGGACACGGCATGGTAGCGTCACATGGCCTTAGTGTTTGAAACAATACAAACTTAAGTCTTCACTTTTTTGCCCGTCCCGACACGGCAATTCATTTTGAAGACTGTCATTTTTGGCAGTCGCCCACACTCTCACTTGGCTGAATACTGTTCGAGTTTCAACTGACGGTGTAGGCAAGAACATTTTGCTATGCGACAAACAGAGCTCCTTCCTCGTTTCGTTCGAAGGCTTGTGGCCATCATTTGCACGACAATGCTCGTGCCGGGCAATCTCAGTTTGCTTGCATCCCCGCTCGCGCAGGATGCACAAACCAACGATACCGCAGCAAAAATTCCACCGGACCAGCTCGATTCTTTGGTGGCGCCCGTTGCCCTCTATCCTGATCCAATGCTGGCCCAGACCCTGGCGGCCTCTACGTATCCGCTCGAAATCATCCAGCTGCAACAGTGGTTGGAAAAAAACAAAAATCTGAAAGACAAAGCGCTGGCTGATGCGGTGAAGAAACAGGACTGGGACCCGAGTGTTCAAGCGCTCGCCGCTCTTCCAGATGTAGTCAAGCAATTGGCAGAAAACGTCAAATGGACCACAGATCTCGGGAATGCCTTTCTTGCGCAACAAGATGATGTGATGGCCGCGGTACAGCGGATGCGCAAGAAGGCCCAGGACGCAGGAAACCTAAAACCCAGCAAAGAGCAGAAAGTAGAAACTCATACAATCGAGAACAAACAGGTGATTGTGATTCAGCAGTCCAATCCCGAGGTAGTTTACGTTCCCAGCTATAACCCGACTGTGGTTTACGGCGCACCCGCTTATCCATATCCGCCGATCAGCTATCCGCCACCGGGGTACTACGCCGCAGGAATGGCAATCTCGTTTGGTATTGGAGTAGCGATGGGAGCAGCTTGGGGAGGTGGTTGGGGCTGGGGCTGCGGTTGGGGAGGCGGCAACAACAATGTCTACATCAACAACAACAATAACTTCGTAAACAACTCGAACCGGAATTTCCAAGGCGGGAACCGCACCAATATTCAGGGCGGAAATCGGGTTAACGCACAGAACCGCGGTAGCTGGCAGCACAATCCGCAGCATCGCGGAGGCGCTCCATACGCCGATAGGAACACAGCCAACAGGTATGGCGGTACAGCTCGAGGTGATTCCCTGTCATCACGGCAGACCAATGCGCGCCAAAACCAGGCCCAGAGAGGGAATAGGCAGGCTGGTACTAGTGACCGCGGCTCTATGGGAAATCGGCAATCGCAGGCAAGTACACGCGACCGCGGTGGAGTGCAACAAGCAAGTATGAATGACCGTAGTGCCGGCGGAAGAGATTCTGGCAGTCGTGGAGGCGCGGGAGCCAGCAACATGAGTTCGAATCGCGGTGGAGGTGGTGCCGGAAGTGGAAGTGGAGACCGCGTCGGAAACCGCAGTGTATCGAGGGGTAGTGGATCTCGTAGCTCTAGCGCTTTTAGTGGCGGATCCGGTGGGTTCAGCGGAAGCGGCGCCCGGAGTAGCAGCTCTCGGGGTTCATCGAGTATGGGCGGCTCTCGCGGTGGTGGTGGGCGCCGCAGGTAAGAAGACTTGAGGAGTATCTATGAAATCAAAACTGAGCACCTTTATCCCGCGGAACACTCTACGCACTCTTTTGCTGGTTGCTCTTACATGTACTATGACCTTTATTGCCTCAGCGCAATCACAATCGGGAAAAGCGGCGACGACGGTCGTTCCCAAAGCTCAGTTGTTTGATACGCCGCAAAAAGCCGCCCAGGCTTTGATCCAGGCGGCGAGTAATTTCGATGTTCCCGCTTTGCTTGAGATTTTTGGACCCGAGGGCAAAGACTTTGTCTCCACAGCAGACCCAGTCAGGGACAAAAACACTGCCCTGGCCTTTGCCGCAAAAGCTCTGGAAAAGAACAACGTCACCATAGATCCGAAGAACCAAGCCCGCGCTGTTCTCGTGGTAGGGAATGACGATTGGCCGCTACCGGTTCCGCTCGTAAGAAAAAATGGAAAGTGGTATTTCGATTCCCAGGAAGGCCATGATGAGATTATCTACCGGCGCATTGGGGCCAACGAACTCGATGCAATCCAAATCTGTCGTGGTTTTGTCGAGGCGCAGAAAGAATATGCCGCAGAGGTCCATGACGATTCGGGAGTAAATCAGTACGCGCAAAAGATCATCAGCACACCTGGCAAGCGCGATGGTCTGTATTGGAAGAACGAGGACGGCACGCCAGGTGGGCCCGTCAGCGAAGCAGTTGCGCGTGCCATCCAGGAAGGATACTCGCCAGACAATAAGTCGGGATACCACGGTTATTACTTCAAAGTTTTGAAGGGGCAGGGTCCGGCAGCGCGACTGGGGCAACTCGACTATGTGATCAATGGAATCATGATTGGTGGTTTTGCATTGGTTGCCGTTCCTGCCGAATACCGCGTCACTGGTGTTAAGACTTTTATCGTTAGTTATGACGGGGTCGTATACGAAAAAGACTTGGGACCTGACTCCCTGAATATCGCTAAGAATATGGAGCGTTACAACCCGGACAAGACCTGGCATCCTACGAACGACGAGTGGCCTATGAATGTTTTGGCCGTCACAAATTAAGGACCAACCCGCCAAATAATTCTTAATTTTCCCGAATTTTCCTCAGCGAAGAGTGGTAATATGCGCCGTACCTGATTTGCTGTTAGGAACAAGTAAGAATCTCCCAGCCTATAACTTGTTCCTCGATCCCACGGTAACCAAACCGAACGGCACGACAGTTGCATCTTAAGTACAAGGAGCCCCCATGCCCAAGGTACGTGTCTTGGTTGCAGACGATAATCAGGCCATGCTTGAAGTTGTTACCTCCGCGTTGGCCATCGACTTTGACGTTATTCGGGCAGTCAGTGACGGCGAGACGGCAGTCGCGGCTGCCGCGCAGCTCTTGCCTGATGTCGCTGTACTCGACATTGGCATGCCGGTTCTAAATGGAATCGAAGTTGCTCGGCGCTTGCGATCGGTTGGTCAGGACATCACGGTAGTTTTGCTCACCGTATACTCTGACCCTGACATCGTTAACGCCGCACTTGCAGCAGGGGCATCGGCATACGTATTAAAACCACACTTGGAAACAGAGCTAGTTCCCGCCATTCACATGGCATTGAAAGGGGATCAATTCGTTTCTCCAGGCATTAAATATGGACCCGCAGCCGTCACGCCCAATCGCGCATACTCGCCTGAGGAATCGTCAACTATGAATACTCGCATGGAAATCTTCCAGTGACGCTAACTAAAACGTCACCACAGGCTGGGCAATATGCTTCATCTATAATTTGCGCCGCATGAATCGATATGAACGAATTGCAATGATGACAATGCCAAAATGTCGCGTATGTTCGCGGCGCATTAACATAGCTATTCGTTATGCCAGCATTAAGTAGGATGGGCCACCTCGCCTAAAACATGGTGAGACTAACGGCTTCAATGTAAAGATGGGAACTGTCATTCCTTACAGTACTCTGGTCATTAGCTACCTTTTGTAAAGGTCCGGCTTTGCCGGAGACACGCTGTTACAAGTGACAGGTTTTTCACCGGTTTGTCTCTCATACACTTATCTGGTTAGCGACCATTCGGGAGACAACATATGGGCAAAGTCTGGTTTCTGCTTCTCATAACGATGGTCGCACTACCCAACACCTTTGCGCAGAAGGTCAAAGCCGGGTATGACAAAAGTGCAAATTTCTCCAAATATAATAGTTACACCTGGACCAAACCTACGACATCCCCGCAGCGCCCCCTGCTTTATGTGAGTTTGGTGGGCACAATTGACCAACAATTGAAAGCCAAAGGGTTGCAACGAGTAGAAAGCGATGGAGATCTCATTTTGATGCCTGCCGGCGGGATGGAATATGGACTCAACACCGGCGCGGGAACGCCGATCACGCTGGGTTACAGTGGTCCACCACCGGCAATCGACGCTACGATGTGGACTGGCACGGCCGGGCCTTCTAATCTGATGGCAATCGCTGTTCCGGAAGGAGCATTGACACTGAGTTTTGTTGACCGAACCGTTAACAAAGTGGTATGGACCGGCACGGTCACACAAAAGTTGGACCTGCAAAACCACAAGAAGTCGCTGGAGCTAATCAATAAAAGCATCACGAAACTGCTGAAGGAATTTCCTCCTAAAAATAAATAAGGGGCAACGGATGTACTCTCTGGAAATCGAGTCGAACCAAAGAACTCTTCCGTGCGGATTTCGAAAGTCCTGTATTATCCGATAATTCCATCGGTCCGAGTCCCCTGCCCTCCTGCTTATTGTCGAAGCCCATTCCAGAATCGCGGGCCGTGAGGTGAATTCATTCGTCTTCGACAATAATTCCACGTCAATAACGCCACATTTTTTTGCCTCGATTTTTATAAGACGGCGTGCGGTCACATGTCCGGATTTCGCGCGCTAATGCCGCGATCCGCCATCCCTCGGCAGTGACGCTCAGGGCTAGGCCCGCTACCCTCCGGGCGACATTACGGCAATTGCAGCCGCTAATGATCAGCCTGCGAGCAAGAGTTGCTCAGGAGAACGAAGGATGATCTTGCTGCGCCGTTTTATCACGATATTTCGCCGCTGCCACGCGCTAAGAAGGCGGCTTGCCGTAAATATGCTGATATTTGCCGTATTAGCCAACTGCTCATTGGTGATGTTGAGGTGAATCCCATCGGGGCCCCTCGTACCAATGCCGTCAGCGAGGGTCATTAAGACATGAGCGAGGCGCTCGCCAGCGGAGCGCGCGATCAAGGATAAGTGAGTGGCCAAATACCATGTCAAATAGTCGGATGCGATGGATAGCGCATTTTCCAATAATAGCGGGAAGCGTCGAGTGAGATCTCGAAGGGCATCGCGTTGCCAAGCAAATGTACGGCTCTCTTTTGTCACTTCCGCGCTGACCAAATAGGGCGTGGGATTTATCAGGAAGGTGGCTCCTCCAAATATATCGCCGGACCTAAGCCAGATCAGGTAGATTTTTTGGCCCTGCGGTGTAAGAAAAAAGAATCTTGCCGACCCCTTGATTAGCAGAAACAACTGATTGGCTATACTCCCTTGGTCGGTCTCTACAGTGTTTTTGGAGTAATGGCGCCATGAAGCAGCCATCAGGATTGAAGCGCGATCCTGGCTTGGTATTCCTTCGAATAATCGCACTCCCAATTGATGACTCAATGTGGAAATATCCGAACGTTGCATCGCATTTGAATTTGATCCTTCATGAGAAAGGGCGGCGGCAATGCTCTTCTCCTGCACCAAGTCTTCATGATCTTGGCATGCTTTCACCGCGCGCCTCCTTCTCTCATTTCGCGGACCGCAAACCGCAGTGAGTTGCAGCCGGGTTTCGTGTACATGCGGCAACCCGAATGCTAAGTGGCACCCCCATGTTTCCGCACTGGCAGAACTAACAGTTTCTGCCGTGGCGTTGCTCAGTCATTCTGCACTTCAGGCGAACGGCATCGAACAAGGTGAACTACACTGCACAGCTTAATCCTTCCTTACAACTACAGAAAACTATGCTTGCCGTTGGGCAAGATGGCGACCTCGCGGGCAGGGTAGCCACCATGCTGCCGGATTGGAAAATCGAACAGGCACCCAACAATATGGCCGCGCTCTTCTTGGCAGAATCGAGGGCGTTCGATCTGATTGTTACGGGGGCGGAGACTTCGGGTAAGGCTGATGTAGAACTGCTTCGCGCACTCCGACTGATCCGTCCGCACACGCGACTGATCATTATCGCCGGCGAGAGTACACCCGCAGACGTCATCGCCTCTATGCGCGAACGGGCATTTAGTTATTTTTCGAAACCATTTTCGTGGACGATGTTCGCCGAAATGGTGCGCATTGCGGCCACGCAACCATGTTGGGATGACGGCATTGAAGTACTGTCGGCGACGCCATCCTGGATTCGCCTGGCGGCCCGTTGCGACATCGGTACCGCGGACCGATTATTACAGTTTTTCCATGAAATTGCGGATTTGCCGGACCCGGAAGTGCATCACGTAGGTACGGCACTGCGTGAAATACTTCTCAATGCCATCGAGTATGGTGGGGGATTCAATCCAAACGAATATGTCGAAGTTTCCTATTTGCGTGCTCAACACATGGTCCTTTGTCGTGTCAAGGACCCTGGCGAGGGTTTCTCGCTCGGGGAAATTCTCCATGCTGCGATTACAAATCCACCTCATGACCCGCTTCGCCATCTAACCTATCGTGAAGCGCGCGGTCTCCGCCCCGGCGGTTTCGGTGTATTGCTGGCAAAAAACCTCGTTGACGAGCTCATTTATAACGAACAAGGCAATGAAGTTATGCTTATCAGATATTTGGAACCCCCTGTGCGGCGCGCGTCGTAGTGGGACAAGTCGCAGCACCCATTGAAGGCAATCGAGAGTATTCCATTTATTCTTTAAATCTATTCCGAGAAAGGTAACGGACTAGCCCACTGCTCATAAACTTCTCCCCGCGAATCGCCGCGTGAATCGCATGGACCAAAGCCTTGGTGATATCCGATTTAAGAACGAAACCATAAGCCCCAATCCGCATCGCTGAATCTATGATGTCCGGATCGAATTCCTGGCTTACGAATATGATTTTCGAGTCGGGAGCAAGTTTACGCATCCATCCGCCGGCCTGGATTCCATTAAGCCGGGGTAAACCGATATCGAGCAATATAACCGCCGGTTGCATCTCTCCAGCCATCTGAACTGCACGCACTCCATCCAACGCTTCCCCGACAATCTCCAGCGATGGGTCTTCTTTCATCAACGAAAAAATGATCTTTCGCCAATCATCGCTGTCATCCACCACCAGCACCCGTGTCAGAGCCATTCTTACGCGCTTCACTAGTTGAGCACACATATTCAAGGCCATCTTTGTAAAATTCTTATCCTGTAGAGCGTGGCATACCGGCAAGCTCTAGTCGTTGCCCAAAGGCAATCTGACAATCAAATTCTTGAGAATGTATCGGAAAGTCGGGCGATGCTTCGCTTGCGGGCCGGAAACTCTACGAGATGCGGCGAATGATCGGAACTTGCTGGAGAAAATCCGGTGTTTTAGAACCTATTCAGGATACTGGACAGGTTGAAAGGCGTGAGCAAACCCTGTCATTGCACCATGTGGGTGAACGTTTGTTTACCATCGAATACCAAAAGTGACCGGTAAAACAATCGTATCAAGATTTCGAGTGAATGCCCGATGGTACCGAACTTCGGCATAGAAGTTGGCATTCGATTCTCCCAGGCGAAAGCCAAGCCCTCCCCCGACGTTAAATCCCCCGGCCGATGAAGTGCTCGATCCGATGGTTACGTCAGTGGGGAAAATGCCATTAATACATTGGACATTCCACCAAATCCAAATAGGCTCGCATACTTCACCCGCTTGCAAGACGGTTTGTTGCGCTTCGACCGTGCGACGATACCATCCACCACCACCAATCAAATAGGCGCTTTTGCTTCCCCCAAGTGACGATCCGACAATCAGATTGCCAGTCAGCGAGTATAACCGGCCCTTGACTTTGGAAACACCGATTTGATCCACAATACTTTGATGGATTGGCAAGCCTTGGAACATGAACTCGGCGTTCATTTTTACGTGAGAGGTAAGATTGGGTCCCGCGCCCGCAACAAAATTATAGGAAGTACCTGCGAAGTCACTTGCCTTCGCTAGCGGAAATCCCGGGCCGCTGCCAAGGTTAAAGTTGTATCGCTGGGCCGATACCGGCAACGCAAATAAGACGCATATTAGAACGATTTTCCACCGTTTCAAGGATCTCTCTACTTCGCCATAATTTGCATTCATCCTGTCATCCTTTGCTTGTCAGCCCTAGAGTTCGAATGCAGCAAACCCTGCAATCTGTTTTATATTTTCTGCATCGTCTGCCCGCTCGGGTAAATGCCCCGGAGAATGACGTGGGCCTCACAACCTCACTGGGGTGGACATTCTGGTCTTCTATGAGTGGGGCGCGAATGGGTGTAGGCCGCCGCGGATAATACATTTAATTGCATGGTCCGTTTTTTCTACTTCCCGCTTTCTTGCCGATTAGAACCATCCATGCTGCCTGGCCGGGAACGGCTCGACACGGCGGAGCCTCTGCGTTGCAGAGGTTTCGGGCAACACCAACAGAAATGGACTGCATGAGATCTTGGCAAAACTCATGGCTTCCTTCGTCACCAACCGTATGTTGCAAACACACCTGAAAGCTACTGTTACCAAAAATCGTCCAACGATAGAGATGAGCCGGACAAGGGTCACCAACGACAATCTCTTCTGGAAGCCCAAATAATTTTGTAGCCAGACTCGTCATTCCTACGGCTCTTCTATGCAGCAATACATCGCCGCATCAATTCTGGTCCGCAGATGTCTTCTGTTCGCCTATAAGTTTTTTTATTTCTGGTTTCTGCTTCTTGCGCAGGTCATGGAGTTTGTTCAGTTGTGCTTGAGACAGCAAAGGTCCTAGTTTTTTATCGGAGGACTGTACGATTTTTTCCCAACGATTCAGCTTTTCGTTGAGAGAGAGAGAAGGATTGCCCACAATCTGACTTATTTCACCACTTTCTTGTTCCAGAATCGGTTGGATCTTAGTCTGTTGATCGTCGCTGAGGCTTAACATCTCCGAGAGATGCTGTTGCTTCATATTGAAGTATTCACCAGGCATCCTTGACGCATCGAAGGTACTTTTAGCGGGAAGTGTTTCCCGCCGCAGAATCGGCAAGTCGTCGGTTTCGGTAAATTTGTTACAGGTCAGCGTTTCACCTTTATCGAGGACGAGTAGACCGAGACCAGCGGAGTACTCTACAGTGGTTCTGCCGTGAGGCGGGGTGTACAGCACTACGTAGCTGATGTTGCCAACTTTGATCGAGACATCGTAGCGAACCACATCACTGGGTTCTCCCGGCGCATTTTGATGGAGACTGACAGCGGTTATCACACCCGGCTGATACTTAGATGAGGATGACTGGCCAGATGCCGAGAGGATGCTCAGGCTGACCAGGACTATTCCCAACAACTTAGGCATACGTAACTCTCCGGAGTTTGCTTGAAAACGTAGAGAGGCTAAAACTCCAGTTTCCATCGCCAATTAATTGTTTACCTCGGTCTCAGATTTGCGGCTTTCGTACGATGCCTTTTGTTGAAGTTGCCGTTTTTTAACATTCGAGCGACTACCCGTTCGACCCTGCATTGGAATCGGTCCTTCTTTTGCAGGAGCGTCTGAGGTGCATCTAGCAATTCGGTCCTTTGTAAATCGATTTGCATCGTACCTCACGCGCGCGTTCTTCATTTTCCGAGTTTTGATGGTACAAAAACTCAGTGCTGCCATAAAACTGGCAAAAGATGCAGTTTTGACATTCTGCCCCCGCCTTCATTTGAACTGCGATTTGCCCAACTGTTATTTTTGACAGAGGAGCATCCACTTTTATTTCCCTACCATGTGGCGATGCGCGACCACCGAAGCAGGGGCTCACAAACTATCCTGACGTGGGGCCGGAGGCGCGAACCATTATGCGCACGGGTTTCAGTGCGTTTTACCGTCGGACTGATGCAGCGCCAACAAGGAGATCCCAATGAAATCGGATCGGAAGCTTCCATTTGCATACATTGAGACAAACGAACAGCGCCGGTTGAATGACGCCCGGGAAAAAGGGATCCCCTGGAAGAAGTGGGGGCCGTATCTTAGCGAACGACAGTGGGGAACCGTCCGTGAAGACTACAGCAAGGATGGGAACGCATGGGACTACTTCACCCATGACCAATCTCGCTCTCGCGCTTACCGATGGGGTGAAGACGGCTTGGCGGGTCTCTCTGACTCCAAACAGCAACTTTGCTTTGCAATCGCGTTGTGGAATGGCCGCGATCCTATTCTGAAAGAACGCCTATTCGGTTTGACCAACAGTGAAGGCAATCACGGCGAGGACGTTAAAGAATATTACTTTTACCTCGACAGCACGCCAACCCACTCCTACATGAAATATCTCTACAAATATCCGCAAGCAGAGTATCCGTATGCGGACCTGGTCGCAACCAACAAAAACCGGACGCGCGACGAACTCGAATACGAACTTATCGATACTGGCATATTTAATGACGATCGTTATTTCGATGTGTTCGTGGAATACGCCAAAGCCGGTCCGGAAGATCTGTTAATCCGCATTACCGTTCACAACCGCGGCCCTGTGCCTGCCGAACTGCATCTGCTCCCTACACTCTGGTTTCGTAATACCTGGTCTTGGGGAGACGCAAGCAAACCGAGTCTGAGGCAGATTGAAGCTGGGACAATTCTGGCCATGCATCGGGACCTTGGGCAAATGCGATTCTGTTGCGAAGACAGTCCTGAGTTGCTGTTTACCGAAAACGAAACCAATGCCAGCCGATTATGGGGAGAGCACAATACGTCACAATATGTAAAAGATGCGTTCCATGACTACGTAGTATCGGGCAATCTGGAAGCTGTCAGCCCTTCCAAGGCAGGTTCTAAAGCTGCCGCATATTACCGTTTGCAAGTTTCGGCCGGCGGCAGCAAGACTGTACAGTTACGCTTGAGTGAAGCCGAATACGCTAATCCCTTTGATGAGTTCGAGCGAGTATTCTCCGCGCGCCTTGCGGATGCGGATGAATTTTATAGTCGCATTACTCCAACCGCACTGACCGCAGACGAGCGTCTCATACATCGCCAGGCCCTGGCGGGAATGCTATGGAGCAAACAGTATTATTACTTCGACCTTGACCGCTGGTTGGATGAACACGATGCTCATCCGTTACTATCCAAAAACACACACACTACCAGAAATACCGAATGGTTCCACATGCTGAACCAGGACATCATTTCCATGCCCGATAAATGGGAATATCCATGGTACGCGGCATGGGACCTGGCATTTCATACGCTATCGCTGTCCCTGGTGGATTTCGACTTCGCCAAGGAACAATTGCTACTCATGTTACGGAACCTGTACGCGCATCCCAATGGACAGATTCCGGCGTATGAATGGAATTTTAGCGATGTGAATCCGCCGGTACACGCCTGGGCCACACTGTTTTTGTACAACATCGAAAAAGAATTGGGGCGCGCAGATTTGCGTTTCCTGGAACGTTCGTTTCAAGGGTTAATGTTGAATTTCAATTGGTGGGTAAACCGCAAGGACCCACAAGGCAAGAATGTTTTTGCGGGTGGGTTTCTCGGGCTCGACAACATTGGTGTGTTCGACCGCAGCTCACCGCTTCCCACTGGAGGGCATCTCGACCAGGCAGATGGCACGGCATGGATGGCTTTCTACTGTCAAAACATGTTAGAGATTGCGCTTATCTTGAGCGAGGAAGATCCGATGTATGAAGACATCGCGTTCAGATTCCTGGAGCACTTCATCTGGATCACCTACGCCATGGATCGTATTGGCATAAATCACAACGAAATGTGGGATACAGAAGATGGGTTCTTCTACGATCTTCTGCACTTTCCAAATGGAGAGGCCATGCGATTGAAAGTTCGCTCCATGGTCGGGCTACTCCCGCTGTGCGCATCCACGGTCCTTGAAGCGGCTAGCGCGGTGCACCGCCATCCGCGGCTGTTGGAACTGGTTGAAATGTTCAAAAAACGTCACCCTGAGTTGCTTAAGCATATTGCCCCAGCAGATGACGGATTCGTCGGATATGCCGGACGCAGGCTTTTGTCAGTTTGCAATAAAAAAAAGATCGAGCAAATTTTGGCGGTCATGCTCGACGAGAACGAATTCCTGGGCCCTTATGGGATACGCTCTCTGTCCCGCTATCACCTTGAACATCCGTTCGTGTTCCATCTCGAAGGAAATGAATATAAAGTCCAATATTTGCCGGCGGAATCAAATACCGGGATGTTCGGTGGAAACTCAAACTGGCGCGGCCCTGTCTGGATGCCCGTGAACGGCTTGTTGCTTCGCGCACTGCTGAATCTCTATCAGTTCTACGGAGAGGACTTCAAAGTAGAGTGTCCGACACGCTCGGGACACTACCTGACATTGTTTGAAGTAGCCAAAGAGATTGGACGCAGGTTATCGAGTGTTTTTCTCCGTGATGAAGCTGGTACACGTCCGGTGTACGGCGGAACAACAAAGTTTCAGGAAGACCCACACTGGAAAGATTACATTTTGTTCTACGAGTATTTTCATGGTGACACTGGAGCCGGCCTTGGCGCCAGCCATCAGACGGGATGGACGGGAATCATAGCGCGAGTGCTGGATCTATTCGCGCGTTTACAGCCCGAAGATGCCCTCCGGGTCCCGAAGAACAACCTCGCAGCGCGGATGACTCGCGACCAGGTCGTGGGAACGGCGAAGGCAGGATAAGAAAGTGGATTGCACAACGTCCAATGTCAACTACCGGTTATGGTCAAACTTGTTGCGAGTTACACAAACTCGCGCTAACGAATTGCTTTCTTTGAGCTATTGCTTTCAGCGCAAGCGGCAGGTCCGTTTCGGCATCTGACTTGATGATATAGCCACCGGCGCCAATACGCAGAGCTTCCTCCACAATTTCGCAGGACCGGTTCTCGCTGACAAAGATGATTTTTGTGTTGGTAAAGTGCTTGAGAACGTGCCATGCCACTTCGAATCCATTTAGCCCAGGCAGACCAATATCCAATAGAATCATGTCCGGACGCAGGTCTTTGACTTTCTGTAACGCCTCGATGCCATCGGACGCTTCCCCAACGACTTGCAACTCTTGATATTGCTGAAGTTTAACTCGGATAAACCTGCGCCAAGCCGCGAAATCGTCTACAACGAGGATATGGATAACCGACACCTTGATATATCAGAACCCAGTTGCCCGCATATAGTTGCGCAAGGCGGAAGAGTTCGGATAAATCGGCAATGAGTGCAGCGCTCACCGAGTAGATTCAACGAGTTACTAAACTTTTTTTTTACAGTTTGTTTATTCGGGAGGCTTGCGCCGGGGGCAGAGATCAAGGTACTTTCAAAAACCAGTTTTCCAAGCGTTACTCAGCAGGCGCGTAATACCCTTGCTTGGCGTGGACATCCAGTCTGGGTAACCCCTCTTGAGGTGATACCTTCACTTTAATTTTGTGCCATTTTCCATCATACTTCGAATTAAGCGGGCGATAGCCAAGCACGTATTGATGCCTCAGTTCAACGCCAATTTTGGCCGCAATGTTTACGCTATCTTTGGGATTGCTGATCGTGAACATCTCGCCCCCGGTTTCTCTGGAGACTTCGTCTAAAAGGATGGGCCCAAACAATTCTTCATTGCTTCGGAATTCGCAATCATATATGCCGATTGCATAAATGAGCGTATCAGCCTCTCTCACGATCCGCTTGATTTCACTTTCCGTGTAGCGGCTATGATTATCCCCGCCATCCGATATAACCAACAGCGCTTTTTTCCCAAACTGCGCCTGACGCATTTTGCTGATCCCAAGATAAATTGCATCGAGTAAGGCCGTAGTTCCTTTCGTCGCCGGGTAAATCAAGCCGCTTTGAATACTCTCGATCGACGTCGTAAAGTCCACGACAACTTCAGGCTTGGCAGAAAATGTAATCAGAAATATTTCATCTTGCGGGTTGGCCATTTTCAAGAATTCATTTACAGCCTCGCGTGCGTATTCGATCTTGTTGCTCATGCTGCCGCTAGTGTCGAAAATGATGCCAATCGATACAGGGGAATCCTCACTAGAAAAATGCTTGATGGTCTGTTTCTCTTTACCTTCAAAAACATGGAAATCTTCCGCGCCCAAACCTATCACCAATCTGCCAATCGCATCGGTGACGGTTACCGGCACCAGGACCAATTCGGCGCGAGTGCTAAATTTGCTTTCGCTAGAACGGTCCGCAACCTTGTTTTCTTTAGATTGATTTTGGGGGATGATGTTGGCTTCCTGCGCGATACCATATTCATGGCTCAGCCCCACTAGCAAAAACACAAAAACATATCCAAGCAATTTTGCACGGATAAACAAGATTCTAACTGACTCTGAAAAAGATGCGCTCTTTGGCGATGCCATCGGACACAACTCCTCAACTCTGAGATTCGAACATCCATTCTGCGAAACGTCATCGTATTGGTCATGTTTGGCTTCGAGAACTGCCTAAAGCAACAGGTGCGTAACAGTCAATGGACCGAGGGTTCCTGAGGACCAGCGACGTGGTTGTCTGATTTTTTCCGCGAATTGGCGCACTCCCAAAAAGCTGTCACTCTTGACAGTTCCAGGAACCCGCTTTACTGCCTAACCTTGCAATGGATGGGCCCTCCGATCTGTTTTTTGACCACAGGGGTGAATCGGATTGCGCCATGCATAGCGAGTCGTAAGTTCTTGCTGGGCTAGTTTTCAACGGTGAGACAAAGGAGAAAAGGAAATGATGAAGATCACAAAATTAGTTGCATTCAGCACCGTCCTGCTGCTGGGTGTGGCAGCCTGGGCTCAAGAATTCCCGCGATACGAAGTAGGGATAAACTATTCCTACATGCGCTTTCACCCAAGCACGAATACGAATTCACACAGTCTGAATGGCGGTGGAGGGTCGATCACTTTTAACATCAACGAGTACCTTGGCATCAAGGCTGACTTGCAAGGGACCGGCAGTAACGACACTGAGTTTCATATTCCCGCAGGCCCGAATTTTCCTGGTGGAGCAAACGGTACCGTGCAAGGCAATCTTTTTACCTACATGATTGGCCCACAACTTAAGATTCGGGCGCCGAAATTTCAACCTTATGCCCATGTGTTGCTCGGCGGCGCCCATACCAACGTTTATAGCGGGGCCTTTACCACGATTTGCCAACCAATTGCCGGTGGCTGCACTTTCTCAAAAGAGCCAACCTCAGACGCCTTCGCATTGGAGACCGGAATTGGGTTCGACATCCCAATCAACCACATGATTCAATTTCGGCCCGCCGAGGTCAACTATCTCATGACCCGATTCACGAACGCATTTACCGGCGCTAACAACCAGCACAATTTCGTGTATTCCGCTGGAATTGTTCTTACCTTTGGCCATACTCATTACTGATTAAAAGCCGGCGAGTAAGGAGGGGCGCGCCACTAGGCCCCTCCTCGTTGCAAGCAGGAGCGCGACTACTCTGCGGTCAAGTACCCCTTCTTATAATAGGCCTGCAACGGATCGTCCGAGGCCGGCGAGATTATTTTTACTTTGATTTTCCGCCATCGGCTGGCAACAGCATTCGGAGGGCGATAACCAAGTACATATTGGACCCGTAATTCACGGCTTATTTCGGCCGCAGCCTCAGGAAGTTTTTCTTTGTTATTTACCGTGAGCGTACGGCCACCAGTGGCATCAGTGATTTCGCCCAGCCACTTTCCTCCCATTTTTTCTTCAAACGCGCTCAACAAAAACGTTTCGAAAAGGCCGACAGCATAAATCTGGACATCCGCTTCCCGCACGAGACTCTTTATTTCCCGCAATGTATATTGACTGGCATTATCGCCTCCGTCAGAAAATATAAGGATTGCTTTGCGTTTGTACCGGGCGGATCGAAGTCTGGAGACAGCCAGGTACACGGCATCCAGCATTGCGGTGGGGCCACCTGGTTCCACCGCCGTTAATTTTTCCTGTATCTCGTCAATCGATTGTGTTGAATCGGCCAATTCTTTTGGACGGCTTGCGAACGTGAACGCAAAGTATTCATCATTGGGGTTTGCATTTTTAAAAAATTCGACAATTGCCGCTCGCTCGATGTCGACTTTTTGGCTCATGCTCTTGCTGACATCCACCAGTAGAGCTATAGAAATCGGCTCCTGTTCCACCGAGAAATACTGGATCCTCTGCAACTGATCTTCGTCATAGAGCGCAAAATCTTCCTTTTTCAAACTGGCGACAGGACGGTTTCTGGAGTCATTTACGTTGACAGGCACCAATACCAAATTGACATCCACGCGCAAAGGTTTGTCTATTGCGGAGTGGTCTGGTGGCGCGGCGTTGGTAATCAAATTCGGAGGAATGCGCGGCAAAATGTGCACATCGTCTGAAGATTGCCCGTATGTCATGCAAACGAGCATTAAAAAAGTCAGGGGAATGACAAACAGAACTCGCTTATGAACTTGCTCTAGCGCAAGGATAGGCATCATGGTTTAGGGGCTCCTGCAAGCTTTTACTAGGGGACAATCTTCTACGGAAAGATATTTCTGTCAATGGAATTTTGCCGATGATGCCAAAGAGCATCTTTAGCGCTGGTCGATCATTCGCAAAACCAGATCGGGACAGAGATATGTACAACAACAAAGAGAACAAAGCCCTGGCCCGCAGCATGCATGAAATATTACCGATTGTTCTAGGAGCAGACCGGGCTTAAGGGCGGACGGTGAAAGTCATATGATCCGAGATCCCCGTGGGAGGATCGGTCGCGATGACATCAAACTGAACAATCGATGTGGGACCCGACGTAGTAGTCAATCGGCCTGTGTTCGAGTCTATGCTTACGCTTGGGATTCGACTGGGATTGGTGCTCCAGGTCACTGAGTCGGTTATGTCGATTTGCCTTCCGCCTGCAGTGCCGGTAGCGATGAACTGTTCACTACTGCCGTAAACAATATTGTTGAGACCATCCTGTGAAGTGACCACGATTGAAGTAAGATTGCCAAGTGTCACAGTGACTGTCGCACTTCCGACCACCGTTTCCGAGGCCCCGCTAATCGTGACTTGCCCTGGCCCGACACCGGTCACCAATCCCGACGGACTGATATTTGCAACACTGGGCGCGGCGCTGCTCCAAAAAACATTCGAGGTCAGTTTCTTCTGTGAACCATCATTGTAGGTCCCGACAGCGCTCATCTGAATCGTGTTGCCGGTTTGAATGGTCGCGGCTGGCCCAACCGCGATCCCGGTGAGCACCGGATCCACAAAAAAACCTTCACAACCCAGTCCCAAAGTAAGGATTATCAAGAGCACAATTGTTGCAATCCATCGGCGTTTTTGCTCAACGTATAGCATCCGCGCTTTGAAGAGGGGTCGAGACCCTGTCCGCAATATGCATTTAGGCTAGAGCGATGGAAGTGGCCCAGGAACTGGTAAGAATGACAGATAATCAATGCTGGCGACGCTTTACACGCAATTGGGCGAGCGATCGAGCTAATGCAGCATTTACGGACGCGACCTCTTCGGAAGAAATCTTTTCGTTAAGGCGCGAGGCGGCGCGTTGCCGTGCTTCTTCGACCGCCGCTTCATCGATCTGATCGGCAGGGATTGCCATGTTCGTTACGATGGATATGCGCTCATTTGTTACTTCGACAAGCCCTTCGCCCACTGCGAGAAACTCATCGTGCGCATTTTTGCGCACGATCAATTCACCAGGAACTAATTGTGTCATCAG
>CAZETZ010000004.1:44607-45891 GCA_964514735.1 uncultured Acidobacteriaceae bacterium | reverse complement strand
TCAGTTCACCAGCTTTAATTCCCTAATTTCTTCGACTGGTCCCTTCATGTAGAAGTTCCCTTCTGGCACGTCATCGTGCTTCCCATCCAGAATTTCCTTGAAGCCGCGGACTGTATCAGCCACCGGGACCTGTTTTCCCTCCCGACCAGTAAAGACTTGCGCCACACTAAACGGCTGGCTCAGGAAGCGTTGAATTTTGCGCGCCCGGAACACAGTGAGCTTGTCATCTGATGACAGTTCATCCATGCCCAGAATCGCAATGATGTCTTGCAGATCTTTATAGCGTTGCAGCACTTTTTGCACTCCACGTGCCGTGTCGTAGTGTTCCTGGCCCACGACTTCAGGCGCGAGCGCGCGTGACGTCGAAGCCAATGGATCCACCGCCGGGTAAATACCCAGTTCGGCAATCGAACGCTCCAACACAATGGTTGCGTCCAGGTGCGCGAACGTTGTGGCTGGGGCCGGATCGGTCAGGTCGTCAGCCGGAACATATACGGCCTGGAAGGAAGTGATTGAACCTTTCTTCGTAGAAGTAATACGTTCCTGCAATGCACCCATCTCGGCGGCAAGTGTCGGCTGGTAACCGACTGCGCTGGCGGTGCGGCCGAGTAGAGCTGATACCTCTGAGCCCGCTTGAGAAAAGCGGAAGATATTGTCAATGAACAGCAACACATCCTGGTTCTTCTCATCGCGAAAATATTCCGTAATGGCGAGGCCGGAGAGAGCTACACGCAAGCGTGCGCCTGGCGGTTCATTCATTTGGCCGTACACCAAGGCAATTTTGGACTCGCTCAAATTGTCCTGTTTGATAACGCCGGCTTCGGACATTTCATGATAAAGATCGTTGCCTTCGCGCGTGCGTTCGCCAACTCCTGCGAATACCGACACACCGCCATGGAGCTTAGCGATATTGTTTATGAGTTCCATGATGACAACGGTCTTCCCTACCCCGGCGCCACCGAATGCACCTACCTTGCCACCTTTCAAGAACGGGCAGATCAAATCAATGACCTTGATTCCAGTAGGCAACACCTGCGGAGAAGTCGACTGGTCCACCAGCGGTGGCGGGGGCCGATGGATGGGATAATACTTCTCCGCTTCAACCGGTCCTCGTTCATCCACTGGGTTCCCAGTCACATCGAAGACTCGGCCCATTACACCTTCACCGACCGGCATGGAAATAGGTCCGCCGCTGTCGGTGACTTCAAAACCACGTTTGAGTCCTTCGGTGCCAGACATTGAGATCGCACGCACCCACTTGTCCCCAAGGTGCTGTTGCACTTC
>CAZETZ010000004.1:0-44507 GCA_964514735.1 uncultured Acidobacteriaceae bacterium | reverse complement strand
TGCGAGAGGAGATAAGCAAGGAGCGCTTCCGGACTCGGCTCAAAGAGAGACTCGGTTGTGTCGAGTGCGAGATCTTCTTCGGTGCGCATTCCCGGAACTTTCAGCGACTTGATTGCTCCCACTGGTAGAAATTCAATGCAGACGGCGCGTTGCGTGAGGGTGTTGACGAACTGCGTCGCGATCACCTGGACTTGGTCTACTTCTCGTTTCAAGAATAGGTTGCTGGCAAAGGCCGCAATCGCTCTGGCCTCCAGAAATAGTGGCGTGTCCGAATAATGAAACTCTGCTACAAGCTGCCGACGAGTGCGAGCGATGAATTGCGAAGCTCTGCGACCAGCTGTGATAAAGACAGTTGACTGGGGATCAAATTCGGCAGCCAGACGAAATACGTTGCTGTTCAGTGCTCCGCACAAACCCTTATCGGCGCCGATCAGAATGACAGCGCGTTTGTGGACTGCGCGCACCTCAAGTAGCGGATGGGCGAATTCACCCATCCTGGTCGTCGCTTCACGCTGGATACTGTACAAAGCTCGTACAAAGGGGCGTCCGGCCAGGGCCGCCTGCTGAGCTTTGCGCATCTTCGACGCTGCCACCATTTGCATCGCTTTGGTGATTTGCGAGGTACTGCCGATTGAGTAGATCCGTCGCCGTAAATCGCGTGGGCTGTGCATAGTGAATCGCCCTGACTACCAACATCCGAGTGTGCGTCTATCTCCAAGTTCCCTTGAACTGATCCGTCGCGGTCTTCAATTCCGCTGTCAAAGCGGGGCTCAGCGTTTTTTCCCGTGCGACCTTATGAAGCAGTTCAGCCTTGCGTGTGCTCATGAATTCGGTGAGCTTGTCCTGGAACTCTTTGACTCGATCCACGGGCACATCATCTACATATCCGTTTTGCACCGCCCAGATAACAGCGACCTGCACTTCTACCGGAATCGGGCTGTACTGTGGCTGCTTGAAAATTTCGATGATGCGTTTGCCGCGGTCAATCTGGGCTTGTGTCTTAGCATCCAACTCCGAGCCAAACTGCGCGAATGCCGCTAGTTCCCGGAATTGGGCCAAATCTCCTTTGAGTTGACCGGCGACTTGCTTCATGGCTTTGAGTTGCGCCGCAGAACCAACCCGCGAAACCGAGAGACCCACGGAAATGGCCGGACGGACGCCCTGATAGAACAAGCCTGTTTCCAGATAAATCTGTCCATCGGTGATCGAAATGACGTTGGTGGGAATGTACGCGGAAACATCGCCAGCCTGGGTTTCAATAATGGGAAGCGCCGTGAGCGAACCGTTCCCATACTGTTCCCCGACGCGCGCTGCCCGTTCGAGCAGTCTGCTATGAAGGTAGAACACGTCGCCCGGGTATGCTTCACGACCCGACGGTCTTTTCAGTACAAGAGAAACTTGACGGTAGGCGACCGCATGCTTGGACAAATCGTCATAAATAATCAAAGCGTCCATTCCATTATCCATGAACCATTCGCCCATCGCGGCCCCGGCAAAAGGCGCCAGATACTGGTTGGTGGCCGAATCGGAAGCGGGGGAAGCAACAATTATGGTGTAAGGCATGGCCCCAGATTCCTCGAGAACGGCAATGGTGCGGGCGATACTCGATTGTTTCTGTCCAATCGCTACATAAATGCAATAGAGCGGGCGATACTCTTTGTCGCCCGCTGCTTCCGCTGCGCGATTGAGACGGGCCTGACTGATGATGGTGTCAATGCAAATCGTCGTTTTGCCGGTGGAGCGATCGCCGATAATCAACTCCCGTTGTCCGCGTCCTATTGGAATCATCGCGTCAATCGGCATGATGCCGGTTTGCACCGGCTGCCTGACCGGGCTGCGCCGGATGATACCGGGAGCAATTTTTTCGACCGGATATGCGAGCGTGCTCTTTACCGGCCCCTTTCCATCAACGGGCTCTCCGAGGGTATTCACGACTCGCCCCAGCAAACCCTTACCCACAGGCACTTGCAACAGCTTTCCGGTTGTGCGGACTTCATCCCCTTCCTGAAGCTGCGTATAGTCACCGAGAATGATCACTCCGACTTCGGTCTCTTCAAGGTTCAACGCCAGACCAGTAATTCCACGGCCCAGATCGAGCATCTCGTTGAGCATTGCATCGGTAAGCCCTTCCACTCTCGCCACACCGTCACCGATTTCCCGGATAACGCCGACATTCTCCCTAACCGCAGTCGTCTTGGCATCGACGATTTGTGCTTCGATTTCTCTTAATAAAGTAGACATATAGCCTTCACCTTAATCTCACTCGAATGTCACTCGGCAGTTGGATTTCATTTGGCAATTACGCTTGCCTTCCGTTCGCGCTGGCGATGGCAAAGCTTTTCTCCAGCAAGTCCAACCCGTGCCGCACGCTTCCGTCATAAACATCGCTGCCAATCTTGATGCGCATTCCACCGATCAATGCGCTGTTAAGGACGAAACGCGAAGTAATCGATTGACCGTACATGCGCTCAAGCCTGGTTTGCACCCGGGCCTCCAAGTCAGCCGTTAATGGCACAGCGCTCTGGATTTCGGCCGTGTGGGTCGCATCGTCGAGTCTCAACAACTTTTGGAAATGCGCCAGCAAAGCCAGATATCCGCGAGGCTTGGACTCGAGGACTTTTTGCACCACCGTGCGAACGCGGCTTGCATTCACGATTCCCTCATGCAGACATAAACGGAAGAGCCGCTTGGCTTCACGCTTGGCTTGTTTGGTCGTCATCGCGCATCAGTTCCTGTTTTTCACTAGGCGGCGATCTGTCCGACGGTCTCCTCGGTCAGACGCCGCTGATCTTCCACCGTCAAAATCTTGCCCGTGACTGTAGCAGCGGTCTGCACAACCAATTGACCCATTTGGCTTTTAAGTTCAGCAAGCATGCGCGCGTAGTCCTGCGTGGCTGCTTCGCGCGACTTGACCATAATCTGCTCGGCAGCAGCGATGGCTTTTTGAGTTTCTCCTTGTAGCACACGCGCAGCCGCCGCACGAGCTTCGCCAATTAGTTCGGTCGCCTCGGCGTTGGCCTTCATCATCACTTCTTTACGTTGCGCTTCAGTCCGAGCCAATTCGGCGGCGATTTGTTCTGCATTGGCTTTCCCCAGCGCAATCAGTTGCCGTCGTTCTTCCAACATTTTGAGCACGGGTTTGTAGGCAAACCGTTGGAGAAGAAAACAG
Organism: uncultured Acidobacteriaceae bacterium; assembly: GCA_964514735.1. Lineage (GTDB taxonomy): Bacteria > Acidobacteriota > Terriglobia > Terriglobales > Acidobacteriaceae > CAWBXL01. The sequence goes on along the minus strand of CAZETZ010000004.1, from coordinate 41,338 downwards.
ACAATGCAAAAGCTGATGATCTGAGAGATCAAATGAGGCCAGTCCACGCCAAAGGTACTGGCAATCTGTTGGATCTGTCCGCCACTGTCCGCTGCCGCCAGCAAGTACATAGCATTCATAGGTACCTCTCAGATGTCGCATGGGCACGCGCCATTTACTTTTGCACCACGACTAATTCCTACTTGACCAGGAACAGTGCGTAGAACACGATCGCTTCGGCGAAGGCAATCGACAGAATTGACTGCACCAGAATCTTCGTCGAGGCCACAGGATTGCGCCCCACCGCATCCGAAGCGTTCATACCAATTAAACCGACGGCGATGGCTGCGCCCAGCGCGGCCAGACCAACATGCAGGCTTCCACTCATATGATTTGTCCTTTTTTCCTTCCCAGCGGTCCCGCGACTGCGCACGGACAAACCGCCGAAATTAATCCGTTACTTGTGTACAGTCACCGGGGCTTCTGCCTCGTGCTGGCACATCAGCATCGTGAATACAGCGGTCAACAACATAAACACCAACGCCTGGACCAGCCCCATAATCAACTCCAAAAAATAAAATGGAATCGGTACAAGCCAGCCAAAACCTGGAACCAACTTGGACATCGCTTCCAGAAGGTTCTCACCGGCAAAAATATTGCCGTAGAGACGAAAACTTAAGGAGACAGGCCGAAACAAAATCGAGATGACTTCCAGGCAACCGGAAGCGAAAAACACAACAATCAAAAGGATCTTTAAAACACCTTCACTCTCACCCTTAGGCGCGAACAACTCTTTCAAGAACCCTATTGGACCAACTTCTCGGAAAGCCCAGACAATCCAGCAAGCGAAAAAGACGAGGGCCATGGCTAATGTCATGTTGACGTCAGCGTTGGCGCCACGGAACAGAGGCTGGTCGATCTTGAAACCATGATCAGTTGAATGGCCCCAGCCGATGGAGCCTACGCCAGGGATGAGTCCCATCCAATTGGCGGATAGAATAAAGATAAAAATAGTCGCGAAAAACCAGAACGTCCGCTCCGCCAAATGCGGGCCAATGATTCCGGCCATGAACTGGTACAGACCTTCGACCAGCCACTCTAAAAAGTTTTGGATGCCTGTGGGAACTTGCTGCATGTTCCGCGTGCCGGCTTGAGCAAATAGGATCAGGCCGATGGCCACGATCCAACTGACAATCATGGAATTGGTGATTGGAAAATTGAAAGGGCGCGCGATCTCCACTGCTTTTGGCGATAGGCCATGGGCCTCAGGTCCAGAGTTTTCGACATCCGCGCCACCCCGTGCTGTTTGTGTTGAAGAGGCTATTGGCAATGCTGGATTTTCCGCAAACAAAAAGGCGCCGCTCTGAATCACGAGGACAGTTAGAACAAACAGCAGTAGCAGCCTGGTTTTCAACCGGAGCACAAATTGCCCAGCAGAAGTTGTAAGAATTCGTGCAAGGGTCAGATAAAAACAATCAATAAGCGGCGTTTTCGCGCAAACCCTGCCGCTCGGAATGACGTGTGTCATTAACTTTATGCAGTGCTGCCGGAGAGACCTCAGCTTCATTGAAACGCTACCTTTGCGACAACGCAGGAAATACGCCGGCAAGCCCGCCGCTTGTGGCCCTTTCGTAACCGATGAGCGTGTAGTATGTAACGCGCTCAAAAAAACGCGTGAGTGAACGCAATAGCACCACTCCGCCCCAGAATTCAACTGGTTCCTCGATCAAACACTCTTGTTGCATGTATTCCCACAAATGTTCGTGGGCAATGCAAACCGCCCAATACATGTTGCTGAACGGGACGCCCTGCCCAGCCCGTAATATTCCAAGGGCGACATAACGGGTCTCGATGCGGGAGTCAGCCTCATCGGCCAGCCAGTTGGTTAGGTCCCGATAGGTTTCAAAGCTGGCTCGCTTTTGTTCCTCCAGAGACACCTTTCGCGATAGATCAGTGCATCTTTCTGAGTTGCGAATCTTTTGGAGTAAACCTTCGGACATCTGGGCTGCGTGAATGTTCATGTGCTGCACTAGCTTGAGAGCGCGCATCCGGTTCCTCAATTTCGTACAATTCTTTCAAAATGATTGCGAAGGACACTCAGCCATTCACAAAAAACAACGGCAATTGAGACCTCGTAGTCTGTATGCGCAGCTCCCAAGCATGAGGGCCCCCCGAGCCACACAAAAAGAGGTTGTGATCTTTAGGAAATCGCACGTCCTTCACAATCACGAGCAAAGCCTAGCGACAGTGATGGGAACTGCATACTGGCAAAAGCGACAGTGATCCACGGTACGCGCGTGGCGCGCCCTGATAAAACTTTGACTTTAAGTTTTTGGCATGGATTACCGGTAAAGAATTGGTCAGAAAGCAAATCGTGCACCGGTCGTGACCTTGCCGGGCCGGTGCACGTCAATCGAGAGAATTAGAATTGCATCACGCCGCCATCTCCACGCCTTTGCGCTCGGCCGCTCTGATCTCGACAATGCCTTTGATCAAACGCCGTGTACGTTCCACAAATGCAAGTGAATCCGCGAGGCAGCTTTCCAGAAGCACACTCACACCGTAGTGGCCTGTCGCATCGGCTGCCGCGACCAGGACCTCTAATTCTCCAATACGGAGATGCGCAAGTTGTACAAACTTTGCCAGGACGAATAAACGCCTGGCGGTAGGCGATTGCATTTCATTCACTTCCTTGCGGAAGTCCTCCAGGAAAGCATCCTGAAGGTGTTCGCTCAGTTTTACCGGCTGCTCGTCTATGATTTTGAAACACTGATCTATTTTCATCAGAATGTTTTGATTAACGAATGATCGCGCTTCCAGCGCGTCTTTGACTTGAGGATCTTGCACCATCGGGCCGAGTTCATCGTATATTTTGGTTGCTTTCTCCGTACCTTCCCGGGCGTGGCTTAAGAGGACAAGAAAGGTTTCCTTGTGCGTTTTTGCGGGCATGGTTGCACTCCTGTTTGAGATTTCAAGCGTCTACACCGTAGTCTGGAGGGAACCGAAAGGGGAACTAGCGTTGTTAACAGTTATCACCAAAGAAAGCGCGGGGCCGTGTGCAACAAGAGAAACAACGCGTCATAAAACGTACTTATTCCCGATACCCCATCAGCAGTACGCCCAGTACAATTAACAATACTGGCCACACTTCTCCGAACCTTCTTGGGGTTCTTGCCTCGGCCAGGCCTTTTACCAAACCAGCGCCGATGCCTAACACCGCATAGCCCAAATGCTGCAACTGTATACGTGACATCAACTCCATGTGCTCAGGTCCATGCATACCTGCTTCATGCTGGTGAAATAGCAACAAGACAGATCCTCCAACTGCAACTAAAGGAAAGACCCAGTTGCTCCATGCTGCATTTAAAACTCCACGGGCGCGCTGCCACTCAATCACGCCCAACCCGAGCAATAACAACCCAAACACTTTGTGCTGCAGTACCTCCGAATTGTTCTGCAGTGCCTCGAGCCATTGCCTGTGCCCAAAGGGCCATAGTTCGGTATCACTCCACACCAACACAAAAATTCCCGAGAGTAAGAAGCATGCTGGCCACACATACTTCACACTGGGCCAACGCTTCATCAAAAAATCTTGAAACAAAACAAATATTCCACCGAGCAGCACAAAAAAGCCTGCCAAGTGGTGATTGAACTCGCTCTCCTTCTTATCTGCCAGCAGTTTGGACTGGATTTCAGTCGTCATGGGCTGCCCATACATCGCTGACATGCTCATATGCTGATGATGCCCCATGTGCATCAACGGATATTGCGGGCGGCGCTGCGATGACAAAAATAACAACACGGCAATCGAGAGCAGCGCTCCCGTTCCCACGAAAACCCAAGTTTGTTCCCGTATTTGAAGCCGATACATAAAATTACTTCCGTCCTTAAACATATTTATGACAAACAAGCCAAGTGCGCCAATTGGCGTAATTTTTTAACTCCATTGGTGTATTAGAGTGACAGAACCTCCAATTGAAAAAACTGGCAAAAGTACTAGCGATGCCAAGAAGGCGATGGCGGGGAGTTGCTGGTACGCCGCGCTGATAGGGATGTTTGTCTATGCGCTTTTTGGGATGGGCACAGCTTGGCCCCATGTCGGAGTTTATTTCCAAGCCTGTTCTGAAAGGTAGGCGAGCACTTCGAACACCAGAACTCATTCTTGAGATACCTATAACGTTCGCAATGAACGTCGTTCCTTGCGATACAAGTTATTGCTTTACTTGAGGGGGATAATTCTTAAACAGCTTCTTCATTGCTTTCGTCAAATTCTTTTGTTGTTTGTCTGGCTTGGCTTTTTCATTGATGGTCTTACTGGCGATCCCGCGCCATACCAGGTCTTTGTTAGCCGAATCGTACATATCTACAGCCAATTGGCCAACGTAGATTGTGTCGGTTTGGCCCGTAGTTGTGCTGCTCCCCATCCCTCCTCCGTACCAACCACCGCGATACCAACCACCTCCGTATCCCCAATCCGTACTGTAAGAGGTGAATTGCTTCTCTTGACCAATAGCAGCTTGAAATCCGACATACAAGTTTGCGGTGTCATCCACCACTTTGGTCAGACCTTTTGTTGCAAGCTCCGCATCGATTGAGTCCCTGATCTGCTTATCGACCAGGTCATTTATTTTCGAGGCATCTTTTAAATTTACCCATTTGTATGTTGTGAATTTGGAGAAGTCTGTGTTCTTGTCGAAGTTGTAGCGCACATCCTGGCTGAATGCATTGTTGGCTACCAATACCAACCCTACCATGACAAAAAAAAGTAGTCTCTTCATTGCTTGCCTCCCAATTTACAGTTGTTTGCAAGAAAACTCGCAAACACTTAACTTTGGCTTCGAGTGTGGTTTATAGAGCTCAAATCTTCACTATGGACCGTAGGTCCCGACATTGATGCTAGGGGACACAAAAGTGCCGCAGGAACTGTTATTACTGACAGCCTTGGAAAAGGATCAGAACAGTTTCGTTTTCGTTTGTCTGACTTGTGTCAAGTTGATTTGGCCGCTGTTGTTTCCAATTCGGACTTGGTCTTTGCGTCCAGAACAGTGACAGGGAGTCCTCCTGTTGAGGCAGCTTGGGGGAGAAAAACATAGTTTGGGATGGAAAAGCGATGTCGGCCCCCGCTTGTTTAACAACGTCCATCACTTTTAAAAGCAATGCCTCCTGGACCTCAAGGAAATGGGCCCAATCGCGGGCGAACACGTAACTAAAAATATCCAGATCGAATGAATATGCGCCTAAACGAAAGAAACGCACGCGGACTGAATCGGTCTCAATACTGGAACATTCAAAGAGTAATTCGCGAATGCCAGTTGCGATGGAAATTATCTGTGCCGGGCTGGTCTCAAAGCGAAGACGAATTACTGGATGAAACCAGAATTTGTCTCGCGCCGACAGGGTTTCAATCGTGGCGTTCGCAATCTGGCCGTTAGGGACCACAACCATAGTTCGGTCCAGGGTGCGGATACGGGTTGAGCGGAGGCCGATGTCCTCGATCGTTCCTATAAGATCGCCAAGTTTCAGGGTGTCACCCACGCCCATGGCTTGATCGAGAATGAGCGATATGCCCGCTATGACGTTTTCCAGTGTCTTTTGGGCCGCCAACGCAACCGCGATGCCGCCTACACCTAACCCTGCCAGCGCGGCCGTCAGGTTCACACCGAAGTAGTAAAGAATCAAGAGGCAACCCGCAAAGATCAGCAGGAGGTCAACCACACGACAAGTGAGACGAAGTACCGACGCGATTGCCTGAAGATTATGGCTGCGGATGTGCGCTAGCAGATACCTTTCGCTCCGGCTGTTCAGGAGTACTACCAGCCATACGCAGGCAGCGATGAAGAGAACGATTGTGATACTCGACGAAACTTGTCGGACTAGAAGTGAAAGACCTATGTTCGGTTGCAGCCAGCGCATGGCAAGAGCGAGCATCAATAGGCGGACCGGGGTCGGCAAAAGTTCAGGTGGGGGTAGATCTGGATTCTTTCGCGCTTTTCTTAGCAAAAAGCCGATGACAAACTTAAGAAATCGGTTTAGCAGAGCGGTGATTAGATACAGCGCAGGCATACCCACCAACAATATGAGCCATTCAAGCAACGGGATATTTGCGATACGCGCCTTAATAAGGAACTCGGGAACATGTTCTCCGGATGGCGTGTTTAACTCTTGGAACACATCCGGAATGGCCTTAAGCGTTTTGCTCGAGAACAGCCAAATGATTCCTGCCTTTCCCCGGTCTACGCGCTCAACGAAGATTGGAAGCTCGCCATTGGTTGTAGTGATTGTTCCTACCAAATCCTGGTCTGGCCTGAGCGGATCTGGAAGCGAACCTTCCGGCTTATCGCTGAGGAGGTTGAGCCGGGCCGGCAAACGCCGATCAAGCACAACCACCAGTTGATGGGCCAGGGCCTCGGCAGCAGCTCCGCGAAGTGAAGTGTTTAAGTACTGAACTGCAATTTCATTATTTCCTTTGCGCGCTGCGCCGAGAAAACCCAATACGGTTCCCCGAGGCGTATTCCGACCCAGAGCATCCTTGATCGGTTCAACTTTGGTTTCAGAAGGAGGAGTGGTGCTGCCTGGAATTGGAAGCTGGGGCCATGCTGGGTAGGTAAGCAATAATAAGGCTAACGGAACTAACAAGCTCCCCAACGACAAGAACTTTGCGCGTGCGCTGAACCCCGTCACTTCGATCTTGCCTTTTGCCTGGCAGAGCAGGCGATTTTTGGTATGTATTTGTAGAGCGAAGAGCGCGTCCGAATGATCTTGGAAAATTCGGCTTCGGAAAACTGACAGAACTGCCAGTTCCTCCACGTGTCACACGACTTCAGACTAACAACTTCGTAACGCGTCCCACAATGGCAAGGAGGTCTCGTGCCTCATACAAAGAACGAAAACGGAGTGGGTAAAACCAAGCTCAAACGTAAAGAATACGAGCGGGAACTGCGCAAACTTCAAACCAAGTTGGTGGAAATGCAGGAATGGGTAAAAACGGAAGGCGCCAGGGTTGTTGTTGTATTTGAAGGTCGCGATGCAGCGGGAAAAGGTGGTGTTATTCACCGCATAATGGAGAGAGTTAGTCCACGCGTCTTTCGCCATGTGGCATTGCCAGCCCCTACAGACCGCGAAAAAACACAGCTATTCGCACAACGCTACGTCAAAGAGATGCCAGCGGCAGGAGAGGTAGTCCTCTTCGACCGCAGTTGGTACAACCGTGCGCTGGTTGAACATGTCATGGAATTTTGCACCCCGAAGCAATACGACGACTTTCTTCGTATGTGCCCAGGGTTTGAAGCCCTTCTCAAGAACAATGGCATTATCCTAGTGAAATACTGGTTTGAAGTCAGCGAGAAAGTGCAGCACAACCGATTTCTCAGGCGTATCGAAGATCCTATGCGGCGGTGGAAGCTGAGTCCCATGGATCTCGAATCTCACCGCCGTTGGTATGACTATTCCCGGGCACGCGATGCAATGTTCGCAGCCACTGACACTCCGCAGTCGCCGTGGTATGTGATCCAGACCGCCGATAAGGAGCGATCCCGTCTAAATTGTATCTCCCATTTGCTGAGCATAGTGCCATGGAAAAAGCTTCCGCAAGAAAAGGTAAAACTGCCCAACCGGCAAAAGCCTAAAGGATACAAGGCACCTGACTGGCATTATCGGTGGATTCCAGAAAAATATTAGACGAAGCCTAGTGATAGTAAGAGCACCCCTGATGCGCAGAAATAACGCGATGCACTTGCGGGTATTGGTGAACTTCAATGCACTGGATACGTCCTTTCGAATTTCTCATCGAAATCATGATTTCTGCTTGGCTGTTGGACGTTGTCTTTAGGACCTCAAGACGCCATCAGATCCACCTGTGAATCAAGGCGGGAGATGATTCAAAAGGTGGCCCACGATCATCGTTGGAAGCCGAAGATCTTGCGGTCCCAATCCACGGTTTAGTTTCCTGATAAAAATCAGTCCCACTAGATAGGCAAATAGCACGAAAGTTAACAAAACTCATGCCCTTTCGTGCCATCCCGCAACTCCACACTACTTCTTTACAATATGGCTTAAGAAATGTGACTTCAAGTTAAGCACGTTCACTGGGCACTCTAACGTTACGCATCATAGTAAAACTTGAGAGCGCCAGTTTCGATGGATTGCTCGTCCTTTGAGTTTCGGCTCCTTGCTAAGAAGAACCAAAAATTACTGGATGCAATACAGATTTGCAACCGTCGTGAGATGAACGTGGAGAGTAGCGCGCTAACTATGATAGTTCGCGTTATGGTAGTGGAAGATCACGAACCGTTTCGCCGATTTGTCTGCTCAACCCTCGGCACGCTGGAGCATCTCGAGATTGTAGAGGAAGTCGACGACGGACTGCGCGCCGTCCTTCAGGCCGAGACGCTCAAGCCAGATTTGGTTGTGTTGGACATTGGCCTGCCCGGACTCAATGGAATTGAAGCCGCTCGCCGCATTCGCCATCTTGTGCCCGAGGCAAAAATCCTGTTTTTGACCCAAGAGTCTTCTGCCGATGTGGTCCATGAAGCTCTTCGCGCCGGCGCCCTTGGTTATGTAATCAAGACTCGCGCGAAAGACGAGCTGCTCGATGCTATAGAAACGGTCCTTCAGGGTAAACAGTTTGTGAGCAGCGGCTTGGACCACGCATAAAAACGCCGAATATTCCGGTTCGTGTCGTGTCTAAAACTGAGACGGTCCTGTCATACAGTTTCAACCCGATTGAACAAAATTGTAATTCTTCTTCTTTTGACAGCGATTTGGGAGTACACTCTCGGATCGAGATGCCCAAGTTTTAGGGCATACTGTCGATTTTGACAGAACCACACAAAGCAATTTTGATGCTACAAATTCCTGGGCGTGTTTTATAAGCAAGCGCGAATGCATTAACGAAAACCAGCTTTCTGCCGCTTTCCCACGTCCCCGTTGGGGCTTCCATCTTATGACCTTGCTCATTCAATCTTGACCCAATGTGTCGGAGTCCGTCGACGATGATTTCTTATAAGGCGGGAAGAAGCTTAGCTTTTGGGCCCTTAATTTTGACAGCGCTATTAGACCTTGGGGACCACTTTTTTCCATGAAAATCCAACCGCCTGACAACACCCTTCTTCTTCGAATTGCTCACCGGTGGCCGACCGTAGTGTTGTCCGTTTTGATCGTACAGGTAGGATTCTCGCTTGTCTTAAAGGAAGGCGCTGGAGCGATCACCTATTACGTTGTGGTTCATTTCATGCTTGGGTTTTTGCTTATTCTGGCTACCGGTATAGCAACTGTAAATGCAGTCGAGAGTGATGGGACCGTTCGAATCTTCTGGTCGTTTCTCGGTGTCAGTGGCGCCATTTGGACGGTGTATGTATTGAACTGGATCTACACCGTAGAAATCCTGCGCCAAAATCAGTCGGTCTATTGGATGCTCACGGGAGGATTCTTCCTTCGCACCACATTCTTGATCGCGGCCGTGGCTTCTCGGCCACACATAAAACTGGCGCAGTACAAGCCTTACCGCACTACCCTGAGCTTTCTCCTCTTATTGTTCTCGTGGGCCTTTGCTTACGCATTCGTACTATTTCCAGTTTCTTATATCTATCCGGATGATGTTCTCATAATACGTGGGTTGGTATTGCACGTTGGGCAAAACTTGTTTCTTTTCGCGCTTCTGGGAATTATCGTTCTTAATACACGATCGTTATGGAAATCCATTTACGGGCACCTGCTCGGCGCCTCATTACTCTCTGCCCTCGGCACGTTGATTTCGTATTGGGCCATCGTTCATAAGGAAGTATTCGCCAGTTGGCCAACCTTGGCTCACTGTGGCGCCGCGTACTGGTTTGTATGGATTGTCCTGCAAGGGCGAACGCTGGCGCCCCAGCTTGCACAAGCCTCGCAAGGGGACACCAGCAACACAAATTATGCTTCGGCCCTGGCGATGGCAGCTGTCGTGGCGGTCCCAGTGATAGGTATGTGGGAGCTGCTACGGCCTGACGAGCTTCATACTGCACGAGTGGCTCGCCTTTTTATTGTGTTGCTGGCAGTTTTGTTCCTGGCGATTGCCGCTTCCTTTACTTGGTACTTCACCCACCGCGAGTTGTCCTCGGATGTTGTCGTGGCCCACGAGCGCTTACAACTGGCGATGGCCTCGGGAAAATCGGTGGGTTGGGAATGGAACATCGTAACTGGAGAAGACCGATGGTTTGGTGACCTTCAAAATATGTTCGGGATCCCGTCTGACACTTTCTCGGGGCGTACGGAGGACTTCTATCGCTATGTACATCCGGACGACCGGAAACGGGTCTCCGAAGCGGTGACCGATGCCCGCGCGAATCATAAGTCATATGAATCGGAGTTCCGCGTGGTCTGGGACGACGGAACCACGCGGTGGATTTCAGCGCGGGGGACGTTCTACTACAGCAAAACCGGAAAACCGGAGCGGATGCTCGGCATGGCCGTTGATATTACAGAACGCAAACGGACGGAAGAAGCGCTGAAGAATTCCGAAGAAAGATTCTCCAAGGCTTTTCGCGAAAGCCCTTTGGCTCTTGTACTGGGCAGTGCTAAAGATTTTCGTTTTCTTGAGGTCAATGATACTTTCGAGCAGGTCACAGGTTGGACACGCGGCGAGTTAATAGGACGCACTTCCATCGAGACCGGCCTATGGGTAGACCTCGCGCAAAGACAGGATTTTTTCCAGCAACTTCTTGCTACTGGCGCCATCCGGAACTGGGAAGCGCGCTTCCGGCGCAAGAACGGAACAGTTGGAATGGCATTGATGTCGGCTGAACTGATTGAGACTGAAGGCCAGACTTACACCCTTTCCGTTATGGCCGACATCACTGACCGAAAGCAGGTGGAGCAGCAACTGCGCGATAATCAGGAACAGTTGGCCGGCATTGTCGCGTCAGCCTTGGACGCATTTGTCGCTATCGATGATGAACAGCGAATTGTGCTGTTCAACCCTGCTGCCGAAAAAATGTTCGGCTGCTCCGCAACCGAAGCAATTGGGAAGTCCATCGAGCGCTTTATCCCCGAGCGGTTTCGCGCGGCCCACGCGGTTCATATTCGCCATTTCGGAGAAACTGGGATTACAAACCGGGCAATGGGCGCCGCGGCAGCGCTTTGGGGTCTGCGATCAAATGGCGAGGAATTTCCAATTGAAGCGTCCATTTCCCACGCGCAATCGCAAGGCAAACATCTGTTTACCGTCATCATTCGCGATATCACTGAGCGCCGTCGGACAGAGGAGGCAAGACGAGAAAGTGAAGAGCGTCTTCAACTGGCATTTCAGGCGGGAAAGATGTATGCGTACGAATGGGATGTGACAACCGATACCATCATCAGGTCGCCTGCCTGTAAGGAAGTGCTTGGGAATGACCACGCAAACCATCTCAGTCAAGCGGAGCTTCTTTCCGATGTCCTTCCTGAAGATCGCCCTAAATTGGCGGCGTTTTTTGATGGAATCACGCCGGACAACATTATTTCACACGTCAACTATCGCATGCTTCGCTCGGATGGCACCGTAATTTGGCTTGAGAAAAGCGCACGAGCATTCTTCGATGACAACGGCAAATTGCTTCGGGCCGTCGGAGTGGTGGCAGATATAACCGACCGCAAACTCGCGGAACAAGCATTGGTTGAGGACGAGGAACGGTTTCGTTTAGTCGCCAACACCGCACCTGTTTTGATCTGGATGTCAGGGCCGGACAAATTGTGCACCTATGTCAACCATCCCTGGCTCGAGTTCACAGGCCGGCCACAGGAAGAAGCGCTCGGCGACGGATGGACGGAGAGCGTTCATCCCGACGATTTGCGGGAGTGCTTGAATATTTTTTCGCAGGCGGTCGATCGAAGGGCGCCGTTCACGATGCAATATCGCCTTCGGCGGCACGATGGAGAATATCGATGGGTACTCGATACAGGACTACCTCGATTCAACGCGAACCATTCGCTTGCGGGCTACATTGGGTCCTGTGTGGACATCGCCGACCGCAAACTCGTTGAGGAAGCTCTTGGCAGCATCGGGCGCAGATTGATTGAGGCACAGGAAGAAGAACGTACTTGGATCGCGCGGGAACTGCATGATGACGTGAATCAGCGGCTTGCATTACTGGCGATCGAGTTGCAACGCGCGAAAGACGGCACGCCCGCGTCGGAGAACCTGCTCCGTGAACGGATCGATCAAACTCGCACGCGCCTCATAGAGATATCCAAAGACGTTCAAGCCTTGTCACACCGGCTTCATTCTTCCAAGCTCGAGTATCTCGGCATTGTGGCGGCTGCCAACAGCTTTTGCAAGGAATTAGTGGACCGCCACAAAGTGACGATTGAGTTCAACTATTCGGATATCCCGCAGACGCTGTCGAAAGAGATTTCGCTCGGTTTGTTCCGTGTATTACAAGAAGCATTGCAAAATGCGGTGAAGCACAGTGGCACCCAACAATTCAAAGTGGAATTGCGCGGCACCGGCGAGGAAATCTATTTGACGGTAAGCGATTCGGGAATCGGCTTTGACTGGCATGGTGCGATGAGTGGCCGCGGGCTCGGATTGATCAGCATGAGAGAGAGACTCCAGCTCATGAGGGGCAGATTATCGATCGAATCGGAACGTGGTAGCGGAACAACAATTTCAGCATGGGTACCTCTCGACCCACAATATCCGAAAAGCATGGCGGGATGAGAGGAGTGGTAAAGATGTCGGGCATCGGTACCCAGGCCTCAAACCGGAATCCCCACTCCATGCTCCGTTGTTCTACGGTTTGCCTGGTTCTTCTGATCAAGATGTGGTCAGCAGAAAGTTTGCTTGCGGAAAATCGGTCACCCAATGATGACCCCGTCGCCACACAAAAAGATGGTGAACAACCGAGCAAATCTACCCCCAAGAAGAATCAGACACAAGGAAATGACCATGGCACATTGGTCGGCGCCCCAATTCCCATCTCCAGTCCGGCCATCGGCTCAGGTATCGCGCTAATTGGCGGCTACATCTTCCCTTTTAGCAAAAAAGACACAACCTCTCCCCCATCGATAATCGGAGGCGGCGCGCTCTTTACCGATAATGGCAGTCGTGGATTTGTGGCGGGTTCCGAATTATATTTCAACGAAAATCGCTACCACGTGATCGCTGGATATGCCCGGGCAAACTTAAACTACAGCTTTTACGGGACCGGCAACGCGGCAGGAAATGCCGGAATAAGGTTCGGCCTCAAGCAATCTATTAATGGGGCCTTCGTGCAAGGTACGCGGCGGCTTTTTTGGCGTACATTTATTGGTCCTCGCATAATATTTGCCAAATCCACTCTGGCTGCGCAACACTTCGGTGAACAACATCCTGAACTACCGCCGCTTGATGTCGGGTTTAACTTGAGATCTTTGGGGTTGAAGGTTGAACGTGAAACCGCAAGCAATCGGTTTTACCCCACCAATGGAACTTCCACGCAGCTTTCTGCCGATTTTTTTTCCGATGTGCTAGGCAGCACATTCACCTATCAAACCTACAATTTAACTCTCAACGCTTATCAAAGTCTCGGCAAGGACCATGTTCTTGCCTACAACGTGTACGCTTGCGCCACTGGAGGCCAGGCCCCATTCTTCGGACAGTGCATCTTTGGCATTAAGAATGAGCTCCGCGGATATCCAGCTGGCCGCTACATTGATCGAGATTTGCTCGCGCTTCAAATGGAATACCGCTTGAGTTTGCCTCGGCGATTTGGAGTCGTCGCGTTTGCTGGCGTGGGAGAGGTTGGGCCGAGTTTCTGGGACTTCAACCGTCACGATTTGTTGCCAAGTTTCGGTTTCGGCCCAAGATTTCAGCTGAGCAAACAACACCATGTCAACCTCCGCGTTGATTTCGCTCAAGGTAAAAATGATCGCACTTTCAGTATGGGATTGGGCGAGTCCTTTTAGGTCAACTCCAGCGCAATTCAAAGTTTTTGTTTTTCAAACCGCGCAAGTCACACACGAGCCAATTTCCATGCTGGCAATAGTGACAGTTTCTTTGCTGTGCGCATGAGGAATATTCTCGTTGTCGAAATTGTGCGGCAAACTCGCGCGCTTCATTTGAGGGAGGACTCTATGTGCAGGCTAACGTTCCTGTCTTTAATTGTCTTCATCTGACGCAAAAATCAAACGTTGGGCGTCAATTCAAGAAAGTTCTCCTATGCGCCGAATGCAAAATACACGATAAAGCCGACGAAGAAGAGTATGGGAATGGATAATAGCCAGAATGCTCCCCTGATGTTCCAGCGAGAATGTAATTCGCCCAGCATGGCCAAATCTTCACCGGAATCGGTTGTGCGTACATCACTCTTCTGAGGTAAGTACTCCCGATAGTCGGTGGAAGAATCAAGGTAGAAGATCTCGGCCCACACTTGACAATCGCCTACATGCACCACCTGTCCACCGATGCGTTCGTAAGCCAATTTACCCATCGTTATACTCCAGTCACAACGCCCTTACGTCGCCATCTTTGAAAAGACCCGTCATTATTCCAACTGGCAATGTTGACAGCAAGTGTTCTTTATCGTGCGCGCGCAATACTTACGACAAACAATCCGGTAGTTTGCTTAACGGAGGTCTCCTTAACTGTTACTAATGACAGTTACAACGATGTGGTTGCTTTGCCTAGACTGCTCATGCTGGCGCAGCAATCTCGTGGCGCATAAAAAGGCGTAGGCCCGCCAATTTTATTTTGGCGAAACGATACTCTCTGGGGCACAAAGCAAAATGAAATTCGTAAAAGGGATTGAGCGCCTTCTACTGATCGGCGGGTTGTGCCTGCTTACGTTTTTCATGGGCTTTCGTATTTATAGTAAAGTGGCATCCCGCGCGGAATTGAAGCGCTTTCAAAATCTCCAGGCGCAGCAACCACCGGCTCAACCATCTTCACGCTTTGTCGACCCGTTATTCAAACTCGATTTCAGTCACTGGTCAGAAAAGCGCATCGCAGCGTACGAACAAAGCCTCTCTGAGCGATTCGGTCCCGCATTAGCCGTGCTAAGGATCGCCAAGGTGCAACTCGAAGTCCCGGTCCTCGAAGGTACAAACGATCTGGCCCTCGACCGTGGAGTAGGCCACATTTCGGGCACAGTATTGCCCGGCGAAGCGGGGAACATCGGAATCGCCGGCCACAGGGATGGATTCTTTCGAGTGTTGAAAGACGTGAAACCGGGAGATGCGATTGACCTGGTTGGACCAGACCGGACAGATCGATATGTCGTGGATCAAATTCTGCTTGTGCGCCCCGACGATGTCTCAGTTTTGCAATCCCGATCGAGTTCGTCTCTCACTCTGGTGACCTGTTATCCGTTTTATTACGTGGGCAGCGCTCCACAACGCTATATCGTCCAAGCCTCGCTCACTACAAGGTTGCCGACACTTCAGGCCGATGAGCAAACCGGTTCCAAGCCTGAAAGGCCGGCGTTAGCTCAAAGGTAAGGTGAAGTACAGGGCTGCAATTCATGATGGTGGAAGTAAACAAGGAGAAAACACAATGAACTCGAAGACCAGATGGGCACAAGTGCGGCTGGTCCTTGCTGTAGGGGCGATGTGTGCAACCTTTGCACTGAGGATGGACGCACAAGTTAAAACAGAAACCAGCACAGAAAAGGGGCAGGCCACTCAAGCAGTAACCGTTGAACATGGCGAGGTTGTTTACGCCGTCGGCAATGAACTGGTCGTAAAAATGGAAGACGGGACTGTCCGTCATTTTGCCAACGTGCCGGAGAGTGCCCGCGTTGACGTGGATGGTCAATCACTGGGGATTCATGATCTGAAGCCAGGAATGAAACTCCAGCGGACACTCACGGTAACATCGACCCCCGAAACTGTTACGACGGTCAAGACCGTGAAAGGAAAAGTGTGGCATGTAAATGCTCCTTCTTCTGTCATTTTGACCTTGGAAGATGGCACCAACCAAGAATTCAAAGTGCCAAGTGGGCAAAAGTTCATGATTGATGGTCAGGAAACTGACGTTTTCGGTTTAAAGAAAGGAATGATAGTCAGAGCGACCAAAATTGTGGAAAGCCCACAGGTCGTGGTTGACGAACAACGGAGGGTGACAGGGAAAATGCCTCCCCCTCCACCGGCGCCGCCTGCCGATGCGCCAATTCTTATCGCAATGGCGGCGCCCGCCCCAGCGCCGGTTGCTCTCGCTGCTCCAGCGCCACCGGCAGAATTGCCAAAGACTGGAAGTTTACTGCCCTTAATTGGGGTGCTAGGTGGATTTTTTGTGATGATTTCGCTAGGTTTGACTGCAATTCGCGGGATCTTTTGATCTCAAATGGGCCCGGGTGATTGAAAGACTTGTCCTCGGGCTCATTCTCTTTCCAAACAATTCCGCGAGATCTTTTCTTAGGTTGTATTCCCGCTAAATATTATTCGCACTGCATTGGGTTAAGTGGAAATAATGAAAAGCGTAATTTTTGGGATAAAAGAATTATGAGCGACACAAACCAAGCCGCGGCATCCCGCTATGGCACGAGTCGCTCTTAGGCGGCAATCAAGTGGTTTCGGATAGCATACTGAATCAATTCTGCGCCGTTCTTCGCGTTAAGCACTTCCATAATACGGTATTTGTGGAACGCCACTGTTCGGGTAGTAATATTCAACACATCGGCCACCTCTTTCATGCATTTTCCCTCGGCCAAAAGTTGCAACACCTCACGCTGCCTCTCAGTAAGGCGATCGCATTCTTCAATGAGCCTCTTGTCCTGTCGCAATAAAAAATTGACGGTGTCTCTCGCAATCGCAGGCGAAAGATAAGATTTCCCTTTCAGCACCTCGCGGACTGCAATCGTCAGTTCCGAAGCAGCACAGGTTTTCAGTAGATATCCCGACGCTCCACGGCGGAATGCTTCAGCGGCAAGATCAGCATCGTGGTTCATTGTCAGAAAAACCAATTTTAGGCTCGGCAAGAATTCCTTGACTTGCTGCCCTGCATCCAGTCCATTCAGCAGAGGCATCGCCACATCGACGATTATCAAATGGGGTTTAAGTTCAGCCGCGGCCCGCACGAGAGCACGACCATTGTTCACTGTCGCGACAACGTCATATTCAGACTCGAGGAGTTTTCTGCAGGCTTCGGCCACAAGGGTATGGTCGTCAGCAATCACGATTCGAGGAAGATTCCGCAGCATGTTCATTCTCCTAATTGAAACACGTCCTCGCAAAACGTCCTACGACAAGAGCGGACTGTTTCGTAAGACTGATGAAGGAACGCTCTGGGAGCCCCAAGTTGAAAATCAGTGTACTGCCAGAAATTAAGCGAAAACGGCTTTTCCATAAGATTATAAGGTCCCACTTCTATAAAGGAATGGCGGTCTGCCGGCAAGCGCATCGCGCAATTTTTGACGTGCCCTGCTAAGAGTCGCCTTGCTCGTATTCGCCGTTACACCTAGGCGTTCAGCAACCTCGTCATGCGTCAGGCCCTTCACATCATGCAAAATTATTGCGCGTCTTCTACCCTTCGATAAACTGCTTAACGCCCGTACCAAAGCGATATGTTCGAGCGGATCAGAAAAGACATTGGAATGCGGCTGACCTAAAAATCGCTTTGGGTATACTTCGTCTTCCAGAGTGTCGAGAGGAAACTCTTCAACATGCTGATGCTTGCGTAGATGCATCATCGAGACATTCATAGCTACCCGATACAGCCACGATCCGAATGCAGCCTCCCCCCGAAAAGTGTTCACCTTACGGTACACCTGCAGAAAGACCTCCTGGGTAAGGTCCTCCGCATCTAAAATGTCCTTTGTTAATCGTAGACACAGCGAATAAATCGAACGCTCATATAAGTTATACAGTTGCTCGAAGGCGGCGATATCGCCGCCTTTGACCTTTTCTATCATTAAGTCTACTTCCGGTATTGCTTTTAGCCACATGTTGTCCGGTTTTTGTTACAGCTCGCTGTGTATCACGCTGGTTATGCGGAACCATACCGCCTGCATGACCTCGACCGCCGCTTTGGCGGCCCGTATCAACTTGCGACGGATGCCTCGCCTGCAAAATTTGAAACGCTAGCTTCTCAGGCCGCAAATGGCGGGTGAACTGGCAAGAGTGACAGGGTCAAGGATTTAGTTCGCTGTCAAAAATTGCTTACTTTTTCGGACAGTTGATACCAGATATGATGTTTTCTAAACCAAATGCGGGTCGCTTGTAGTCTTTAGCTAGGTAGTTTTCCGGAATCGTGGTTTGATTGCCATCTCGTAATGACAGGTAGTGAGGAGAGTTTATTTCTACTCCCGCTTCATTGAATCTGTCCTGGATATTCTGGTGCAGCACGGAGTAGATGCGTTGCATATTCATTGGTTTGGCGGTATAGGCGTTCAGCTCGTAGCTGACGTAGAAATCGTTCAATGCTGTTTGCAGTACGAAAGGAGCGGGCGTCCGCAGAATATCGTCCGTGTTAAGTGCGGCAGACAACAATAACTCATGGACTTGCCGCCAAGGCGCACCGTACCCAATTGATACCGTCGTATGGAAGATCACTCCCTCGTGTCTTCCCTCAGCGCTGTAGTTGATCACCACACCACCAAGAACCGTGCCATTCGGAATCGTGACTACTTCCCTTTTCTGCGTGCGGATGCGTGTCACTAGGAGTGTCTTCTCTACTACTTCGCCCATATCATTGCCGATCCTAACGAAGTCACCGACTTTAAATGCTCGCATGTAGGTAAGAATGGTCCCTGCCACCCCATGCGCCACCGAGGAGGTGGAACCCAGAGAGAGCAAGACCCCTAAAAAGACGGAAATCCCTTTAAATGCCGGGCTATCCGATCCTGGAAGGTAGGGAAAAACCATGACTGCAGCGGCAGCAATAATAAAGACCCTTACCAACTGGGCCGTGGGTTCTGCCCATTCCGGATAGAAACCGCGGAAGGTGAGTTTTTCGTCCCGCACTTCACCAAAAATATATGTGTTCAACTTGAGGAGATAAGAAGTGATCAGACATATGATTAAAACCAGCAGTAGATGGGGAACGTATTCGATCACGATTTTCCCCACACCCGCCAGTTCAGAGAACAACCAGTTAGTAATCTGATACGAAGTGTACCTGGTAGCGGGAAAGAAACGCAGGACCAAGGTTCCATACGCCTGAATCAAGCCCAAAAATAATATCCAGAACAATGTCTGCCCAATTGCGATCAATGACCTGGTTACATATCGCCGCAGCCGTATTCTTGCCGATTTGATTGAACTTTCCGTTTCAAAGCGCCTGGTCCACAACTCTATTTTGGGGCGCGTGACCCGCCGCATCTTCACGAGAATCACGAATAGACCGCCGACTCCTAGCGTAGCCATCGCCGTGTAACTGCACCCCAAAAAGAAGTTCCACCAGGTATGCTCTGAGCGGTACTGCTGCATGGCCTGCCGAATAGCCTCCGCATACTCCGTGGCAAGTTCTACGCGGTTTTGTTCCGCGCCCTGCGCATCTGTTTCCGTTATGCCCATGATGCGCTCGCCACCTGCAACAATCTCGCTCCAGGTACCACGGTTTTCGACATGGACCGTTGCCAGCGCGACGTCCTTTCTTCCGGCCAATGCGGTAATCCGTTGCTGTATGGCTTGGGCGCGTTCCTGCGGAGTGATGCCAGCGATGTTTGCATAGACCACCAGAATCGGCCGTCCATCTATTTCGACCGGCACGCCAGCATTCTCTATGACAGCTCTGTCGTCTTCCGCTTTTGAGTTTTGGGCGTAGGTATACCGCGTCTGTAACAATAGTGACGAAAAAAAAATGAGCGCGATGGCAAATGCTGAGGTCATTTGCCAAATCACAAAGATTCGAGGGCCATTTGCTTTATCCGATAACTTTGAACGGGACCGCCAGAAGAATACGAACTTCATTGTCATGTCGCATCACGGACTCCATGCGCAGTCTAAAACTACCCATTTGTAACTTGCACTGGCAGTTTTGCTAGTGAGGCAGTTGTACATCGGTTTCAGGCACTCAGGATGTCACAGTCGCCAGGGCCCAACCTATCGCAAAAAGCAATGAAATCGGCCAAACTCTGAAGTATTCGGGCCGGCGAATGATGGGTCCATTCCAACGCAGATAAGATGATGTGTGCGCGAGTCTCTCGGCATGAGCGATGCCTCCATGCCGCGTTCCACGAGGACCGCGACAAACCGCGCGTGGCGCATCGCGGATTGCCCAGGTGTTTAGCCGATCAGGTGGTGCTTGATTGCATATAAGAGCAACTCCGCATTGGTTTTCAGTCCAAGGTTCTCCATAATTTTGTACTTGTGAAATGCGACCGTCCCAGGGTTCAGGTTTAAAGCGGCAGCGATTTCCTTCATGGACATGCCCTCCGCAACCAACTGAAGAACTTCGCTTTGACGATCAGTAATCCGTTTCTCTTGCGTGTAGGAGGCGCCGCTTCGCAGGAGAAAATCCACCGTGTCCCTGGTAATCAGCGGGGACAAATACGATTCCGACGCTAGTGTTCGCCGGATCGCGGTAATCAATTCCGAAGCCGCTGCGCTTTTTACGACGTATGCGGAAGCGCCCCGGCGGAATGCTTCGGCCGCAACTTCCGGTGACATGTTCATAGTCAGATAAACCAGCTTGGTTGCGGGTAGAAGCTGCTTGATTCGCGTGGCGGCATCGAGGCCGTTCATTTTTGGCATTGCGATGTCGAGAACGACAATATCTGGCTTTTGCTCCAAGACCGTTTTAAGAAGGGTCCGTCCGTTTTCTACAATGCCCACGACTTCAAATTCGGGTTCGAGAAAGTGCTTACAGGCTTCCGCTATCAACGTATGGTCGTCCGCAAGCAATAATCTTGGTCTTTGACGACGTTCCATAGCGCACAGCAGAATTATGGTTGGAACATTCCGCTCCACAATTTGTTGAAAGAATCAGAGACATCGGGCCAAACATAGTGCGAATTCATCCTATCCAGAAGCGTTAATTGTCCTAACTGTTAGTTCTTTCAGGAAAAACCAATAAAACTATTCGCATTCGAGGGTCGCCATGACGGACTGCGCTTCGCAATGTTCTGCCATACCTCGTGACTGACAGTTTTGCCAGTTGGAGTGATCTTTGAGTGTCTCTAATATCGTTTTGCTTTTCTTTTCGATGTTGCTTCTCGCGCGAAGCCGCCTATTCCAAGATTTTAAGGAGTATCGTATGCATGGAATTCGCAGATGGATTTTCCTTGTCGCAGTCCTGTGTTGGGTAGCGTCCGGCCTGTACAGCGATAATAATGAAGCGGTCAAAGTCAAGGGACTGATCACCAATCGAACCGGCGAAACTCTTACCGTGAAAACACCGGAAGGAAATTCCGTCACTGTAGTTCTCACCGACCTTACCAGAGTCCAAAAACCAAAAGGTCTTGGCTTGCGCAAAACTCAAATGAGCTTCACTGCCCTGATGCCGGGACTCAATATCTCGGTGAATGGTGTCCGCGATGACCAGAGCCGTGTAGTGGCTCAAACGATTACGTTTTCCGGAGATGACCTGCGCACCGCCGAAACCATCCAGGCCGGCTTAAATCCAACCCAAGAAGCAGTAGATGCCAATAAGCAAAACATTGAGGCAAATAAAGTAGGAATTGCCGCCAACCGGGAAAAGATCTCTGCCAACGAACAGCAGATTGCCGCGAACAAACAGGAGATCGAGGACGTATCCAAACGTTTTTCGGACCTTACGGAGTTCGATACCAAAGTTGAAGCGACCGTGTACTTCTCGAGTGGCAGCAAAACAATTTCAGCCCAGGACAAAGCCTCGCTGAAGAATTTATCCCGGCAGGCGGTCAACCTGACTGGATACATTATTCAAGTGAAAGGATTTGCCGATTCGTCAGGTGATGCTGCTATGAATCAAAAGTTAAGCATGGACCGCGCCCAGGAAATAATCGCGTTCCTGATCCAGGATTGTAATGTTCCGGTCCGGCATATAGTCGCTCCGGGAGCCATGGGTATCTCGGGGTCAGTCGCATCCAACGAAACTGCCCAGGGGCGAGCGGCAAACCGCCGCGTGGAAGTGAAGGTCCTGGTAAACCGTGGGCTAGCGGGTGGATAGCCACGGCCTCTATCGGGCCCAACCTCAGGCGACTTACTCTAAACGCACGGATTCTGAGATGAATATCCCACCTCGCATGACTATCAGTATGGATTCGATAAGGTCCGTCGCAAGGCACGTTTTCAGGACATAGCCACTTCCACCCGCAGAAAGCGCGGCTTGCACAAAACCGGGATCGTCGTGCACGGTCAGAAACACCACTTTCGCGGATGAACCTGCTTTCTTCAAACGAGAGGCGGCTTCAAATCCATTCATGACAGGCATGGAAACATCGAGTAAAACGACATCGGGGGAGAGTAAATAAACCAACTCAAGAACGCGACGGCCATTTTTCGCCATGCCAACAATTTCAAACCTCTCCGAGACAATTTCTGCGATCGTCTGGAGTACCTGTTCCTGGTCGTCAGCTAGCAAGACGCGAGGAGTATTTTCCGCTTCCCATAACCGCGATTCGCCCATCGAAATGCTCAGAAAGTGTTCACAGATCGCTGACATGGCAGTATCCTACAATGCCGCTCGGTGGGAAATCTGCTAGCAACATGCGCAGTATCCTGTTTTATTAATATTGTTTTGCCTCTGTATAAATCAGCCGGCTACTCTATTCACAGGCCCTTCCCCCTGAGTAAGACGCGAGCGGAGATGGCAGTTCCGCACCTTGGGTTCCGACTTGATTAAAAGCTCGCCATGTTTTTCGTGCGCACACTCCCTGGATAATGTTTCCGGCGTCATGGAAAACCAAACCTTCCAAGAAATTTGCGCCGAACATTCAGTTGTTATTTCCAAATAAAACTCCTGCTCACCTTGCCTTCTCGATACCTTACTCATACGCTGACTGGCAATTTTCACAGTTGCATGGCCGACGGTCCACGTCGAGTATCCCTTTTAGGGACCCAAGGAACGTTGGGCCGTAAGAGTTTAGGAATTATCTTCATGCAATGATCTCAGAAACCTGAAGATACTTTATTCACCAGATGCAGAAAGTCAGCATGAACCACTCAAACCCCATTTTGAGTTCCCTCTGGCATATCACGCGCGAATGCGCAACTGTCTTGTGCGTTGCGCTACTGATTCCTGGAGAACCACTGTCGTTGGCTCAAACGCAGCCATCAACCAACTCGGCCCAGCAAGCAGCGGCGAAAATACCTCCCGACCAACTGGATTCTCTCGTGGCGCCTATTGCCCTCTATCCCGACCCATTACTGGCCCAGACTTTTGCGGCGTCTACCTATCCTCTCGAACTAATCCAACTTCAACAGTGGCTGGCGAAAAATCCGGGTTTGAAGGACAAGGCACTGGCTGATGCTGTGGAAAAGCAGCCATGGGACCCAAGCATTCAGGCACTTGCTGCGTTGCCCGACGTAGTGAAGCGCCTGGCGGACGACATTCAGTGGACTACGGATTTAGGTAACGCTTTTCTGGCACAGCAAAGTGATGTGATGGATGCTGTGCAGCGCATGCGGAAGAAGGCCCAGGACAAGGGCAATTTGAAATCCACCGAGCAGCAGAAGGTGGAGACCCAGGTCATCGAAAACAAAAGCGTGATCGTAGTCGAGCAGGGAAATCCACAAGTTGTCTATGTGCCATCGTACGATCCCGTCGTTGTATATGGCGCTCCGATCTATCCCTATCCGCCAATTTACTATCCACCTTATGGGTACTATGCCGCGGGAATGGCGATTTCTTTTGGCGTCGGCGTCATGATGGGCGCGTTCTGGGGCGGCGGTTGGGGATGGGGTTTCGGCTGGGGTGGGAACAACAACATCACCATCAATCGCAACAACAATTTCAACCGCAACTCGAATATTGGTGGAGGTAATCACAACAATCTTGGTGGTGGCAACCGTAACAATATAGGAGGCGGTAACCGTCCTTCGACTCTCCCCTCCCGCGGCGGAAACAACGCTTGGAGCCACAATCCGCAGCATCGCGGCGGCGCTCCATATCGAGATCGCGGCACGGCAGATAGATTCGGTGGCGCCACACGAGGTGATTCTCTGGCGAATCGCCAGGCCACTGCCAGGCAACAAATTGGGCGGCAGGGCGGAAATTTGTCCAGCACTCGCTTTGGCAATGGCTCCTCTGGAAATCGGGCCGGAAACGGAAGCTTTGGCAACCGCACAAGCAACGCGGGAAACCGTTCCTTGGGCGGAGGGTCGGATCGCATAGGGAGCAGGGACTTGTCGCGCAGCGGTGGCGGGAACCGGGATGCCTTCGGCGGAGGGTCGAGAGGATACAACGGATCGAGCGCTCGTGCGAGCGGTAGCCGAGGCTCTTCCAGCTTTGGCTCTCGCGGAGGCGGAGGTTTCCGTGGCGGTGGTGGTCGGCGCAGGTAGAAGTTGAATCGAAATTGTGAAGGCAATCAGCGGAGAAGTGAAAGGGTATCGCGATTTATGAATAAAACTTCCATAAGACCCTGGGTTGTTAGTGCGGTGGCTGCGATGTGCGTTTTTGCCCGGCTGCTTTCACCCGCACAACAGCCAACCACGACAAAAAGCTCAGTGACTGCCTCGGGTGTGACCGTCATGACTTTTGATACCCCACGGCAAGCCGCAGACATGCTGGTCAACGCAGCCGCCAAGTTCGATGTGGTGGAACTCGCGCACATTTTTGGACCCGACGGCGACGACATTGTATTTACCGGCGAATTCGCGCAGGACCGGCAGCACGCCACAAATTTCGCTGCGGAAGCCCGCGAAAAAGAGAGCATTTCGGTCGACCCCAAAACCGGAACCCGGGCCTTCCTGTTGGTAGGCAATGAGGACTGGCCATTTCCCGTGCCACTGGTGAAGAGGGGTGAAAAGTGGTCGTTTGACGCCAAAGTCGGAAGACAAGAATTGCTCTACCGTCGCATCGGCGCCAACGAACTCGACGCGATTGGGATTTGCCGTGGTTACGTGGAAGCGCAACACGACTACGCCCTCCAACCGCGTGAGGGTTACGATGTGAACCAATACGCCCAACGCATTGTCAGCACCTCCGGCAAACAAGATGGCTTGGCCTGGCAAAATTCTGACGGTACCTGGGCTGGTCCGGTGGGCGACAAGATCGCTCGCGCGATCGAGCAGGGGTATACCACCAGTTCCGAACCCTATCATGGCTACTTCTTTAAGATCATGAAGGGACAGGGACCGGCAGCGCCGCTTGGGGAAATGGACTATGTGGTGAAAGGCCTAATGATCGGAGGTTTTGCTCTGGTGGCGGCGCCGGCGCAGTATGGCGTTACTGGAGTGAGGACCTTCATAGTCAGCCAGGACGGCGTGGTTTATGACAAAGATTTTGGACTCAACACTCTGGATGAATTTAAGAAGATGGAACGCTTCAATCCAGACAAATCGTGGACCCCGGTTCTAGACGAAGATCAATAATAAAGAGTGCGCGGTTTCATTTGTCCTGAACCGATGCCGTGGCCGCAGCAAGCTGTAACTGATTTTTTGCTTTTGCAGCCTCTTTCATCGAGCGAATAAAAAATGGATAAAACGGTACGCTGAGCAGGAGCACCACCAGCGACTGCACAACCGTATTCGGATCACCCCCCAGCACCGTCCAAAGGCAATAGGCGACAGCGGCCAAAGCAACAACTTTGAAAAATGTGAAAGTCCTTCCCTTTCCCACATGATCATGTACGACCTTGACGACTGCGACGGAAGCGTAGACATACGGCACAACCACTAGGATGATAGTGAGATTGATGATGCGATCAAACTGACCGGCGATCGTCGGAGACATAGTGGCAAACAAGACGGCGGTCATAAGTATGCTCACGATAGCCAGGCCCAAGCCCGGAACACCGTGCCGATTCGTGCGGCCGAAAATACGCGGGAACATACCATCGTTTGCCGCCGCTTTGGCGGATTGCCCCACGAGCAGCATCCATCCACCCAAAGCTCCCAACGACTTAAGAATCGCGCACAGGCCGATGACAACCATGCCCGGGGTGCCGACAACCATGCGAGCCGCCTCGGCGAACGGCGCGTGTGAAGATCTCAACTGCGCATTTGGCACGATCCCCATGATCACCGTGCAACTTAGAAGGTAAACGATCGCGGAAATGACAAGGCCGAACAGCGTGGCAAGCGGAATGTTGCGCTTAGGATTTTCGATCACGCCGGCTGAAACAGCTGCGCTCTCAACCCCCATGAACGCCCAAAGTGCAATGGACGCGGCACGAGCAATCGCATGCGTGCTCGTACCACCGATGACATTCCATCCCGACTTGAAAATCACCGGATCGAACCAAAACCAACCCAGAAAAGCGATCGCCAAAATGGGAACTAAGGCAAGACTGACTGTCCAAGCCTCAAGAGCGCCGACAACGCGGGGCCCAAGTATATTGGCAACGGTCAGCGCCCAAATGACCACGGCGGCAGCAAATACGCTCATTCGCGGACTATTGATGTGAGGAATGAACTCCGCTAAATAACCCACGGCCGCCACCGCAATTGCGACGTTCCCAATCCAATTAGCGAACCAGTAGATGTAGTTCGTTTGGAACCCGGCATAGGGGCCAAGGAAGTCTCGCGCATAAGCGTAGGGGCCTCCCTCTTGCGGATCGAGCTCGCCCAATTTGGCGAACACCAGTGCCAGTGCCAATGCGCCGGCGGTTGCGACCAGCCAACCAAAGACGGCAATTCCGCCGACCGACGCCATGCTCACTGGTAGAAGGAAGACACCGGTTCCTATCATGTTGCCGGCAACGAGCATCGTCGCCTGCACGAGCGACATTTTTTTGGTTGAGCTGCTCATAAGCTCCGCTCGTTACCTAAGCAACTTTGGCCTGCTGTGGTGGATGCCCATATACCAATGGTCCCGAGGGGTATACCGTGGTTCCAGCCTCTCCTGTGATGATTCTGCCGAGATCTGACAATGCGCCAATTGCCGCGGGTTTTCCTGTTGCGGCTGCGAACCGGCATGCCGCTTCCACCTTCGGCCCCATCGAGCCCGCCGCGAAGTGAATTCCGGCCAGTGAAGCCGGAGAGCCGCGATGAATGGCCCTTTGAGTGGGCCTTCCCCAGTCCACATAAACTGCATTTGCGTCAGTCAGCATGATTAGCAGGTCGGCGCCAAGTTCGCGCGCGAGAAGTTCCGAACAGAGATCCTTGTCGATGACGGCCTCGACTCCTTGAAGCTCGCGGTCTGCTCCAGGCTGGTACATAGTCGGGATCCCCCCTCCTCCAGCGCAGATCACAATCGCGCCGCAGTCGAGCAGCCACTTGATAGGCCGGATTTCAAAGATGCGTTGCGGCATCGGAGAAGGCACCACACGCCGCCATTTATCTCCATCTTGTTTGAAGACCCAACCTTTCTCGGCCACGACGCGATCCGCATCCGGCTTCTCATAGATTGGTCCGACGAACTTCGTCGGATTCTTGAAGGCGGGATCGTCCGCATTCACCTCAACCATGGTCAAAAGTGTCGCGAATGGAACTTCAAACGGCAGCAGGTTACCGAGCTCCTGTTCAATCATGTAGCCGATCATGCCTTCTGTCTCCGCGCCGAGGACGTCGAGCGGATAGGCTTCGACGGCTTTGTACGCATCTCCCTGAAGTGCAAGAAGGCCAACCTGCGGACCATTGCCATGGCTGATGACGAGTTGGTGTTTTGCAGCGACCGGCGCAAGCGCTTGTGCGGCAGTTTTTACATTGGCACGCTGCACCTCCGCATTCATCCTTTCACCCCGTTTAAGCAAGGCATTTCCCCCGAGGGCGACAACGGTTCGCATGGCCTCAATCTCCCAGCGTTGCGACCAGCAACGCTTTAATTGTGTGCAAGCGGTTTTCGGCCTGTTCGAAGGCGATGTTCGCCTCGGATTCGAACACTTCATTGGTTACTTCGAGCCCCCCGGACATCCCATAGGTCTCGGCGATCTGTTTACCGAGTGTTGTTTCAGTGTCATGAAAAGCCGGCAGGCAGTGCATGAACCGCACGTGCGGGTTGCCGCTCACTTTCAGCAACTCCCTGTTCACTTGATATGGAGTAAGAAGCTCGATTCGTTTCTTCCAAATCTCCTTCGGTTCTCCCATCGACACCCACACATCGGTATGAATGAAGTCGACACCTTTCACCGCAACCTTGGGATCGTCAGTGATGGTCAATTTGGCGCCGTTCTTGGCCTCGAGCACGCGCGCGATGTTCTGGTACGCTTCTTCCGGCCACAGCGGTTTTGGCCCGCAGATTCTTACATCCATGCCGGCCAGGCAGCCCGCGATCATTAGGGAATGTCCCATGTTTGATCTGGTATCGCCGATATAGGCATAGCGGATTTCGGAAATCGGCCGATCGCTGTGCTCGCGCATCGTCATGACATCGGCAAGCATTTGAGTGGGGTGATATTCGTCGGTCAGCCCGTTGTAAACAGGCACGCCAGCGTATGCAGCAAGTTGCTCAATGCCGCACTGTGATGCGCCGCGGTATTCGATCGCGTCAAACATGCGGCCCAACACTCGGGCCGTATCCTTGAAAGATTCCTTGTGGCCGATCTGGGAACCAGCAGGATCGAGGTAGGTTACGTTCGCGCCCTGGTCATAGCATGCGACTTCGAAAGCACATCGCGTGCGTGTAGAGGTCTTCTCAAAAATAAGACAGATTTCTTTTCCCTCTAAGTGTTTCTGCTCTGTCCGGGCGTACTTTGCCCGTTTGAGGTCCCGCGCCAGATCAAGCAGATAACGAAACTCCCGGGGCGTGTAGTCTTGAACGGTAAGAAGGTTACGATTACGCAAATTAAAGCTCATATCGATGGTTCTCCTTAATTAATATGTGTTCATCATGCGGCCGATTAATAGGCGGCTTCGCGCCATATAGGACACGTCATGCAATGACCGCCACCGCGCCCGCGGCCGAGTTCGGCGCCACGCACGGTGATCACTTCTATGCCTGCTTTTCTCAGCAAGGTATTGGTATAAGTATTGCGGTCATAGGCCACTACCACGCCGGGCTCGAGTGCGACAACGTTGTTGCCGTCGTCCCACTGTTCGCGTTCAGCCTGATACGTATTGCCTCCTGTCTCCACCACGCGAAGTTCTTTCAACCCGAGAGCTTCCTTGACGACTTCAAGATGAGATTTGCTTTCTTTGCAGACTGCGTAACCTCCCTGGTCGTCCGTTGGGTAAACGCTGTAACAGCGGATCTGATCGACAACTTCGCGAAAGATAGTGACCACATCGCGGTCGCAAAAGCTAAACACCGTGTCCAGGTGCATCGCCGCGCGGCTCTTGGGCATCAGGCAGGCAATTACGCGCGTTGCCGCTTTGTGCTTAAAAAGTTCATGGGCCACCTGCATCACAGCGTGGCGGGTAGTACGTTCTCCCATGCCGATAAGAACGGTCCCTTTACCGATGGGCATGACGTCGCCGCCTTCCATCGAAGCGTTGCCATAGTCCTCGTCCGAGTCGCCCCACCAAACCTGAAAGTCGCCGCCTTTAAAGATCGGATGGAATTTGTAGACCGCCCGCTGCAGCAGCAACTCCGGTTTTCGGGCCGGCCAATACATGGGATTGCAGGTGACGCCGTTGTAGATCCAGCAGGAAGCGTCTCGCTGGAAAAGAGTGTTGGGGATGGGAGGCAGAAGGAATTCCGCGCCGCCGAATGCTTCTTCGAGCATTAATTTGATCTCCACCCCCGGGAGGTCCGAAATGGCGAATCCTCCAATCAGATGCGCGGCCAACTTCTTGGTGGGCATTTCGTCCAGCCATGGCCTGATTGCTTCGGCAACCCCGGCGCCAACCATATTCGCAGTCATTCGACGATCGAGAATGAAGGCGCGGGCTTCCTTGTCCTCCAGGGTCTCCGATAGCAAGTCGTGAAGTTCCAGTACTTCGACGCCACGCTCCTGCATTTTGAGAACAAAATCATGATGGTCCTTCTGCGCCTCCTGGACCCAGATCACGTCATCGAAAAGCAGGTCCTTGCAATTGCCTGGAGTCAGCCTCTGATGCGCAAGTCCCGGACGGCACACCATGACGGTCCGCAATCTGCCGACTTCGGAATGCACGCCAAACTTGTGCGTAACTATCTCTTTCGTCTGCGACGTGCTGATTTCGCTATTTAAGACACTGCACATAGTAGGTTCCTCCACGGTTTTCGACACCGTGAGTATCGTGACCAAAACCCGGGAAGCGATCATCCCAAGAGGACAGCGCTCGCAGATAACTGATGTAGGGGTCTTTGGCACGGCCGGCAACTTCGCCGGGCATAAGCATCGGAATGCCGGGTGGATACGGCACAATACTCGTGGCAAGTACTCGATCGTTTAGTTCATCAAGAGGCACATGCTCAATCTGGCCGCGAATTAATTTTTGATAGGCCGCGTGTGGGGTTAAGACCGGCTGGGGAAGGGTCGAGAAGGCCTTGGCGAGCCAGTGCGTTTGTTGAGTTTCATTGAGCTGGGCAAACATCTCGTTGGCCAAGTCTCGAAGTCCGAGGCTGCGGTACCGTGCTGGATATGCGCTGACCAACGGGGGCAGCGCCTCTGCCAAAGGTGTATTGCGGTCATAATCTCTCTTGAAGTCAAGGAGCGAATTCAGCAGCGTGCCCCATTTTCCCTTGGTGATACCGATGGAAAACAAAAACAAAATTGTGAAGTCAGTTGTCTTTTCAACTTCAACCCCACGGCAGTGGAGATACGCTGTAACAAGAGTCGCCGGAATTCCCCATGAATCGAGACCTCCCTTCCCTGCCACTCCCGGAGTGAGGACCGACACCTTAATCGGATCCAGCATGCAGTAGCCATCTTCGATTCCATCGAAGCCATGCCACGTATCGCCCGGGTGCAGGACCCAGCAATCGGGGTCTGTAGCCAGTAATTCTGGCGCTGCATCCTCGAAGCGCACTCTTTTCCCGCTCTTCGGGTCCCGTACGGTATCGGCATTCCAAGTGTTAAAGAACCAGTCTTTCTTAGCTGCAATCTCGCGGTGCACGCGGGCCATGGTCTGCCGGTACGCCACTGCCTCCTGGATTGACTCGTTGGTTAGGGCTACGCCGCCGGGCCCATCCATCATCGCCGCTGTAACGTCATTCGAAATGATGATGGTGTACAGCGGAGAGGTCGAGGCATGCATCATGAACGACTCGTTGAATTGCTCATGGGGAATTGAGCTGCGGCCGTCGCGGATGTGCAGAAACGAAGCCTGTGAAAGAGCCGCTAACAGCTTATGGGTGGAATGAGTCGCAAAAATCGTTGCGCCCTTATGGTCGGCAGGATCGCCGTGCATGGCGAACCGCTCCCGGTAAATTGGATTGAAGCGCGCATAGGCATACCAGGCCTCATCGAAGTGGATCCGGTCCACGCTTGGATCAAGCAACTCCTCTACACTCTTGGCGTTGTAGCACAGCCCGTCATAGGTAGAGTTGGTCACCACCGAATACACCGGACGTCGATCGATGCCATCTGTCACAAGCGGGTTCGTATTAATAGCGGCTTGGATCGCATCGTGCTTCAACCGCTCCGGCGGAATGGGGCCGATGATTCCATAGCGATTCCGTAGAGGAACGAAATAAGTGGGGATGCCGCCCGTCAGTACCAATCCATGCTCGATGGACTTGTGACAGTTTCGGTCACAAAGCGCAATTTGGTTCTCACCTACGGCGGCGGTGAAGATCGTGCGATTCGAAGTGGAGGTGCCGTTCGTTACACAATATGTACGGTGCGCTCCGAACACGCGAGCGGCATATTTCTCGTGCGCGCCGATGGGGCCACTGTGATCCAGTAATGAGCCCAGGTCGCCTACGCTGATAGACAGATCCGAGCGGAGCAGATTTTCACCGAAGTAATCGTAAAAGATCCGTCCCACCGGAGATTTGAGAAATGCCGTGCCTCCGGTATGTCCCGGGGTATGCCAGGAATATTCGTATTCCTGAGTAAATTTCATGAGGGCTGCGGCAAGAGGAGGAAGCAGCACTTCCAGATAGCGGCGTATCGCAGCGACCACGCGGCCGCCGACAAAAGCGGCTGTGTCCTCGAGCGTCCAGATGAATTCGTTCGCCATTTCCATGACGCTCACAGGAATGGACGAAGCTTCGCTTCGTTCCGACATCAGGAAGACTGGGATCTTGTCGTTGCGGGAACGAACAAACTTGAGCAGTTCAATTGCGCGCGTATGGTCCTTGTCGCCGCCGAGCGTCCAGTCAACCAGGATCGCGTGAATCGCGGAGTCCGACACGATCACGCTTAAACCATCCTCTGCCGATATGGCTTCCACTACTTCGACCGACCGCTCCTTAAGTTCCCGTACCAAGGAGCGGACTGCACGGCCTTCGGCGGTGGGGCTGACTAACTCATCATCCACCATTAATGCCCGCTGGGACTGGCGTTTGATGCTTCGCTCAATCATCGCGATCTCCCAAGCCTGTTAGGTCCGCCATGGAGTCACTCCCCGATTGTTCTCAAACGGAAGAATGCAAGTGTGTTTTCGTCGGGTTCCCCAAAAAACTTTCTGTAGAGCCCCTGGGTTTCGCCGGAGCGGCTGAGCTCACTTAACGATCGGTCCACCAACAGGCGGAAATCCTCGTCATCTCGTGCCAGCGCGAACGCTAAGGGTTCGTATGTAAAGAGGCGGTCAAGAACCATGAGGTCTTTACCCGATGGATTATGTTTCTTTGCGTCAAGCAGGATGGAGCGCTCTCCAAACAGCACATCCGCGCCGCGATTGAGCACTTGCTGTACTCCCTCCTTGTGGCTCTGGACGGGAACAATCTTGCCGTCAATTTTGAATTCATCAATTTTGCTCATCAGCCAATTCAGGCTGGTTGTGCCTGCGACCACCGAAAAGGTGCGCTTCTGCAAGGCCAACGAGATTGACCCGCGCCACTGCGGCCGATATGGCGGCTCGCGGCCGGAAAGAGCTTCGCGGACTTGCGCCGAACCATCCGCGCGCATTAGCGCGCCCAAGCCACCCGGGAAAATCGGGACTGAGTATGAGACTTCTTTTCGGCGGCTAAGTGTCTCTACTGAAGGACCACATAGCAGATCGACCGTCCCCTGCCGTAGGGCTTCGAAACGATTCTCACCGGTTACCAAAGCAAATTCGACGTTAAGCGTTTGCAGCCCCAACTCGGACTTGAGGTCCTTCGCTATTTCCTGACATAACTCGACTGCATAGCCGGCTGGTTTACCGGATTCATCCTGATAGGAGAACGGTCCCGCGTCGGCGTAATAACCCAACCGCAAGGTACCGGCTTTTCGTATTCGATCTAACGTTTGAGCCGACACTTGCGTATCAAGCATTTGGAGCAGAAGCGCTGGCGCCAATAAGGCAAACGAAAAAGTCGCGATTTTTGACCGGTATCCACCCAGGTTGAA
Source organism: uncultured Acidobacteriaceae bacterium (assembly GCA_964514735.1). GTDB lineage: Bacteria > Acidobacteriota > Terriglobia > Terriglobales > Acidobacteriaceae > CAWBXL01. The sequence continues at coordinate 8,051 of CAZETZ010000004.1, read as the reverse complement.
TAGTCGTGTAAGTTCCATAAAATCTCCTTTTCGCCCTCTGCGGACCCTAGGCGGCCCGAGCAGGCTTGGCCTCAGGCATGACCGCCACGAAGCGATGCGCGATGAAGCCATAGATCATGTAACCGATTCCCATCACGATCATGCCTCCCAGGACCGCATCCTTCCCGGCAGCAAAAATGGCATAGACGCTGTAAACCATTGCTATCGTCGCCACCACCGTGTTCCTTCGATAAACGTTTGGTGGGACGCGCGCGTTTTGCATCATCACCATCAAACCCGACAACGCGAGGACATAAGGAACTACGTTAGTGACAACCGCCAGATTGACGAGCGCGCTGAATTGCTCGTTGAGACTGGGAGATATCGTGGACAACGCCATCACGGACTGAACAACTCCCATGATGATCATTCCTGCTATGGGCGCATCCATTTGATTGACCCTCGAGAAAATCGAGGGGAACATCCGGTCGTCTGAGGCCGACTTCGCGGTTTGCGAAATTGTGAATTGCCAGCCCAACAAGGAACCGAGACAAGCCATCACCGCCAATGCCATGACGATTGACCCGATTGTTGGGTTGAACATCTTGGCGTATGCCAAACCAAACGGGCCTGTGGACTGCGTCAGCTCCACATTTGGCACAATGCCCTGAATCACTGAAGTCGACAAAATGTAAATAACCGCCGCGCCCAGAGTTCCCAGCATGCACGCCAAGGGGACGTTCTTTTTGGGATTTTCCACGGCAGCAGAATTTTGCGCCGCCGATTCCATGCCGAGGAAGGCCCATAAGGTAAGCGAGATACTGGAACCGATCCCCCCTGCGATCCCGATTCCGTGAGGGTTCCACGCCCCGGCAAACGTGTGCCCGCTGAACCAGAACCAGCCAATAATAGAAAGAAGGCCAACAGGAAGAATCACTCCCCACACCGTAACCGATCCAATTTGTCCGGTGATGCGAGGTCCCCCGAAATTGGCGGCTGTGGTCAACCAAATCAGCCCGATTACACCGAGACATGTTGCGATGGGCGTCGAAGAGAGCCAGGGGAAAAACGTTGCGAGATATCCGACGGCGGAAATCGCGATGGCCACGTTTCCAATCGCCAGCGAGAAAAAGTAGAGATAGAACGTCATGAAGAAGCCCGCTTTGCCGTGCGCCTCTTCGGCATAAGCGGACATCCCCCCGGGTCTTTGGTTGAAGAGCCCGGCCTGCGCAAAACCATACGCGATCGCCATCGAACCCAAAGCTGTCACGCCCCACGACAGCAGCGAGATTGCGCCGACCTTTGCCATGTTCGCCGGCAGCATGATGATTCCTGATCCCATCATGTTCACAGCTACAATCACAGTCAGCTGCGTCAACGTCATCTTCTTTTTTGTCGGTTCCATACTTCCTCTCACTTCCGGGACTGGGTCAATTACTCGCGGACCACATAGGTAAAAAATTTGATCTTGCCATCCACACGTTCCTGAAAAACGCCCGGCCCTTCGTAGCTAAAGCACGGGAAACGATTGAACGAGGCCTGGAAAGCATGGAAGTAGTCGAGCATCGGTTGGGCCTTTGCGTCCCATCGCTCGCCCGGCACGATGACACCGATGCCGGGCGGATAAATCAGGGCCAGCGTCGCTTGGATGCGCCCCTTAATGTTTTCAAGGGCAACGTAATCCACTTCATTCGCGACCAGCGCTTGCTGCGCGTCGTGCGGACTCATCGCGATTTCCGGAAAACTCGATTCACGGAAACAGAGCCGTTGCAGTTCCTTGATTTCCGCTTTGCGGTAGAGCTCATGCATCTCATTGCAAACCTGTCTCAGGCTGTAACCTGCATAACGGTCAGTGTGTGCGGTATAAAGCGTCGGCAGTACCTGCGCAACCGGCGCGTCACCGTCCCAGAGGCCCTTGAATTTGACCAGCTTCGCAATCAGCGTGTTGAGTTTGCTTTCATCCTCGGCGGGAGTCATTAAAAACAAGATGCTGTTGAGGTCGCATTTCTCGTTGACGATCCGTTGATCGCGCAAATAGTTCGCGACTACGGTGGCGGGGACCCCAAAACCCAGGTACTCGCCGGTCTTGCGGTCAATCCCCGGGGTCAACAAAGTAAGTTTGTTGGGATCGACCATCGCGTAACCTTCGGAAAATCCCGCGTAACCGTGCCACTTGCCGTCCGGATGGAAATTCCAGCATTGCTGTTCGCGCTTGAGCACATCCGTCGGAAGATTCTCCCAGGGGATTTCCGTGACATCGCCCGTGAACTTCGAACCACGGACCGTCACTACATCAGGAACGAACGGGTCGAAGAACCACTTCTCGTCATTGCTCTTGCCAACCTTGGAATAGTGATGTCCCAATTCACGGAGCTTTTTACGGGTCTCAATGCCGAGTTCGATGCATCGGTCCCACAGCATTTCGCCCGCCTTGCCCTCATGGACTTTGGCATTTACATCTAAAGAGGCGAAGAGCGGATAGAAGGGAGAGGTTGACGCATGCATCAGAAACGCATCGTTAAACCGCTTATGCTCAATGAAACGCCGTTGGCCGCGGATATGCTCATCACGCTTGTGAATCTGCGATGCCTGGGAAAAACCTGCGCCCTGCTTATGAACTGACTGTGTGGAGAAGAGCCCGGGCATTTCCGGCCCGAGTTTTTCCATACGCATTGGGCTGTGACCCGTGAAAAGCGGATGAAAGGCGTTGTATCCAATCCATGCCTCGTCCCAGAGCACGTACTCGCACAACCGTCCGATCCGCTCCAACACTTTCTCTACGTTGTAGATGGTCCCGTCATACGTCGCGAGTTGGATACATGCCAGCCGGAAGGGACGCGCCGCCTTGTATCGCTCTGGGTCTTTCACAAGTGGGTTCTTGCGGACCCGCTCACGAAGGTAGTCTTCGTCCCATGCGTCCCAGTCGACAGCGCCGATCATGCCGAAAGAATTGCGCGCCGTAGGGAGAAAAATCGGTATCGCCCCCGCTTGAACCAGCGCACCATGGTGCATGGATTTGTGGTTGTTGCGGTCGAACAGGACCAGGTCGCCGCGCCGCAGTACAGCGTTAGTGACAACCTTGTTGGAAGTACTAGTGCCGTTTAAAACGAAGTATGTCTTATCGGCGCCGAATATTTTCGCCGCGTGACGCTGGGCTTCCGCGGCTGGGCCCTCGTGGATCAGTAAGTCTCCGAGCCCAACGTCGGCGTTACACAGATCATTGCGAAAAATGCTCTCGCCGAGATGTTTAAAGAAGATTTGACCGGCTGGCGACTTCCTGTAGAACTGCCCGCCTTGATGGCCTGGGCAATCGAAAGCAATATTGGCCTCGGCATCATAAGTTATTAATTTGCCAAAGAAAGGAGGTAGCAACCCTGTTCCATACTCGATCAAGCTCGCGATGACCTGCTTGGCGTAATAACCGGGTGTTTGTTGTCCCAAGTAGATGTAGCCTGTTACTTCACCAAGAAATTCAAAACCACCGAGGTCGGCAATTCGGTGCGAATCCGCCAAACCCCAAAGTGGGACCTGGAAACCGGCGGCACGGACCGCGCGCACTAGGGTACGAGCCCGATCAAGTCGGTCGCCGTCGATTAAGGCAATGTATGCGCCGACGGAGGCATCCTCGGAAACGTCGCGGTCAAACCGGCCACTTACTTCCACTTGGAAGCTCTCGGCGATGATTCGGTTGAGGAGTTGCTGAATCCGGGCATTCTCGGTATCGACGATCGCAACCACTTTCAATAATTTGTGAAAGGGAATTGGAAGGGCCGGCAGTTTTACGACGGGCTTTCCGTCGGCAACCACTCTGTTCCTGTCGCCGGAAGGACCCGCGGCCTTGGTTGTTTTTGTCAACTGGAGTGACGGCCCTGGGGTTTCCGGCTTGACGCTCGCGATTTTGTTAGAACGAGTAGGCAATGTAGATCATCCCGTAGGCAAAGTTGCTTGTCCGGTTGAAAGCCTGCCTGGCGGCCTCGTGTGGGTCTGCGAATGCGCCAACCACGCTTAGCGTGAAGTTCTTGTTGATTTTCCAGTCCGCGTAAGAGTCAAATTCGAAAGCCAGGTTGGAAGAGGTAACAGCGGGTCCTAGCGACTTTGGTTGCGGAACGCGAAACCAATACCCCATCACCCCCCAACCCAGGGAATCTTTGGGTGTGAAATGAATACGCGCCTGATGAGAGATGTTGTTGGAGTTGGCTAGAAAATATTCGCCGGCAATTTCGCCCTGCCACCATGTGCCCCAGTCGTAAAAACCGAGGAACAATGGATCAAAAGCCTCGCTCTTGGGCGTATTCGGATTGTTCCCGTCGAAGATCGCGTAGCGGTATGAGAATTTAGGTTTCCATGCTACTTTGCTGAGTTGATAAGCGCCGAGCGCAGTCCATGCGGTTGACTGCATCAGATCGCCATTCCTCTCATGCGCGTACTCAGCTTCAAATGAAAGATCCGGTAACTTGGGGATGGGCGCCGTATACGCGCGGAAATTCAAAACGTTCATGCCATCGCGATCAGGCAAGATATTGCGGCGGGCGAATGCGTGAAGATAAGTAGCGCCGAAGGTGGAGGTTTCTGTGGGAGCGTATTCGTAATTCACACCTGCAAGCCGAGTGCCCGTATCGTTCTCCGGCAGTTCGTCCCGGTCGAGATAAAATCCCTCGAGTTTATGGTGTTTGGGTTGAAGGCGTGCGATGGCCGCGAATTGCCAGGCCTTGCGAGCATTTGTCCAGAATCCGCCGCGGCTGCCCCCTTCCCCAGCCCCGTCCCACACCAGAAAGCCGTGCCCGATGGTGTACGGCGCGCGCCCCACGGTGAAATCCAGAAGGTTTTCCGGGCCGCCTAGCGATGTCCCCGAACGCCAGCCAATATAGAGGTCTTCCTGCTTGAAAGAAGAAGCGCTCTCCCCAACAAGGCTCGGAGGCGCTCCGTACGTACGTTCGCCGACGCCGCTGACTTTGCCGTACAGTTCACTTTTTCCTAGTGCGATGCTGGCCGAGAGCGCCGGTTTTATATAACCCTCGAACCAGTTGTCACTGAGATTACCTGAAGGATCGGGCCTTACATCGGTGTATAAAGAATTTGCGAAACCGAACGTCCCCCACCCGGCATCGAAGTTGAAGGTCCACTTCACTTTCTTGGGTAAGCCGGTGGACCGCTCTTCTTTTTTTTCTTGTGTATCGGCCGGAGCTGGAGGAGTCGTTTCCTGGGCGCTGATGTGCGTTGAGACAACCAGTAGCAGCGCAGTTCCAATCATGCGCATAGTATGAGCAAGCACGAAACGACTGCACGCCGCGAAGGCCGCTACTTTTGGAGTCTTAGACCATCCTGCCTTAACACCCACACCTAGCCTCATGAGTTCCGTCCCGGGGCTTCCAAAAATAGCTGCCAACGATGCTTGTGATACCGCGCTGACATTAAGAGTTCAGGTAACTATTGAAAACTGTCATTTCTCACAGACTTCGTGAGTTGTATCGACCGGCGGAACCCCGGTTGATGGACAACAGTGGCCAGGCAGCGGAGGAGTGATTTTTTCTGTGTGAAATCGGAACAGGCTTTCGTGACCATGCCTGACTTCCGATGTTTGGGGCAGAGCTACATTGTCCGGAGTCGGCTCCGTCGCCGGACAAAACCGTGTTTTTCACCGGTAGTATCGAAGGCCGGCTCGCACCATTCAGACTGAAGCGGCGGCGGCGAACCATGTAAATCCTCACGCATGATGCATGAACTTTTGGCCCCCCACTCATCTTCGAATGCCGGACACGAGAACTCGCAAGTGAATGAAAAACCTACGACACTAAAGGCATCTCTGCCCCAACTTGGGCAGTTAAGAAGTCATGACCGTATATGGGCACCTTCTCTGATACTGCAATGTGCTCGATCCGAATCAGACCGATTATTTTTATGCGTATTAGTCGGCTCCGATGTGGCCTGCGGGTGGGCACTCGCGCAAAGGAGCCGCCCTGAACTGGCGCCAAAAGCTAATTGGGTATTTGTGCTCGGTGGGGTTTTAGGCTGGCTCCATCTTCCAATCATAACGGGCAATAAAAGTTGCAAACGATAGATTAATTGGGTATTATATAACCCTTTATGACTAGAATTACACCATCCCTTTTGCCCCGTATCTCTCGCATTCTCAGTCGGTTGGGACAGAACCTCAAGCTGGCACGATTGCGCCGAAAATACTCGGCAGAAATGGTGGCCCAGCGCGCCGGCATTACGAGAAAGACCCTTGCTGGCGTGGAACGAGGCGACTCAACAGTTGCGATCGGGACCTATGCGCGCGTCATGCAAGTTTTACGACTGGAAGACGATTTGTCCAAGCTTGCCGCCGATGATCCTCTTGGACGTCAGTTGCAAGATGCCGGTCTGACGGCAAAGCGCAGAGCGCCCAAGCGCTCATCTGCCCCTTCGGCAGCCTCCGACAAGACTAAGGAAACGCAGTGATGGCTGGTCTGGAACAAGTGCATGTTTATCTCGAACTGGAGCGCTATGCGGAGCCAGTCGCGATTGGTGTGCTTCACCGTCAACAGAGCAAGGCAGGCGAAATCTTCTCATTCGAGTACGAACGTACGTGGCTGGAGCGGGCCGAGGCTTTCGCCTTTGATCCCGATCTGGCCATGGCGGCAGGCCACCAATACCCCGCTCCCAATCGCAAGAACTTCGGAATCTTCTTAGATTCCTCCCCGGACCGATGGGGACGAGTCTTGATGCAGCGTCGCGAGAATGCGCGCGCGCGAAGCGAGAAACGGAAACCACGTGCTTTGACAGAGTGGGATTTTCTTTTGGGAGTTCACGACGAAACGCGCCTAGGTGCACTTCGTTTTCGAGCAACCCCGGAAGGACCCTACATCGACAGCGATAGTGAGTTTGCGGCACCTCCGCTTACTTCACTTCGCGAACTGCAGGCAGCAAGTCTGCAATTCGAACAGCACATTGACGACGAAGAAAATCCCGAATACGAAAAATGGCTTACCCAACTATTCGCGCCGGGTAGTTCTCTCGGTGGCGCCCGGCCAAAAGCTTCCGTGCGCGACGAAGCCGGAAACCTTTGCATGGCAAAGTTCCCCAGCCAAAGAGACACACGCGACATGGGAGGGTGGGAACTAGTGTCTCATCGTCTGGCATCCCGCGCCGGCATAACGGTACCCGACGCCAGAGCGTTGCGTCTTGCCGACGGTCCCTACACAACATACTTCGTAAAACGCTTTGACCGTACCGTCAAGGGGCGCCGCCTGGCTTTTCTTTCTGCTATGACTCTCACACAGAGAATCGATGGCGAGGAGGGGGCAAGCTACCTGGAACTGGTGGATCTTCTGCAATCGCGGGGCTCGAACACGAAGCCGGATTGCGAACAACTGTTTCGCCGTGTGCTTTTCAATATTTCCATTCACAACACAGACGACCACCTTCGCAACCATGGGTTCTTCGTGGATGAAAATGGTATTCGACTTTCGCCGGCATACGACATGAACCCATCCATCGACCGCAAAGAATTAACCCTGGCGATTAATGAAGTAGAGACCGCCTGTGACGTGACGATTGCAATCGATGCTGCCAAGGATTACGGGTTGAGCAAGGACGTTGCTCAGGTTTTACTTAAAGAAGTCCAGGCGGTAGTCGGGCGATGGCAGGAAGAAGCAACTCGACTCAATATCCCTAAAGCGGAACAAGAGTTGATGGCGGATGCGTTTCAAACCAAGTGACGCGATTGGTGGCTGGTGCTCTTATTTTTCTACAGAAGCACGGTCTTTACTTTCAATTTTCATAAACATGACCATTTGGCGGGAATTTCTTCCATAACTTGGAAGCAGTCATCTGTGATGGGTATGTCGCATGCCCGGGAATACTTCATCCGCAAATCTTTGATTTAAGGCGAGATTATTGCAAACAGTCACTGAATGAGCTGGACAAAGACTTGATCAGGGTTGGCAGCATTTTGGTAGCAAATTGGTAGCAAATTTATGTTGCTGAAAATAGTGCGAAAAGAGAAAGCTCATATTTTGCTAGAAAGATTGAAGTTTGGTGGACCTGGTCGGGATCGAACCGACGACCTCTTCCATGCCATGGAAGCGCGC
>CAZETZ010000003.1:0-93094 GCA_964514735.1 uncultured Acidobacteriaceae bacterium | reverse complement strand
GCGACCGGAGCACTTGCGCCAGCCACGGCCCTCACCGCCGGCGGAACACTGACGCTAACGTCGGGCGCAGCCGCGGTTACTTTTACAGTCAACGCTGCCGCCGTTCCGCCGCTGGTGACGGTGAACGATCTGATGACTGCCATCAATGCGGACGCCGTCGTCGGGGTCAGAGCATCGCTGGACGGAGGCGGGCACTTAAGCATTCAGGATCCGCTGGGACGCGGAAATCTGGTGATGACCGGCACGCTGGTGGCAGCCGGCGCCGGAAACCTGGGAGCCTTTACCGCTGCCCAGATCAAACTGTCGCAAGCCGATTTCCAGGGCAACGATATCGATCCCGCCCACAAAACCGGCCTGCTCGCCTTGGGCGACGTGGATGAGATATCGCTCCTGTGCTGTCCGGACGAGTTCTACTTCGGCCCCGGCAATTTCGCCATCGCGGGCATGTTGCAGGTGCAGTGCGAAACCTTGAAGGACCGGTTCGCCATTCTGCAAGCGCCGGTCAACGCTCGTCCGGACCAGACGAACCTGCCGTCCGTGAACTCCAAGTACGCAGCCTACTACTTCCCCTGGCTCGTCGTGACCAATCCGAATACCGGGGTGGATTTGCTGGTCCCGCCGGGCGCGCACGTGGCAGGGATCTACGCGCGCAGTGACACGCTCTACGGAGTGCAGAAGGACCCGGCCAACGAGGTGATCAACGGTATTTTTCAGCTGCAGCTGCCCATCAACAACCAGCAGCAGGCGATCCTGAATCCGCCGGGGGTGAATTGCCTGCGCCATTTCAAGGGCTCGGGGAACCTAGTTTGGGGTGGACGCACCACCTCAACCGATCCCGACTGGAAATACATCAACGTGCGCCGGATTTTCATTTTCGTGGAAACGTCTATCCAGCGTGGGACGCAGTGGGTGGTTTTCGAAATTAACGCCGACCCGACGTGGCGAAAAGTTGTGCGCGTGATCGAGGACTTCCTCACCAGCTTGTGGCGCGACGGGGTCCTGCAGGGCGCCACCAAAGAACAGGCGTTCTTCGTGAAGTGCGACCGCACCACCATGACGCAATACGACATAGACAACGGGCGGCTGATCTGCGTGATCGGAATCGCCCCGGTGAAACCCGCGGAATTTGTGATCTTCCGCATCGGCCAGTGGTACGGCGGCTCGGACGTAACGGAACAATAGGAGGCGATACATGGCATCAGGAACCCGCATAGACCCCTACGGTCAATTTAATTTCCTGGTCGAAATTGACGGAGTGACGGTTGCCGGTTTCAGCGAGGCAAGCGGTTTGACTTCCGACACCAACGTGATCGAGTACCGCGAGGGTATGGAGACCCTTCCGGCAACCACGCGCAAGCTGCCCGGGTTGATCAAGGTCACCAATATCGTCCTCAAACGGGGATACACGAGTGACGTTTCCCTGTGGACGTGGCGGCAGACCGTCCTGGATGGCAAGGTCAAACGCACCAGCGGTTCGATCACCCTGCTGGACGATGCGCGCAAGCCGGTCCTGAGCTGGACGTTTACCCAGGGATGGCCGGGAAAGCTGGAAGGGCCGGGCCTTAACGGCAAGACCAGCGAGGTTGCGGTCGAGGTCCTGGAAATTGTGCACGAGGGATTGTCCGTGAAAGCGTTGTCGTAAGGGGGGCCCATTTCTACTTATCTCACTCCCGGTGTCTATCGGACCCCGCAGGTTGCGCCGCAACTGGGGATGCAACTCGTGCGCACCGACATTGCCGGGTTTGCAGGGGCCGCCGAGCGCGGTCCGTTGCCGGAGGACTTTCCCCCGGAGAAGTTCGACGGCTCGCAAGCCGTAGTTAAGGTCAACAGTTGGCAGGAATTTGTCACTACCTTTGGCAGCTTTCGCGAATATGGCTATCTCGCCTATGCCGTGCGCGCGTTCTTCGCGAATGGCGGCGAGGAGTGTTACTGCGCCCGGATCGCGGCCACCACTGCGGCGGACCCGGCGCAGCGTCCGGCCAAAGCCTTTTTCGCTGTTCCATCTGGTGCAGCCGTTCCAGTGGGAACGATCAACCAGATCGTGAATCCCTTTCAGTTCGCGCTGGCGGCCGTTCCGGCGGCGAACTACTCGCCGAAAGCCAATGATCTGCTACTGGTCAGCGGCGGCGGTGTGACGCAATTCACCCAGGTTGCCTGTGTCCTCGCCAGCGGGCAAATTCTGTTGACCAGCCAACTCGATCCACATATTGCAGCGGGCGCGAATGTTTCCTACTTTCCATCCGCCTGCGTGATCAGCGCAGCCAGCCGGGGGAATTGGGGAAATATCGTTCGCATCGAGATTGTGCCGTACGATGCCGCCACTTTCAGCCTGCGGGCGACGGTTGATCTCAGCCCGAACACTCCGCCCAGCGAAGAGGAGTACTACCGCACACTTTCGCTTGTGCCCGGCAGCTACAACTACGCGCCCGATGTGCTGGCGACCCAATCGAACTTGATCAGGATGGAAATAGGCTCCGGCCCGATCAAGCTGCCGCAGCCCCCGAATGCATTGGCGGCGGGAGTGTTCTATCTCCAGGGCGGGCGCGACGGCTTATCGGCTCTCTCTTTGCGCGATTTCACTGGCGGCGCAAACGATTTGCGCGGACTGCGGCTGCTGGAACAAATTGACGAAATCGCGATGATCGCCGTCCCCGACGCGGTCTTCGAAGCGCCGGAGGTGTTGCAGGCGCAAGCTCCTCAGCCCGATCCTTGTGTGAAGACGGCCGGCGCGCCGCCTAATCCAGTCGCTGACGATCCTACGGCTATTCTCGCGCCGCTCACGCCACAGCAGACCGTGCAACTTCAGCTGGCGATGATTGACCAGTGCCAGCGGCTGCGTTATCGCGTGGCCATCCTCGATACCCCGGACAAGTTGCAGATCGGCCAAGCGCAGAACTGGCCAAGCAGCCAGGGGCTCGTGTTCTCTCCGCCCTCGCGCTTTGCCGCCATTTACTACCCCTGGATGATGGCGCCGGATGCGCTCGAACTTGCCGGACCGACGCGCAGCGTCCCGCCGTCAGGCTATGTTGCCGGGGCTTATGCATTCAACGACCTGACCTACGGCGTGCAACGCCCGCCGGGGAACATCGAGTTGCAATTTGTGGTGGATGTGCAACGTGACATTTCTGACTTGCAACAGGCGGGGCTCAACCTGAACGACGTCAACGCCATTCGTGCGTTTCCCGGACGTGGAATACGGGTATGGGGGGCGCGCTCCCTGGCGGGGCAAGGGGATGAAGACTGGCGTTTCATCCACGTGCGCCGGTTGATGTCGGCCATTGAAGCCACCGTGGAACGGTCCACCGGCTGGACCGTGTTTCAGAACAACGACGACGCGCTGCGGAAATCGCTCACCCACTCGCTCAACGTGCTGCTGCGAGGAATCTGGGCGAAAGGGGGACTGAAGGGAAACCAGCCGCAGGAAGCTTATTACGTAAAGTGCGACGCGACGAACAATCCGCAGACAGTGGTGGACCTGGGCCAGCTGATCTGTGAGATCGGGATCGCGATCGCGGCGCCCATGGAGTTCCTGGTATTCGAAATTCGCCAGGACGCCGCTGGCGCGCAGATCCTGGAGAACTGATTCATGGCCAGCAGCTCACTTCGCATCGATCCGGTAGGAGTATTCAACTTCTATATCACGCTGATTGACAGTTCTAACGCGCTGGGAACGTTGATCACGGCAGTTCTCAGTTATGCGGTGGCTGGCTTTGCGGAGTGCAGCGGGCTGGACGCCAGGATGGATAACATGGACTACCTCGAGGGCGGAGAGAACACATACGTGCATCACTTCGCCACCCGCACCCTGCACTCCAACCTGACGTTGCGGCACGGATTGATTTATCTCTACGACGACCTCTGGACCTGGCATTACAGCTGGGTACAGGGTGTGGGCAAGCGGAAAGACGGCTTGATCGTGCTGATGGATGACGCGCGCAACGCCACGAAGATATGGAAGTTCAAAGGTGGAATTCCGACGAAATGGATCGGACCGGCCCTGAACGCAAGTCAGAGCAGCGTGGCGTTCGAAGCGCTGGAGATCGCGCACCAGGGGCTTGAAATGCAGCTTGGCCAGTGACGGAAGGCGGCTATGGCGGACGTACACATCCATGAAGTGCACACCGAGATCGAAGTGACCGAGGGCGTTGGCGCGCTGAGTCCGGCAGAGGTGAAGAAGCTGGTGGGGCTGGTCATGGCCCAGTTGAAAGCGCTGCAAAGCCACGAAGAAATGCGCAGCCAGGACAACCGTTTGCAGAACAGCGCCTACGTTTCGGACCTGACGGATTGAGATTGTTATGGCACTGGAGAAATTGACCATCCTGCCGGAGAACAGCGGCCCCATCCTGGCGCTGTTCAACCCGGAGCGCTACACCGTCAGCAAAAGCTTGCAGCTGGCGGAAGTGGCGATCCCCGGACTCGACGCGCCGGTGGTGCAGTACGTCCGTGGACAGAACGAAAAAATCAGTATGGAGCTGTTCTTCGACACCACCGACCGCGGGATGGTGGCCCCAGTGGTGGACGTACGGACGCGGACTGCCCAGGTCTATCAGTTGCTCAAGGTGGATGGCAATCTGCATGCGCCGCCGCGAGTGCAGTTGGCGTGGGGAACAAGCGGCCAACTTACCAGCTACGGCGCCAGCATTTCTCCCTGGCTGGTGCTGGAAAGCCTGAGCGAAGAGTTCAGTGTGTTCAGCCCGCAAGGCGTCCCGCTGCGGGCGAAGCTGACGGTGAGTTTTCGCGAGGCTTGGAGAATTGATCAGCAACTCCAGGTCACGCCGCGGCATTCCAGCGACCGCACCACTCTGCATCGCGTGGTGCGGCGGGAGACGCTTTGCCAAATTGCGTATGAACACTACAACGACCCCACGCAATGGCGGCTCATTGCCGACGCGAACAGTTTGGACAATCCCCGGCTGCTTACGCCGGGAGAAGTGCTGGTGATCCCACCGAACCCGTCTTCGGTGAACAGCGCGGCGGGAGGGCGCTGACGTGGCCACGGTTCCGCAGATCAATCAGGACATCTATGTCGGCCAGGATTTTTATGTCCCGGCTTTTCGCGTGCGCATCCGCGGGCAGGAGTTGCTGCAAGCCGAGTACGACGTCCTTAACGTCACCTACACCGACAGTGACACCGAAATGGATTCCTTCGACCTGACGATCAACAACTGGGACCCGGACGGCAATGGCCCCGGCAGGGGTTGGTTCAAGTACAGCGACAGCCACTTGTTCGATCCCTGGCAGGAAATCGAACTTTCGATGGGGTATTACAACAACGGGAACGACGAGCTGGAAAGCATGCTGGTGGGCGAGATCGTGCGCATGACGCCGAACTTCCCCGAATCGGGTTCTTCAACCCTGACGGTGCACTGCGTCAACCTGTTGCAGCGCTTCCGCACGCAACAGGTCACTAAGGATTATTTCAACCAGAAGGACTCCTATATTGCGCGCGATTTGGTGCGGAGCATCGCGACCGACATCCGGAAGAAAATCCCTTCTCTGGACCTTCAGGTGGACGACCAGGAAATTTCGCAGAACCTCAGCGTTGAGCAACCCATCGCGCACCTGAATGTGCACCAGCAGTACGCGGTGAATTTCCTCTATGCCCGCAGCCGCGAAATCGGATACGACATCTGGCTCGAAGAGGACACGCAGGGCAGCCGGCGGGTAGTGACATTTCACTACGCTCCCAGCAAGTACACGCTCAAACCCACCTACATCCTGGAATGGGGCAAGTCTCTCGCGGGCCTTCAGCCGTCGTTCGCAACCGGAAATTTGCCCGACCAGGTGATCGTGCGCTACTGGAACCCGAAGACCAAACAAAAGTTCGAAGGCACGGCCACGCGCGCCGACCTGGCGCAGGACGGCGTGATTGATCCCACCGTGAATTTAGGGGTGCAGCAGGGGCCGCTTTCTCAAAAAACCGACTTGGTCACAAACCTGGTAGTGCAAAGCGACGATGAGGCCAAAACCGCGGCCAAGCGCAGGCTGCGCATCCTGATGCAGGGCCTGATCGAGTGCAAGGGAAGGACCGTCGGCCTGCCCAGCCTGCGATCGGGGAACAAGATCCAGATTGCGGGGCTGGGGCGTTATAGCGGGCTTTATCACGTGACCAGCACCACCCACACCATGGGGGATGGCGGATACACAACCGAGTTTTCCGGACGCATGGAGAGCGATCCAACCTAGCACATAGGCAACCGAGAAGATTTATGAGCCAGATCAACGGATTGGTGGTCGGACTAGTCACACAAGTGGATGTAGGGAAGATCAAGGTGAACTATCCCTGGCTCGACGAGAACCATGAGAGCGACTGGATCCGCATCGCGACTGCCATGGCGGGAAATAACCGCGGATCGTGCTTCATGCCGGAAGTGAAAGATGAAGTCCTGATCGGTTTTGACAAAGGGGACACGCGCACTCCTTACGTTGTGGGATTTCTTTGGAACGGGGTAGATGCTCCTCCCAGTCAGGATGTGCGTGACCGGCGCATCATGTCAGTGAACGGGCACGGCATTCGCTTCCTGGATTCCACGCCTTCCAACGGGGACATGGGACAGCTGGTGATTCAGGATGCGAACGGAAATGTCATCACTATGTCGAACGGGAAAATCACAATCTGGGCCACGGGAGTGCTGGAAATGACTGCGCCTACGATCACGTTGAACGGGCGAATCGTTGCTCCCAATGGTAACCCGATTTAGCTGGGTCAAGGTCGTTACGATGCCAAGCGCTGAAATCGCGGTGGATGCGGACCTGAAACAATTGTTTCAGCTTCCCTCCTGCGCCGATATTACCCTCCCTTCGGCCAGCGGGCTCTCCGTGCAATTGCCAACCGGAGGCGCGCTGACCGCTTTTGCCGACATCTCGAAAGGAATCCCCACCGATTGCTCGATGACGTTTAGCTTGATGCTGCAAATCGCGCCTTTTCTCGGCAGCATCGCATGTCTCCTGAAGGTGCTCAAACTGCTTAAGCCGCTGGTGGACATCATTAAGAACCTGCCCATGCCGCCGGTAGGTGCGCTTATAGAGTTCGGCGAGGCCGCCGCCGGGCTTGCGCCATGTCTGCTCGTCCCAACTCCCGCGGCGATCATTCCATTCATTTTGGATTTGCTCTGTTTGATTCTGAAAGTGCTCAAGTGCTTTCTGGACCAGATGAAATCGCTGATCAAGATCCTCGGGCCTCTGACCTTGCAGTTGAACGATGCGCAGCAGAGCGGGAACAGTGACCTGATTTCAACTCTTCTGTGCGCGCAACAGAATGCGCAGACCCAGGCCGGGCAAATTATGAATTCGCTGGGGCCGGTCGGCGTCCTGCTGGAACTCGCCGGACCGTTGTTTGGAATCGCCGGGGTTCCGGCAATTACTTTGCCCTCTTTGGGCAGCGCATCCGATGTGGCATCGCTCAAAGCGACCGTGCAGTCCATTGATGGCGTGGTGACCACCGTGCAGAGTGTGATTGATTCACTGGGAGGCTGTCCTTCATGAGCGTCGGCAACGACATCATCGGCGTGGGCTGGAAGTTTCCCATCCGGGTGAACGCGAAAGGCGGGATCAGCCTGTCGAGCGGGCCGGACCGGATCCAGGACGCGATCTGGATCATCCTCTCGACCTCGCTGGGCGAAAGAGTGATGCGCGAAACCTTCGGAGCGGGCGTGGATGATTACGTTTTTCAATCCAACAGCGATGCGGTCCGGACCCAACTTGCAGCGGCTGTCAGCTCGGCGCTGACGCGCTGGGAACCGAGGATTCAGAAGGTGAACGTTTCGGTGCAGGAGGGGACGGAGCCGAGCCAGGTGCTGATCGTCATTGATTACCAAATCAGCTCCACCAATGAATTGTTCAACCTGGTGTATCCGCTCTATTTGCAGGAGGGCGCAGGCTGATGCCGTTGACCAACGTCAATCTCGACGACCGTACATTTGAGGGCCTGTTCCAGGAATTGCAACGGCGGATTCCTGCCTACACTCCGGAATGGACCGACTACAACGATAGTGATCCCGGCATCACGCTGATGCAGTTGTTCTCGTGGCTGGGAGAGATCATCATCTACCGGCTCAACCAAGTCCCGGACAAGAACTATGTGAAGTTTCTCGAGCTGGTGGGCATCCCCCTTCTGCCTCCGGCCCCGGCGGTGGCGGAGCTGCAATTCATCCTGGTGAGCAAAGCCCCGGCCCAACTGGTTCCCTCCGGCACCCAGGTGGGAGTGTCCGGGTCCTCCAGCGGACCGCCAATTGTGTTCGAGACCGATGCTGATCTGCTAGTCACCGGACTCACTTTGCAGTCGGTCCAGAGTTTTGACGGATCGCAATTTACCGACTACACGGCGCCGAACCAGACCGACGCGCCGCCAGGATATCCGCCTCTGAGCCTGACGCCGCAACCCCAGGCCGCACTCTATTTAGGTTTTGATCAGCCCTTCCCCGCAGGCGTGGACCGCCTCACGTTCCACGCGCTGCAACCGAGCACCCCGGCCCCGCTGCAGAGCGGCACCGATCCGCTGGCTTCACCGTCGCCTCCAGTGGACGGCTACTGGGAATATTGGGCGGGGCAGTGGAAGCAGTTGCAGGTGCAGACCGACACTACGATTGCTCTTTCGCGGAGCGGATTCGTGACTTTTCAGGCGCCGGCCGATGCGCAGCCGCAGCAACTAGGGCTGCTCACCAAGCCCACCGATCCGGCGTTGTTCTGGATTCGGTTTCGCATCCAGAACATGATTGGCGCCGGCTACGAAAATGTCCCCATGCTGCAAGGTATTTTGCTCAACACCGTTTCTGCCACGAACACGGTGACAGAAACCAACGAACTGTTGGGGGCGTCGAACGGGCGCCCTAATCAGACCTTCCAGCTTGCGAGGTACCCCATCCTGCCGCTACCGGGGGACTCTCCGACCATTATTGTGGTGGACGATGGCAGCGGATACGTGGCCTGGAAAGAAGTCGAGGATTTTGATGGCGCCGGCCCGAAGTCGCAGGTCTATACCGTCAATCATTCCACCGGACTGGTGAGCTTTGGAGATGGACGCAAGGGAGCGATCCCTCCGATGTTGCCGGACAACGGCAGCAATCTGGACACGGCTGCGCAAACCAACATCATGGCGCAGTCGTACCGCTGGGGTGGCGGAGCGGCCGCCAATACCGGCGCGAATACCATCACAACGCTGCTCGCATCCCTGCCGAATATTCAAGGAGTGACCAATCCCGCGCCGGCCCACGATGGCGCCGACGAAGAGACGATCGCGCAGGCGCAAGTCCGCGCCCCAATGGTGTTGCGCACCGCCAATCGGGCGGTCACTCCGGAAGACTTTGAATTTCTTGCCGAGCAGGCGCCCGGCGCGCAGGTGGCAAGGGCGAAGGCGTTTCCCCTGCTCAACCCGAACTTCCGCGTGCTGCGTTCCGCGGCGGATGGGAGTCCGCAACTAGAAGCGCCGGTGCCTGGGGCTGTCACGGTTTTCGTCATTCCCCAAAGCACGCAGGAGCCGCCCATGCCCAGCGCCAACACGCTACAGGTGGTGGCGAACTACCTGCAATCGCACCGGTTGCTCACTTGCGAAGTCTTCGTCGCGCCTCCGCGTTACCGCCAGGTGCGCATTGAAGTCCAGGTCATCGCCGAGCCGACGGCCGACCTGGGATTTGTGGGCAACGCGGTGCGCAATCAATTGTTGCAGTATTTCAACCCGCTTTCGCCGGGAGGGGTGAATGGCAACGGCTGGGAGTTCGGCGGGCCGATTTATTTTGCGGAAACCTATCGCAAGATTTTCGACGTTGATGGGGTCAACTTGATTACCGGCACGCTGAAGACTTATGTGGATTCGGAATTGCAGACGCCGTGTACCGATATCCAACTGCTGCCGGATGAAATTGTCTATTCCGTGGACCACGGGGTCGCGGTGACGTATTCATGATGAAGATTCCACAAACCGGAACGTTCATCGAGCTGGATCCATACATCGGCTGGCAGGCGGCGACGCTCGACCATCTGTCGCCGATTACTCCGCCAGGGCTGGCGGTGGACTGGGTCCCGGGCCAGCCGGCCGCTTTTGCCAAGACGGCCTGCGACAAACCGATCTGGCCGATGGCGCTGGCCCGCCATGGCTGCGAAGGCAAACTGTTCGTGCTCGATGATGGCGTGAACCGGGTGAAGTGGATTGATCTTAAGCTGCAACGCGAATATGCCACCATCGCGGGTTTTGGCGGCAGGGGAAAAGATGCGCGACGCTTCCGCAAGCCCCAAGGACTGACCGTCCTCGAGGACGGTTCGTTGGTCGTCGCCGATACTGGACATCACCAGATCAAAATCTTTTCGCGATACCCCCACGCGCTGCTGGCGGTCTGGGGTAACGGCAAGCCGGGGAGGGCCCCAGGACAATTTCATTCTCCATGCAAAGTTGCCGCCGACCGTTGCGGCTTGATTTATATCGCCGACCGCGTCAATGGGCGGATTCAACGGATCCAGCGCGATAGCAGAGTGGAAGCGCCGATAACCGGGCTGCAAAATCCTACGGGAGTGGCCGTGGCGCAGGATGGCACGCTGGCGGTCGTAGATACTCCGAACATCCTTATATATGCTCCTGGCCGGCCCACGGGGCCGCAAAGCTTCGCCGTCCCCTCCGCCAGTTGCGTCACCTTCGATGACAACGGTTACGTCTACGTAGGTACCTCAACCGCGCTGATCTACAAGTTTGAGCCAGTGGGGGACGGGACGTATCGCAATGTGGGAATCGGGGTTACGGGTATTACCGGGCAGTTTCTAGATCTGTTGTGGGCACCGGAAGCGCAACTAGTCGGAATTCTTCTGCCGCACTGCGCCCCCGCGCCCACGCTGTCAACGTTCCAGGTGTGCGGCAATTATCTTCCCTGCGGAACGCTGCTCACCAAAACTATGGACAGCGGCATCGAGAGCTGCGTCTGGGACCGCGTCCAGCTGCAGGCGACCGTGCCGCAGGGCACGGTGATCGAAGTTACGACGCAGACCGCGGAGAGCGACGTCTGGGCGACTGGCGCGCCCTATCAAGGGGAATGCTCTGCGTATGGCGTCCCAGGACAAAGTTGCGCGCTCTCGCTCACCGGGGACAATCCCGATTGCCTGGTGCAGAGCCGGCCAGGACGCTATTTGCGGCTGCAACTGAAACTCAAAAGCAACGGGGTTGTTTCACCGGCGCTTCAGTCCATTCAGGTCAGTTATCCGCGATCGAGCTACCTGCAATATCTGCCCGCGGTCTATCAGGAAGACGATCAGAGCCGCGTGTTTCTGGACCGCTTTCTGAGGATTTTTCAAACCACATTCGATGGCATGGACCAAACCCTGGATGATCTGTGGACCCGGTTCGATCCCATGTCGGCGCCAAGCTCCTGGTTTACCTGGCTGGCATCGTGGATTGCTTTTCCCATCAATCCATTGTGGAGCGACGGCCAGCGGCGAAGCGCGCTAAAGAGCGCCGGACAAATTTACCCCCTGCGCGGGACTCCCTCCGGGGTGCAGCAACTGATCAAACAGTACTCTGGCGTGGATGCCCGCCTCATTGAGCATTTCCGGCTGCGCCAACTGATCATCCTGCCGGATTTGCCGAGCAGCAACGTTTCTCTTGGATCGGGCATGCGCCTATGGAGCCGCGACTATTACCGGAGATTACAAGTAGGTGTTTACAGCCGGGTAGGCTACTTCGATTTGACGGGAGAGCCTGAGCCTGACATGGAGCCGCTGGCGTGGGGCGCTAACGAATTCACTGTGTTCTTCGATTGCGACCCTTACCAGGTGTCTTCCACGACGCAGAGCGTTTCCCAGGTCGTTGAAAGGGAAAAACCGGCTTATACCAAGGCCAACTACGCGCCGGTGTTTCCGCGCATGAGGGTGGGAGTGCAATCCACCCTGGGAGTTGACACGCGAGTCGGCGAAATTACGCCGCTGTTGCTGGGGACCACCGGGATTTTGGATTACGACTCGATTCTTGGCTGTTCGACAACTGAAACACATTTGCGGGCCCAGCATGCCACGTTGCAGCCGCAACTGGACGTGAATGCCCGACTCTTGTGAAGGAGCAGTGTATGAGCACAATAACGGCCGGCTGTACGGACGCGACACCCACGACGCGAGAAAAGGAGTGCCTTCCCTGCGCTATCCCGGCCTTCTGCCGCAACAGCTACTACCGCGGAAAACTCCTGACCGAGCGCGATTTCAGCGACGAACAGCGCTACGGCATTGACAAGTTGCGCCTGCACACGCTGGCCCTGCACGGATGGGGCGTGGCGTGTGGGCTGGTGGTGAAACCCCACCCGGTTTGTCCGGATAAGCGCTTGGTGATCAGCGAAGGGCTTGCCATTGACGATTGCGGGCGCGAGATTCGTTTGCTTCAGGAAGAATGCGTGTTGTTGCCCAAGCCTACGCCGCCTCCACCGCCAGCTATCGGTGGTGTGGAGCTTCCCATGGCCGAGGGTGAGGAGCATGAACAAGGGGACGAAGACGGGGAACGGGAGAAGATGCCGGACGGCTGTGATCCCGAGCCGGTGCCGAAAGATTTGTATCTGTGCATTCGCTACGCGGAATGTGAAACCGAGTTTGCCCCGGCGCCGTTCGATGATTGTTCATGCACGGCGTCTTCGCAAAAACCAAACCGGGTCTGTGAAGGCTACCGCCTGGAACTCTACGAAGAAAAGCCGGCCTTCTGGGACAAGGTCATGGGAGACCCCTGCGAACTCGGCGACTGCGACCAATATTTCCGCAAGGCACGTGAGTGCTGTCCACCTGTGGGCTGCTATCCATGTATTCCCCTGGCCGTGATCTGCAACTTCGTTCCCGGAGAAATAGTAAAAGAAGAACAGATCGAGAACTGGAAATACCGCCGTCAGTTGGCCAGCGCCGAAACTCTGGACCAGGTCATCCGGTGCATTCTGACCAAGCTGCCCACCGAAGAACTGACCCGCATTGAAGACACCAACTGGGAGCACAACCGCCGCATGCTCTGCCGCGAGTTCATGGAGGAGTATGTGGGCAGCGAGGCGCATCCCAAGGCATTTCACATCGAGTTCTCCCACCGGGTGCATTCCGGGGCGATTGATACTCGCAGCTTTCAGGCGATGGTGGTCTATCACCCCGACAACCCGACCGAGCCGCAGCACATGCACATCGCGCCGGCGCGCGTGGAGAAAGAACCCGACGAAACCCGCTGGGCGAAGCTCTATATTGACCACAATTACGCGCGCCGTCATCTGGAAGGGCGGAGCTTTGACCTCTACCTGACGCTGAAATGCGACGTGGTCCGCGACCGCCACGGACACGCGGTAGATGGGAACTTTATTGATCACCGCCTGCCGACCGGCGACAACATTCAGGGCGGCAAGTTTGAAAGCTGGGTCCGAGTGCGGCCAAAAGCACACAACTACTGATGCGCAGGGTACGCCCTGGAGGAAATCCATGACGCCAACTATGACGACAACCACCAACGGCCCTCAAAACCAAACCGGGCACTCGCCCTGCGGTTGCCCGGAACCGGTGCCTTCGCAGCCGTGCTGCTGCCACCTGGTCTGCTTCGAGCGGCCTAACTACTTCTGCGGACATTTGCTGACCGACGCCGATCTCACTTTGCAGCAGAAATATGTCATCGAGAAAAACAAGCTCTATCACCGCACCATGGACGGGTACGGAGTAGTGTGCGGCTTGAAACTCATTTGTGATTGCGATTGCAAGGGAAGCATCCTTATTCACGATGGTTTTGCGATTGACGATTGCGGAAATGACCTGGTGATCTGTGAGACTACCCGGTTCGACGTCATCGGCGCTCTCAAGAAAAAAGGCCTGCTGGTGTACGACCGGGAGGATGAACATTTTGAGCGTGAACGCTACCGTTCCCGCTGCGAGGTGAAGCAGTGTTTCTACATCACCATCTGTTACGACGAGACCGTCTCGGATTACGAAACCCCTTTTCAAAGCAATTGCACGTCGGGTCCGAAACAGTGCATGCCCACACGCACCCATGAAGGTGTGCGTTTCGATGTTACCGACAAGCTGCCTCATGTCCCATCGCAATGCGATGGGCTGCTGGAGCGCATCCGGGAATGCTTCGAGCTCAACTGTGACAGCCAGCTCGCGGCCATCATCAAGCAGTACAGGGCGGAGTTGCTTTATATCTTCGGAGAAGGCAAGCGCAACCAAGGCGAACCCTGGCTCAGGCCATGTGAGCTGTTTTGCCTGCTCCGCGCCTACTTTTTGAACTATCTCAAGGCCAATCCAGACCGCTTCAACTGCAACCTGTATGACGAGATCGCTTGCCTTCGTTGCCCTGGAGAAGAATACGAAGACGGAGGCCGTTGGCATCTTCAGGAGGGAAAGAAAAAAAGAAGAAAAGAAAGCCTGGAAGAGAAAATCGAAGAACAGATTGAAAAAAAGCTGGAAGAAGAAATCGAAGAAGAATTGCTGGAATTCGATCGCAAGGAGTTAGAAGCGCCCTTCCGCAAACTTTTGTATTACATGCAGCGTTACCAGTACGACTGCGTGTTGGGCGATGTGGTCTTTGATTGCCAGCAGCCCTGCGAAGCCCATTGCCTGGTCCTCGGGACGGTGGAAGTGTTGAACGGAAAGCTGGTCCGGGTTTGCAACACTCCACGCAAATATCTAATCGCCCCCGCCAATCTGTTACACGTGCTGATTTACGACATCATGACGCAGGAACTCGGAGCAGGGAAGGAAGACGGCAAAGTCCGCTGCTGCCCGGACTATGACAAATTCAATCCTACATTCTTCCTGACTGAGTTCGGGGCAAGCCAGAGTGGACGGTTCGAAGCCGCCGCGTCGCTCATCCGCGCCCTCTGCGGGCTTCCTCGTTCACTGCACAAGGCTTTTGATTTTACCGACAGCATGGCAGTTTCCTCCACAGTGCTGGCCGCGGCCGGGGACGAGGAGAGGAAGGCCGTCGAAAGCCTGTTCGGAATCACGAACATGGAAGAGAAACTGCCGGCGGAGGGCTTCAGCGCGCTCACGCCAACGCAATGGGTGCAATCGCACGCGCTGCTCCGGCGTCACGATTCGGTCCTGACGTACAAGACGGAAGAAGGCAGGCAAAAAGAAGTGCGGCCTTCTTTCCTCGAGCAGTTGGACCCAAACCGCGCTTTTGGCCGGTCGCTGCAAAAACAAGCGGGGCCGCCGCACAAGGACCCGGAGCGGGAGATCGCTGATCTGCGATCGCAAGTGGATGAATTGCGGGCCGCCATCGCCGACTTGAAAAAACCATCCCGAAAGGGCAACCCCAAAGAGGAATAGAAGGGGCGCGAATAGATAGGAGACATCACCGTGGCGAACCCAGTAGAACGTCTGCGCTACTTCGACGGGGAATACCTGCGCAGCTACGATTTTACCGACGAGCAGTCGTATCACATCGCAATGCGCCGGCTCATGAATCGGAAGCTCCACCTGCACGGCATCATCTACGGGCTTGAGATCGTGCAGGACCAGGATTCGGTCCCGTCCAGCGGTATTTACTTTTTTTCGGTTGCTCCCGGAATGGCGATTGATGACGCCGGGCGGGAAATCAATGTGCTGGCGCCATACAGCCTGAGCGATGTTCTGACCGGGCCGAACCTCCACGCGGGCAAGCAATACGATGTGTGGATTTGCTATGCCGAGAAGGAGACCGGGTTGCCGGCGGCCGGTTATATGGACTGCAATGCGCCCAGCCAATACACGCGCTGGGAAGAATATTTCCAGGTCCAGCTGATTCCAGTCGTAGGCCCGAGTGTCGTGGCCAAATGCGATGGAGTCCGGCTGGGTACGGTCACCTTGCAGCCCAGTCCCGCTGGGTTAGGCCTGGCCATTGTCAACCCTCCCGATCTGAGTCGCCGCCATTTCGTTGGAATCCGCGCCCAACGCGTGGTTGCTCCCGACGAAGGACCCGATCCGTTCGATCTGACCAAGCAGAACATTGATCCTACGAAACGCCTTGCGCCCGCCGGATATCTGGACATTCAACCGAGCGCGTTGGAGCGCGGAAACTTAATCACAGAAAAAAATATCGTCATCGGGGACGACTTCGTTCTCGACAATACGACCTATAAAAATCTGCCCAAGGACTTTAGCAAGATCCCAACTGGGAACCTGAAGATCACCAACGATCTGTTCGTCAACGGCGACTGCTATTTTTGGTCTCCCGACGACGCTGACTGGTACAAGCACAAACAACTTATCCAAAGCCTGATGCCGCGCATCGTGACCGGCGCCATCTCAATGACCCTCCCCACCCCGAATGACTCCAGCCCCAAACCGTCTACCGCGGTCCCGGTTCAATCCAACCAGTTCGCCGCTTTCCCGGCCGGGGGCACGACGCAGATGTTCCTCGGAATCAGCGAAATGGATTGGCAAGACCCGAACATCCAGGGCTTCTGGAACGGCCTGGGCCCAATCACGGTCCAACTCGGGACCCCGGTAATTAATCCAGCGGCGCCGGGATACAGCACGCTGAACGTAACGGTCACGATTGGCCCAGTGGCGGACGTGACCACCGCGACACAGTGGCAATATCCGCTGACCAAATTGGTGATCAGCTACGTTGTCATTTATCAGCCATGAGTCTCACCATCCAAAAGCTGAGCACGCATTGCCAATCGCCCAGAGGTCTTGAGCGGCTAAGCGCGCTGGCCGAGGATGCCGCGCGCGGGACGCTGGCCCGGGAACTGGGGACGCATCTGGGGCCGAGCCTGGACCGGTTGCCGCCAATCGTTCGGTTAAGAGAACTGCGCGTACGGTTAAAAATACCGGCGCGCAATCTGAATGCCTTCGCGCTGACCAGCGCCTGGGCGAAGGCCTTCACCCAGGCACTTCACCAGGCGCTTGCGCACCCGCCCGGAGATACCGCCATCTCTTCGAGGCGTTATGAATCGGTTGTGGCTTACCGGGTTGCGATGCTGGACCAAATTGTTTCGCAGGGTGTTACACCTACTTGGGAATTCCCCGAACTATCGCTATGGAAAGGCAGAAAGCCGTGGGAAGCCGCTTTGGAGGTCTTGGTCCGCGAGCCTCATCTCACGGTGGAGGTTCTCCAGCAACTTGAACGTGAGGGCTCGCTGGAGAGTGTTCTCAATGTCTTGGACGACCCTGCTCTCGAAAGGTTGATGCAGGTCATTGCCGGGGGCGAAGAACAACTGCCTGTTCTGACACTCGGGGGTCTGATTGAACTGGGCAAGACTGCAACCAATGGGACCATTCGCAAATGGCCTTTTGGCAGCCAGCGTCAGGCCGTTCGGTTGTGGGCGCGCTTGCAATGCCGAATGCCGCTGCTGTCTGTGTGGCATGGCTTGCGCTTGCTGGTGAAATTTCTGGAGATGCCGTCATTGCTTACCGTGCACGACCCCACATTGCTGGCCGGCCCGGTCCCCTTTCCGCCCTGGTGTCTAATCGTTGCCAGCCAAGCTGCGGGAACGATACGAAACGCAGCGAAACGCTTGAAGGACGAAGCCTGCGCTTCCGCCGATTTAATTTCCGTGCTGGAAATGCTCCGGCCGCTCGTGCCCTCCGCGGCAACATCATTTGCCAGTGGCCAGGGTACCGCGGCCAGTTGGATTACCTCTGACTGTGCGGGAATCTTGCTGATGTTGTCCGTTGCTCAGAGGCTCGATCTGTGGCGTTTTTCCCGCGCTCCCGCATTTGCCAGGTTTGGCGGGCCGAGGGCCGTGTCGTTCTTGCTGGCCGGCATTGGAATGTCCTTGGTGAAAAAGTTCGACCTCGATGGCCCGGTTGAACCTGCGGTCGCGGTATTCGCAGGCATGTTCGAGCAGCCGGACCTCGCCGGCATGAGGCACTTCTTTTCGAACGTTGACGCGCATGCCATCTCCGATTTCGTGAAAGCGGAAAGCTGGCGGGATGCTCTCGACGCTGCGGCCGGGGAAATGGCGCGCTGCTTTGCCAGCCTGGTGCGCGGATTCCGTCATGCTTCCCGCGACGCTGTGGTGAGGCAATTCCTCCGCATTTCCGGACGCATATTGATTGAGCCTGGGAGAGTGCTGGTTGCGCTTGGACCGAGTCCTTGGGCGGTTGCGCTGCGGATCTCCGGGATGGATGACCGCCTTCGGCGCGTGGAGTGGATGGACGGCCGCTCGGTGGAGTTTGTGCTGGAGGGCTTGTAATGGCAACTCCGCAGCCTTTTCGTGACAGCGTCGAGCACATCCTCGCCGAGATGAAGCGGCTGGATTTGCTGCTGCGGCGGGCCGTTCTCATTGCGCGCCAGTCGCGTTCCTCTGAAACTCCCGATGAATTCCGCGGCCTGGTCATTTCAGAAGACAACGTGGACCGGATGGTGGCCAGCGTGGATTTTCTGGGGGACATCTGGAAGATGGACGACCCACTGGCGAAATCGGCCGGCAGCATGGACCAGGAGTTGAACAGTCAGCAGGAAGAAATTCGCGCCCGCATGGAGGCCAGCGCGCAGGCGGGAACCAAGCTGGCGCTGCCTCATCTTGCTGCCTGTTGCGGTTTGTCTCCAGCGGAAGTAGACATCCTGCTGGTCGCGCTTGCCCCGGAACTCGATCCTCGCTACGAGACCCTTTACGCATATTTGCAGAACGATGTCACGCGCAAGAACGCGGGCATGAACCTGGCGCTGGACCTGATTTGCCGGAGCGAGGAAGAAAAGATCAAGGCCCGCCAGTTGTTTTCTCCCGATGCCCCATTGCTCCATTTTCACCTTATCGAACTGCACGAAGAATCCTACGACCGACATCCCACGGAACTGCGCCGTTTCCTGCGCATGGATGAAACCGTGACTCGTTTCCTGCTCGAGCGGCAGCCCCGGCAGGGCCCCACAGCGCGCCTGATCGTGGCGGAGAAGGCGATTAGCGATGTGGAAACTTCAGCGGCCAGCCGGCAGGAGCTGCAAAACCTGGCTGCGGCGCTCGATCAGAACGGCACTGAACTGGCGATCGTGCAACTTTGGGGAGGCGATGATGCACCGCTCAAAGAGGCCGCGGAAGCCATTGCGCATTCCCTGGGTAAAGACATGCTTTGTGTCGAGTTGTTGGGTCTGGAGTCCGACCCGGTCAAGGTAAGAACGCTGACGCGCGATGCAGCTCTTTGGGACAATTTGCTGGTGATTGAGCGTGGCCAATTGGAACCGCAGGAGACGGAAAGAACCAAGAGAAATCAGGTGGAGGAGATGCTCTTGAAAGGGATTGTCGAGAGCAATCTTCCTGTAGTGTTCCTCAGCCCTGACGAGCAATTCGTTACGCCCGGCGCCGCCACCCATCTTTGGCGGATCCATCTTCAACCCCCAGACTATGAAACCCGGCGCGAGGAATGGCAGGTCGCGCTTCCGAACGTACCTGACATGGATGCGGAACGGCTCGCCGATTTGTTCAGCTTTGGCAAAAAACGTATCCACCAGTCTGCCGATCTTGCCTGGGCGCTAGCCCGCCTTCGGGACCCAGCCAATCCTCAACCGATGATGACGGACGTGCTGGCCGCGGTGCGGGATCTCAATAGCCCGAACATCCAGCGCTTTGCTCTACCCATCGAGCCCCGCTACGAGTGGAAGGACCTGGTGCTGCCGGCCGAGCAGATGAAGCAGTTGCACGGGCTGGCGGCCCGGGTGAAGTTCCGCAGCGTCGTGCACAACCAATGGGATTTTGGGAGAAAGATGTCGCGCGGCCGCGGGCTCGCCGCTATTTTCAGCGGACCTCCGGGAACGGGAAAGACCTGCACCGCCGAGGTGCTGGCGCGCGAGCTTTCGCTGCGATTATTTCAGATTGATTTGGCCGCGGTAGTCAGCAAATACATCGGCGAAACTGAGCAGCACCTGAGCATGATTTTTCGCGAGGCTGAACTCAGCCAGAGTTTGCTGTTTTTTGACGAGGCGGACGCGCTGTTCGGCAAGCGAGTGGAAGTGAATGACGCGCGTGACCATTACGCCAATATGCAGACCAACTACCTGTTGCAGAGGATCGAGCAATATCAGGGGCTGGTGATTCTGGCGACGAATTTTCTGGAGAACATTGACGAGGCGTTCCTGCGGCGCTTGCACTGCATGGTGCGCTTCCCCTTTCCCGACGAGCGGGCCCGCGAACAGATATGGAAACTACAATTTCCCGAGAAGGCGCCGCGAGCCGGCAACATTGACTTTGCATTCCTGGCCGGCCGTTTCAACCTTGCCGGAGCCAACATCCGCAATGTCGTGCTGGAGGCGGCATTCCTGGCTGCCCAGGAAAAGGACGACAAGCGCGTGATCTCGATGGACCACATCATCGAAGCTCTGCGCAACGAGTATCACAACAAGCTCGGCAAACTGATCATGAAGACTGACCTCGGCCCCTACTCTCGCGCTGCCGCAAAGGAGGCGTCGTGAGATGGCACGCCAGCAAGCGTCCGCAAGAACCGGCGCTGGAACCGGCTTCGCATCGCGCAGAGGAAACCGAAGCGGCCCCGCAGAAGGCTGACGGCATTCTGGCGCTGCAACGCTCGGCCGGAAACCAGGCGGTGCAGAAACTCCTGCCGCAAGCGCAGGGCGAATCCATTCCTGAAGAGGCCAGGGCGCGTCTGGAGCCGGCTTTTGGCAGGGACTTGAGCGAGGTCCGCATTCACCGCGATCCGGTTTCTGGAGAGCTGGCGCAGCAGGCCGGCGCGGTTGCTTTCACTGCCGGCCGCGACATCTATTTTGCCCCTGGCGCCTACGGGTACGAGACCATGGCCCACGAAATCACTCACGTAATTCAGCAGGAGCAGGCCGTGACACAACTGCCAGGCGAAGATGCCGGGCTTGAGCGGGAAGCGGCGATGGCATCGTCGTCCGTGATGGCAGGGGATGCAGCCGGCATTGCCAATGCGGCCGCGGCTCCGGCGATGCAACGGCAGCCGGCCCCCGGAGCACAGCCATCTGCGCCGAAGTTGCTGCCGAATTACTCCCTCGCACTCGACAACTTCGATACAGACAAGTTCCAGCTCAAGGGTGATCACAGGGCCAAGCTCGACGATTTTGCCGAGCACTTGAAGAGCACTCTATCCAGCTCTCCTGGATCGGTCATCACCATCGTCGGATATGCCGACGCGCCCGGGACCGAACTCCATAATCTCGGGGTCGGTCAGCAGCGGGCGAATGCTGTTCGGGAATATTTGATTGCGAAAGGGATTCCCGGCGACGCTCTCCATGCTTCCAGCCTTGGTGAACACCTGCCGGTCGTCAAGACTGCCGGGCACGAGCCAAAGAATCGCCGTGTGGAGATTGACGTGGTCGAACGAGGCGCGCTCAAGTCCACAATGCCTCCGCTCTCCCCCGCGCCCAAGCCAGTTGCTCCGGCGCCGTCCAAATCTGTGGATCTTACTTATCATCCGAAGGACCCAACCCCGGAAGAAGAACTTACGCGCAAAATTGATCAAGCCGTAAGAGAGGCGCAACTGACCGAGAAAGCCAAGCCGGGGACCTCGGTGGCGGATCTCTTTGGCCGCTTAGGGCGGGATGTGGCGAAAAAGCTAGGTCTGCCGCAGTGGGTCCAGGACCGCTTCGAGTCTTTGGGGAAGGACCTTCCCTCAAAAGGCGCCCAGGCCGTGTTCGACCAGGTTGCCGGAGACCGGAGTCTGGACGACAATACGAAAAACGCGATCCGGACCGTAATTGACGCATTGATGCGCATGAGGGTCAAGTGACGCCATGTCCCTCGCGCCTGAAACCGCCCACGCTGAGCGAGATCTACAGCACAAACACGCAGAACCTGCTTCCAGCAGTGGACCTGCGATTTCCGATGCGCTAGCGTCCCCTTTGGGCGGTGTTCTAAGCGCGGTTGCTGGAAACGGTTCCGGCAACCGGGGCCGGGTGCTCACCAGCCCGATCATGCGTCAACGCACCAGTACCGAGGCGCGGGTATTGGTGATGCGGCGCTTACAACAGGGGATGGGCAATTACAAGGCCCAGCACCTGATAGCACAGCTCAGCCGGCGCGCGGTGGTGCAGCGGGAATGCGCTTGCGGCGGTACCTGTTCGTCATGCCAGCAAAAAGCGGCTGAGGAACCGTCCGATTCTGAATTGGTGCAACGGCAGGCCAGCGGAGAAAGTGGTCAGCCGCCTGCCACCGGCATTGTCCCCACCGACAGTCCAGGCCATCCTCTCGACCGCAGCACGCGCGCGTTCATGGAGTCGCGCTTCGGCGAGGACTTTTCCGACGTCCGGGTCCACGCGGATGCCCAGGCTGGCCAATCCGCGGATGCCATGGCCGCGAACGCCTACACAACCGGCCGGGACATCTATTTCGCCGCTGGAAAATACGCGCCCAACACGCGCGAAGGCCAGCACCTGATTGCCCATGAACTGACCCATACCGTGCAGCAGGAAAATGCCGGACTCCAGGCGGGGAGCACGACCCAAGCCCGCAGCGCCGTGGTCGGCGACGCCGATAGCCCGATGGAGCGCGAAGCGGAACAGGTGGCGGACTCGGTCATGACTCAGCCATCCGGGCAGACTGTTGCAATTTCGCGGGATGCAAAAGCTCCTGTCCGCCGCGGACTGGCTGGCGACATCTGGGACGCGACCGGCGGGCGCGTCGTCCACTACATCGGGGACAAGGTTGAGGGTGCCGTTGACGCAGTCGAAGACTGGATCGTCTCCAAGATCGAAAAATACGCTCCCGGCTTGTTGAAGCTCCTGCGCATGGGGATCGTTGATTTCCTGAAAGAAAAGATCACTGAGGGTTTCGATTCAATCTTTGGCAGGGTCGTTTCCAAGGTCAAAAAAGAAGGTTTCCTGGGAGCCGCCGCTGACATCATCGGCGAACACACGGCCAGCGTAAGCAAAGCCGCTTCCGGACTGCTGGCCGGAGCGTGCGACGCATTCGCGCACGCCGCCGGAGCTGTCACCAGCCTGGTTAAAGGCATCGTCGGCCCGGTCTTCGATGGCGTCAAAAAAGTTGCGTCCGCGGTGGGAGATTTCTTCGGGTGGATATGGGAACACATCGGCGCGCCCGTATGGGAAGCGATCAAGAGCGTTGCTGGGACGGTTTGGAATTGGATTGAGGAAAAAGCGAAATGGATTTGGGACAAGACCGCGCCGATTCGAGAGCTTGTTGGCCGGGCCTGGAACTGGATCAAAAAGCAGTTTGGCGTTGCCTGGGACAGCGGCGCCGGCGTGCTCGATTGGCTGAAGGAAAAGGCGAAAGCGGCGTGGGACAAGGTGTACGAGTTTACCAAGCCAATCCACGGCGCGCTCAAAGTGATCGGAGGAGCGCTGCTGCTCATCTCCCCGATCGGGCCGATCATCGCCATCTGGAAAGGCGCTCCCCTGCTGTGGGACGCGCTGACCTGGCTCTATGCGCAGTGGAAGAAGACGGACTTCATCGTGCTGGCGCGCCAAGCGCTCACCGAGCACATTCTGCCGGCCATCGCATCCGGAGCGCAGAAAGCGGCTGAGCTGATCGAATCGGCCGCCACCTGGATCGCCGAAAAGGTGGACTCCATTGATGCCGCCCTGGGAGGGTTGCTCAAGGCCCTCGGAGTCAGTTCGCTTCTCAAGTTGGCCCTGGCCACCGTCCAGTTTGTGGCGGATTCGTTCCGCAAATTCGCCAATTGGGTGCGGACCGGTTTCCTAAAGACGCTCCACAAGTTGAAGGAAGTGCTGCTGAAGGTTTGGGCATTTGTGAAGCCGGTCCTCGCCTTCCTGGTGAAACTGGCGATCGTTGTTACCAACCCCATACTGCTCCCGATCGTCATCACCGGCTACATGTGGCAGTTGCTCCCCAACTGTTTCAAGCCGCCCATTATTGATTTCATCCTGGATTTGCTGATTGCCGTGGTGCGCGCGTTGCCAACTTTCAAAGTCCTTGGCGAGGCCTGGCCGGCCACGAAAACGAAGATCCTGGCCACCTTGACTGAATTGCGTCAATCCAGCGTCGAAAAGAAGATCGAAGCGTCGAACCGCGCGGCACGGATTATGTCCGGCGACGATCTGGACTGGGTGGGAAACCTGTTGTCCGCGATGATCAAAGTCCCTGACTACATCGAGGGCCAGTTCGAGGAGGAACTGATCGGGATGGACCTGACCGAGCCTCTGCCCTTCGAGCGTGCTACCGCGCCGAAACCCGCCGATTTGGCCGTTCAGGGCGCGGTTGCTGGGAGCATGCCGGTCAGCGATGCCGCGGTCCTTGGGAACCCGAGTCTGGCAGAAGGGCAAATTGGTGTGGATCACATCGCCGATTTCATGCCGGAGCCGGAGCTGGTGGCTGACCTGCAAGCACAAGGAGGCGAAAAGGAATTCCGTGGGCCGGACGACCCCGCGCGCACGATTAAGGGTATCCAGACCGAGTTGAGCGGAGGTGGCGCGCAAGGGGACATGACCGCCCCCGCTGGCGATCTGTCCGGCGCGGTCCCGCAAAAACCGATGAGCGAGATGTCCACCGATGAACAGCTCGAGCAGTTCATGAACCAGCCCGCTCCGAACACTTGCACGCAGGAGAAATCAGCCAAGTCGGAGGGCGGCGGCTCTATTCCGGAGGAACTCAAGATCGGTCCGCTGACCCGCGCCCAGCGCGCCCGCTATCTGCTGCACCAGATCGGCCAGGGGATAAAGACCTGGTTCAATTGCAACTCTTATTGGCTGATTCCGGCAATCATCGGCGTAATCGCAGTCCTGGTTGCCCTGGAAATCCTGACCGGCGGCGCCGTCACCGCGGCCCTGCCTGAAATCCTCGACATCATGGCCGCGATCATGATCGGGGTCGCGGCCGTTCGTGCCGCCGCGTATGTAGCGGAGTACGTGGGCAAGGCAATTGCCGGTGAAATCGTGGGCGCGGCAAAAAGCCTGGCTCGCGGCCTTGCCATCGTGGCTATTGAGCTGATTTTCGCCTTGCTGTTCAATCTCGACAAAGTGATCAAGACCCTCAAACAGGGCCTCAAGGCGACTGCCGAAGCTGCGGCCAAAGCGGCCAAAGCTGCGGTAAAAGGCACCGTCGAGAGCGTCGAGGAGCTGGGCCGAATTGGCGTGAAAGGCGTTAAGACCGCGGGGAAGAACATCGCAGGATTCGGGCGGGCCATCGTCAAAAACGGCAAGTTGCTGCTGGAAGGAATCGGTGAGGGCTTTGCCAAGGGCATCCGCAAGGTGGAAGAGCTCTTCGAGCGGTTGTGGAACAAGCTCCGCTTCAAGGCGTTTCGTATTCGCCTGTCCGGTGGCTGGTTCACGCTGGAAGGCGAGATCAACCCGTGGATTCTGCTGGCCAAAGGAAAGATCAAGTGGATTGAAGACGCCAGCATCCTGGAAGGGAAAGGCGGCAAGCTTGGCGAAAAAGTTCTGGCGAAAAGTGGAAAGGAAGTGCTCGAAGGACTTCTGGTCGGCTTTTCAAAAGCAAAGCCTGATTACCGCAAAATCATCGATTTGTTTCTCGAAGAAGCCGTTAGTAAACTCAATGTGATT
This sequence comes from uncultured Acidobacteriaceae bacterium, assembly GCA_964514735.1. Taxonomy (GTDB): domain Bacteria; phylum Acidobacteriota; class Terriglobia; order Terriglobales; family Acidobacteriaceae; genus CAWBXL01. The sequence goes on along the minus strand of CAZETZ010000003.1, from coordinate 67,737 downwards.
CACCATGCCATCGAGCAGCAGGTGCTGAAGAGATTTCCCCGGCTATTCACCCTGGAAGAGATCCACGAAGCGGCCAATCTTCGGACTATTCTGAAGGGCGCTTTCAATTCCGAGGTGCACTTGTCGAAGATCCGGATGCTTTGGAACGACTTCTATGAAGTTTTGAAGGATGCCAAACTACCCAAAGAGAACGCCCGTCAAGCATTTGCAAATTTTCGCGAATTTGTTGATGAGTATATCGAGGGGATGAAGCAGTTTATGGCAACCAATAAGGACGCGCTAAAAGCGGAAGCTGCTGGGGACAAGGAAGCCTTGCGCGCCCTGTTGGCGGCTGAGTCCCAACGCCTGTTGAAGGGCACGCAAAAGGCGGCCGAGGGGGCGGTGGATTCCGCACGCGTAGTCGCTGCGAGTCAATAGCGGTTCAATCGCGGGTACATTAAGCAAAGGAGGCCCGATGGCGGGCGACCGGCCGCGTATCTTCACCCTGATTGGGTGTCCAATGATCGGTGCGTTTGGACCTGATACCCGGATTGTGCGGCGCGAGGCGTGTGAGACCTGTGAGACCGAGTATCCGGACGAAGTTACTTTCCTCGACTACCAATTCGATACCTGGGAACAAGCTGAACTGGTGAAGGCGGACACGACCACTTACGCAATGACCCGCAGGCTTTATGAACAATTTCAGGCGGCGGGTGTGCGGGGGTTTTCGATGCGTCCCATGAAAACCTCGCGCAGCAATATCTTCACCGATATTGATCAGGACAACAAAGTGGTGATTCCTGAATTCGTGCAATGGCTGGTCCCAGGCAAGGCAGACGGGCCATCGGGATGGTGGGAACGTACCGGATTGTGTCCCGCTTGCGGCCGAATTATCTGGAAAAGCACGCCACGGGTGGCAGATGCTCTTTTCGCCAAGTACAGCCAGAACGCGGGCCCGCCAAGACTGGTCTCGGCATCAACGTGGCAGGGGGAAGACGCTTTTTTTCTTACGGATCCCGGGCCACCTCTGGTGACCGAGCGATTCACCAATATAGCCGAACAGGAAAAAGTCTCGGGATTGATTCTCGACCCGGCGGAGTGGGTCGAATAGTCAGGCCGGCTTTCTCTGAAAAGCGCCGATTACTTTTTGCGCGCTCGCTTCATCCATCCCATACTTCGCCATTTTCCGGTACACCGTCATTCTTGAGCAGTTAAGTCTTTCGGCGGCTTTGCTTTTGTTTCCGTTGCAAGTTTCTAAGGCGTCGCGCAGAGTTTGTGCATCGTCGGCCTGCGGCTGGTTCGGCCCGTAACCTCCAGCCTGAAGTACAGCGATGAGGTCTTCCTCGTTGATGCGGCCGCTTTCACGGTTGATAAAGATGCGCTCCATCACGTTCTTAAGTTCACGGACGTTGCCGGGCCAATTATGGTCGGTCAATATTCGGACCGCTTTTCCGTCGGGAGCTTCGACCTGCCGGCCCAGCTTTTGGTTGAGTTCGAATACCATCCGCTCCGTCAGCCCGGGGATATCGCTTTTGCGTTCGCGCAGCGGCGGCAGGTGGATCCGGCCGACATTCAGGCGAAAGTACAGGTCGCGGCGGAATGCTTCTACGTTGGCCAGTTCATCGAGATTATGGTGGGTCGCGGCCAGAATGCGCACATCGGTTTCGTATTTGCGGGTTGCGCCCAAACGCTGCACTTCTTTGGCTTCGATAGCGCGCAGAATCTTGGCCTGCGCGGTGGCGCTCATGTCTCCAATTTCATCGAAGAAGACTGTGCCCTTGTTCGCGGTCATCAACTTTCCCTGGCTGGTGGTGGTTGCTCCGGTAAAGGCGCCGCGCTCATAGCCGAACAATTCACTCTCCAGCAATGAATCCGGGATGGCGGCGCAGTTGATGCAAATCAGCGGGTGATTGCCGCGCTTGCTGTTCTGGTGGACGAGCTGGGCCACCAGCTCTTTCCCCGTGCCCGTCTCTCCCGTGATCAGGACGTTGCATTCCGTCGCCGCAACCCTCCGGATATGCATGCGCAGCGCCTGCATCGCGGGACTTGCGCCGACTAAGACGTCGCCTCCGGTCAGCGGTACATCGGCAACTGATGCCGCGGGCTGGGCTTGGGGAATCAGTTGTGCGATGGACTGGTCCAAAGCGGAGAGATCCCAAGGTTCGGTGAGGTAGTCCTTGGCCCCGGCGCGCAATGCAGCCACCGCAAATGCCTCCGAGCTGTCACACGCTATGACCACCAAAGGAGGAGCGTCCAGCATGGATCGCACCTGGCCGAGCGAGTGGAAGAAAGGCCTACAGAACTCGCAGGATCCGTTCAGGACAATCAGAGCGGTATCTGTTTCCTCTATTGCGCTTGTTATCTCCCCGCTGTCTCGAACCAGGACCGGCCACAGCTGTCTCTCGCGCAGGAGCGCAAGCACCGGCCCACACCTCGCCGGATCCCAGCTCGCCACCAGACTTCGGGCGCGAACCATAACAACGATCTCCGTTCTGGGGGGAAATCGGGGGCGACACTTAACGTGAGAACACCTCACGCTGGACAAAGTGGCAGATTTCTCAACGCGTCATCTGGGGAATACGGGGGGACCGAAAAACCCAACTCTCTCTTGCGGGGAAATATAGCCGTTTTTCTTGTCTTTGTCCCACGAAAGTGAAACCAGCTCCATGCATGTTCCAAATTCCGAACAAAACCCATTTCTGTAAAATCGGACCTAAGCCGATTCTCTTGCGTTAGTCCATTCTCTTGCTGCGCGAACCCGTCGACTTCCGAGCAAAAAGCCAAGCGGGGCAAGCCATTTTGTGGCGCTCCACTCTTGCCCTGTTACCTGGTGATCCCCACTGGGTCTGGCAGCAACAGACGGCTGGCAGGAACACTTAAAAGGAGCGGAGTCAGCGGCTGTGTTCTGTTTTTGTAACAAGGTGGCTCATGCTTAGAGTTTCCGTTGGAACGTCAGGGTAGCCGGAACCGGTGTTGGCAAGCTTCCGCCTTGCCAACGATTCCTCCACAACCAACGATAATGCGTCACCTGGCGGTTGAAGGAAGGCGGGGAGGAGAACAAAGTGCGCCCGTCGCCGCGTAATTACAGAAAAGGCAGCGTGGGGACCGTTCGCTGAAGCGAACGCGCATCAGGGAGTCAACTTATGGATTGCACCACAATTCCAGCGATCGGAGTTCAGGGAAACTACTTCGGAACCGTTACTCAGCATTTCATTGCGCAGGAAGTTTCATTAGCCGAGACATGGTATCGCAGCGGAACGGTCATACCGCAACACTGCCCAGCTTCGGGGTTACGCTCTAACCATTGATTTGATTAGGCGCAACGGATTTGGAAACGGAATTAAAAACGGCGCCTGGCGAATCAATTTTGTAAAGCCAGGTAATTTCCGTAACCGACTATAACGGTTGACCCAACTAATAACAAAAGAGCCAATGCCAGAAGTTGCCCGGCGCGAGTTCCAGCGCCTTTCCATTCCTTGAGCCCGATGCCCCAGAGGCTGCTAAAGATAATGATGCTGGCCATGTGCAGCGTCCAACTGGAGAATTTGTATCGGCCCATTTGGGTTTCGCCCATGGTGTAGAAGAAGAATTGGAAGTACCAAGTCGTGCCAGCCAGCGCGCAGAATAAATAATTGGACAGCATTGGGACTCGTGCTTCCTCTTTGGCTTTCGCGGGAGCGAGCCGCTTTTCTTCGAGCAGTTGGACTCCTTGCCGCTGACCGCGCATCGGCATCTCTTCCGCAACTTCTTCGGCGGGCATATCCAAGGCAGAGACCGTGGGCATATTCGAACCATCTGCCTGCGACTCACGTGACTTCGAACTGAAATATTGATAGCCGGTCTGGTTACGAATATTGAGCAGCAGACACCAGATGAAATTGGTGGTGAAGCCACCGATCAGTACCACGACCAGCACCGGCAGTCCTTGCCAAAGCACAGGCGTGCCGTGCTTCAAAGTAATTTGCTTGATTGGATCCCCCGCGGCCAGACCATAGGCGAAGCAGGCGCTCATGACTCCGGACAGGATTGCCACGCCCACGCCTTTTTTGAAATTGAATTCTTTGATGACAACTTTCTGCTGCTCAGGCGACATATTCTTTTCTTTGAATATGCCGGCCAATCCTGCTGCGGCGATGCCCAGCAGACAGACGAAGATCCCCAGAAGAATCATTCTTCCGGAGGGAGTGCCTGCAACTTGTGTCATAAACTCGCCGCGAAAAATTGGCGGCATGAGAGTCCCGAAGGCGGCGCACAAGCCGAGCACAACCGCCATGCCGAGCGACAGTCCCAAATAACGCATGGTCAATCCGAAGGTGAGTCCGCCGACTCCCCACAGCAGCCCGAAAAAAAATGCCCAGAAAAGACTGCTTCCCGGAGCCTCGTGCAGGACGGCGAGCAAATCTTTCGTTATCAGCAGGCCGAAAACCCAGGGAGCGATGATCCAACTGAAGACCCCGCCCGCAAGCCAGTAGGTTTCCCAGGCCCAGCGCTTCACCCCACGATAGGGAACATAAAAACTGCCGGAAGCCAGGCCACCTAGCCAGTGAAGGAGCACACCTAAGGCGGGATTTGGGTTCATAGTGTCCTCGAATTCGAGTTACAAATGGAACACTTCTTCCAGCGGTTCCATGGCGCGGTCAGGCAATGCACCGTCAGGCTGTAAGAAAAACCCGGCCATGTCACGTTGCCAGCGGTCGTTGATTTCACGCTTGGCCATACCTGCACGGGCGCGCTCGAAATCTTCGGTCTCCAGGTAACCAACCAGCAGCCCGTCGGGCCGGAGAAATAATGAATAGTTTTTCCACCCGGTTTCACGCAGTGCGGCCAGCATCTCCGGCCACACACTGCGGTGGCGGACTTTATATTCGTCGAGACGGTCCGGTTTCACTTGCAACACGAAGCAGACTCGTTTCATTTCGTCTCACCTAGCGTAAGAAGGCTTCTGACAAACCGCCATCTACGGGGATCACATGGCCCGTGGTCTTTGCACTTTCATCGCTCAGCAACCAGACAATGGCGTTGGCGCAGTCCTGGGGAAGAATCGGCCTTTTAGTCAGCGTGCGCTGAGCGTAAAAATCCGCCAGCTTTGAGCGCAAATCTTCCGTGGATTCCGATTCGGCGAATGCAATGCCATATTTTTGCAGCGATTGGATTACCCGGTCGCGTGGGAACATCGTGGAGCCTGCGACAACGGTTGCGGGAGCGACGCCATTCACGCGGACCTGCGGGCCAAGTCCCACCGCCAGTTCACGGATCAAGTGATTTAGTGCGGATTTGCTGACGTCGTAAGCCTCAGTGCCTTTTTTGGGGACTACGGCGTTGGCGGAACTTGTCAATACCACGGACGACGGCAAACCTTGGTCCTTGAATATCCACGCAGTCTCACGCGTGAGCAGATAATTTCCGGTTACGTTGACCAGAAATGTTTTGGCCCATTGCGATTCCGTTAATTGGCCATCCGCGCCTGCCACAGGAAAAATCGCGGCTGTATTCACGATGCCGTCAATTCCACCGAACTGAAGAACTGTGAATTTGGCTGCTTCATCGAGACTCTCCGCGGAACTTAGATCAACGGCTGTGTGGGCCACGAGATCCGTGGATGAAACGTCGGCAACTTCAGCCGCGACGCTCTGAGCGCCCCCTTGGTCGGCATCTGCAATAACCAGGTGTGCGCCCTTGCGCGCCAGAAGCAATGCAACTTCCCGCCCGATCCCGCTGGCGCCGCCAATGACCAGAACAATCTTGCGGCTGAATTCGGCCTCCGGTGGCATGCGCTGCAACTTCGCTTCTTCGAGCGCCCAATATTCGATCCGGAACGCTTCGGAGCGAGGCAACGCTACATAATTGTGGAAGTGGGCAAACTGCTTCGATTGCTCGGCCCGCCGGGCTTGCGGGAAGGGATGCTGCACGCCTCCATCTTCGAGCGCATTGGCCCCGGCCATTACGTGGATGGCGTTTATGAAAAACTCCGTCGTAATGCGGGCTTCCTTCTTGTTTTTGCCAAAGCCAAAGAGGCCCAGGCCGGGAATGATGACCACCGACGGATTTGAATCACGTAGCTTGGGCGAATCAGGAGTCGCCAAACCGTCATAATATTTTTTGTATTCAGCCCGGTATTCTTTGGCTTGCTCCTGAATGCGCGCTTTCAAAACGTTGGAGTCTTCTTTTGCCGGGTCCCAGCGGACGAACAGCGGACAGATTCTGGTCCTCAGAAAATGGTCGGGACAACTGGTCCCTAAGACTCCTAATTCTCTCGACCACTTCGATCCGGCAAAGGTCAAAGAGACATCATCATCTGCATAGTGAGCTACCACCCGCCGGTTGGAAGATAGCGTTCCTCGCAGAAGCGGCAAAATTTGAGTAGCTATTTTCTTGCGATCTGAAAGAGAGTTGTACTCCAAACCACCAAACAGCGAGCCTTTCTTCGTTTGATGTTCCAAAATAAATTCACCCATCTGGTCAATGGTGTGAATGCTGTTCAGATAACATTCGCGCTGCGTCTTGCCCCAGGTGAATAACCCGTGGCTGCCAAGAATCAGGCCATCGGCTCCCGGATTGCTCTTGACAGCATCTTCGATCAAGAGCGCCAGTTCAAAGCCTGGACGCTGCCATGGCACCCAAATGATCCTTCGTCCGAACTTGCGGTTGAATTCTTCCAGCTTGCGCTTTCCGTTGGCGCTCGCGGCCAAAGCTATCGCCCAGTCCGGATGCAAGTGGTCAACGTGGTCGAATGGTAGAAAAGCATGAAGCGGGGTATCAATCGAAGCCGCAACGCGGTTCTCGCCGAACGCGGAGAGTGGATAATAGCGCACCATCTCATCTTCATGCGCTTCACCGCGATAAATCCCCTTGAGCTGCTCCAGCCGGTCGAGATAAAGCAGAGCAAAGCCGGATTCTTTAATCGAGCCCAAATCGCCGCCGCTGCCTTTGACCGCCAGTACACGGACGGGATCTCCGGTAAATGGGTCGGGCAACTCTATTTTCGAGCTGGTATTGCCGCCGCCAAAATTTGTGATGCGCAGATCGGCCCCGAGCAGATTTGACCGGTAACGCAGCAGAGCAAGCTGGTTGGCAGACAGCTTCCCGGCTTCTTGCTCGTTCCACAAATCTTTCAGACGAGTGACTTCCTTGATTTCAGGCATAAAGATTTCAGGCATAAATTAGCTCGCAATATTGTTGGAATCGGTCCGCATGCCGGCTCCACTGGTCCGTGTCGCAAGGTTCAAAGACCTCGGTCGGAAAGGAACGATCAATAAGCCCCCGAACTTCCATGAGTGAAGCAGCGCCGCCGGTCGCCAGAATCTGAATCCCAATGTTACCCAGAGCTGTCGCTTCGGCGGGGCCGGCTAAAACCCTCTTGCCGGTTGCATCCGCGGTGAACTGATTCAGCAAACGGTTTTTCGATCCGCCGCCGATTACGCGAACCTGTTCAATCTTCTGTTTTGTCAGATATTCAAGATTACGAATGACCAGACGATATTTCAGCGCCAGACTCTCCAAAATTGTTCTGACGTAGGCTCCTGGCGTACGCGGCGAAGGCTGCTGTGTCTTTGCGCAGAAGCGGTCAATCGCAGAGGGCATGTCATCAGGACGCAGGAAGGATTCATCATCGGGGTCAACAAGAGATTGGAAGGGCGCTTCGCGGCCCGCTAGTTCCATGAGCTCCGCATATTCGTACGACCGTCCTTGTCCTAACCAGGATTGGCGGCTGCATTGCAGCATCCACAATCCCATTACATTTTTTAGAAACCTGGTTGTTCCGCAGACCCCGCCTTCATTGGTGAAGTTTAATCGCAAAGATTCAGATGTGATCGCCGGAGCGTCGAGTTCCATACCAACAAGCGACCAAGTTCCTGAACTCAAAAAAGCGGTACCATCACGCGCGGAAATCGCAGCCACAGCCGATCCCGTATCATGCGACGCGGGAGCGATAACCTGCGTACCAGTTAAACAGGAATTATGCGCCAGCTTGGGCAAGAGAGTTCCGATGATGGAACCAGGTTCTACAATCTGGGCGGGCAAATGCCAAGGCAGGCCTAAGCGTTCCAGCAAATCCACTGCCCAGGTACGTGTCGACGGATTCACCATTTGTGTCGTAGTCGCATTGGTGAATTCGCAGACTGCAGTCCCGGTCAGCCAGTAGTGGAAGAGATCAGGAATGGTGAGCAACTGCCTGGCGGCAGCCAGTATGGAAGGCGTATCCCGCTTTGCCGCGAATAACTGATACAGAGTGTTGATCGGCATGAATTGGATGCCGGTGGCCTTGTAGATTTTCTCTCTAGGAACAATTCGAAACACTTCTCCCATTACACCCCTGGTACGAGCATCCCGATAATGATAGGGATTTTGCAAAAGTTCGCCCTGGTCTCCCAGCAGCGCATAGTCCACGCCCCACGCATCCACTGCGATGCCGTCGAGTTTTGCTTCCTCCACTTTGCCGAGGGCCTTGCGGACTTCCGACCATAGGCGCGCAATATCCCAATGCAGAGAGCCTCCGTACTCCACCGGCTCATTGGGGAAACGATGAATCTCATCAATAGTGATCACGCCAGAATGAAGACGGGCCAGAACCGCGCGACCGCTCTCAGCGCCGAAATCGAACGCCAGATAATGGTTGGTGCGGTTACCGCTAGGCATAAGAGGAGACGTTCTGCGAATTTCGTGCCGCGCGCTCAGACGTGATGCGTTCCAGATAGCCGCTTTGACGGAAGGCTTCCATAGGGTCCGCAGGCACGCCCTTCGAAGTGCGCCACTCTTGAATCGCCGGCCGGACATCGGTAGCAAACGCATCTTGCAGCAAAGATTCCGCAGTCACCAGTTCGGCTTTTTTCTGCGCGGTGTCCAGCTTCGCATGATCTACCAGAGATGCCTTGGCATACAGTTGCTGTGCCATTGTCACAGTCTGGATCATGGCTTCGATCTTGCCCTTTAGGTTGTGGCTTTGGTCAATCATGTAGGCAATATCGGTGTCTTTTTCAGTTTCCCATGCAAAATGCAGAATCTCGTGGAAAATACGAAATACCTGATACGGATCGATGGATCCCAGGGTCAAATCATCGTCGGCGTAACGGCGGTCATTGAAGTGGAACCCGCCCAGCATGTCCTCGGACAAAAGCCATGCGACAATCTGCTCGATGTTTTGCGCCGCATAATGATGTCCGGTATCCACCAAGACCTTAGCTTGCGGTCCGGCCGCCCGCGCCAGCAGTAGTGCCATGCCCCAGTCCGCAATATCGGTGTGATAAAACGCTGGCTCGAACGGTTTGTACTCCACTAACATCCGCTGATCGGGGGCCAATTCGTCATGCGAGGTCTTTAAATATTCTTCGAACCACTGTTTTCGTTGGCGGATGTTCATGGTGCCCGGATAATTGGAGCCGTCCGCAAACCACAGCGAAACATCCCGGCTATTCAGCTCAGCGGCAATCTCAATACTGTCTTTCATGTGTTGCAGAGCGCGGGCGCGGACCGCTTTGTCCGGATTGCCGAACGATCCGTATTTGTAAATCTGTTCCTGAAATAGATTGGGATTGATGGAGCCAGGCCGCACACCGTAGCGGTCGGAAAGACTCTTAACCAGGTCCGTACTCTTGGTCCCATCCGGGAAGTCCCACAAGACGTGTAGAGCGACGGTCGGGCAAACCCCGGTCAGGAGGTGGACTTGTCCCGCATCGCTGAATTTTTCTTCAATGGTTGCGGCTGCGGCGGGTTGGAGAAATTTTCCAAAGCGGGTGCCGGTGTTGGCGAAACCCCAGGAAGGAATTTCGATACGGAACGTTTCCAGCGCTCGAAACACCGTTTCTGTTTGCTGTGACTTCATAGAAGTAGCTTTCTCTGAGGAGGGAGGTTACACATCAGTTGTATCTACGGTCACGGCTTTTCTGTTTGAAAATCATACATTTTGCAATGCAAAACATAACGGATGGCGTACTGGTGGGGGAAATCCGTGAAGATATTGAAAGTTAAGCCAAAAATGGGGCTTTAGGCCCTCATAAAAAAGCGGGAGCCAAGAATATGCAATTTCGCTTGGCAAAATGCAAAAAATGAATATGATCAATGCGGCATCATTATGGACCACGACGTCCGGCCCCGGGACCCCTATTTAGTCAAGTCAGTCATTCACTCTTCCAGGCTGCTCACGGCATTCCGTTCCCCAGGAGAGGCTTTGCCGCTGAAGGAAGTCGCTGCTCGCGCCGGCCTGCCAAAAACCATGGTGTTCCGCCTACTCTACACGCTGGAAAAATGCGGGATGGTGGAGAAAATCAGCGAGAACCTCTACCAATCCTGCATGAGGCCGTGGAAGCAAAAACTTTATCGTCTGGGATACGCCGCTCAAGGGCCCGACTATCAGTTCTCCAAAGAAGTTTCCACTGGGTTGCAAAGGGCCGCGGCGGCGGAAGGCATTGAACTCATTTCGCTGGACAACCGTTACAACCCTAAGATCGCCCAGCGAAATGCCGATTTGTTCGTCCGCGAAAAAGTTGACCTGGTGATTGAATTTCAAACAGATGAGACTGTCGCCCCGATCGTTGCGGCGAAATACCGCGATGCCAACATTCCGCTCATCGCGATTGATATTCCCCATCCCGGCGCCACTTACTATGGCGCGAATAATTACGAGGCGGGCCTGATTGCCGGACGCTACTTTGGCCGTTGGGTGAAAGAGAACTGGGGCTCTGAAGTAGAGGAAATCATTTTGCTCGAGTTGGGCCGCGCCGGCAATTTGCCGCGCATGCGCCTCACCGGCATGCTGGTTGGCCTTAATCTAGTACTGCCCAACGCGAAAAATTGCCGTGTGACTTATCTCGAGGGCAATGGAGAACTGGGTCCCAGTTTCGAGGCGGTGCGTAAGCATCTCCGCTCGTCGCGGTGCCGCCGTCAACTCGTAGGCGCCATCAATGACCCCAGCGCCCTCGGAGCGTTGCGCGCTTTTCAGGAGGCTGGACGTACCGATTGCTGCGCGATTATGGGGCACAACGCATCCCCCGAAGGGCGGGCCGAATTGCGGCAACCCGGCTCGCGGCTTCTGGGCTCGGTGGCTTTCTTTCCAGAACGCTACGGAGATGATTTGATCCGCGTCAGTCTCGATATTCTGAACCGCCGCCCGGTGCCGCCCGCGGTCTTTGTTGAACACAAGCTCATCACCCCTACGACCGTGGACCATTATTATCCAAACGATAGTTTGACCCTGCCAATGAGCGCTACTCCGCATTCGATGAAGGCCAGTTAAATAAGTTTTTAACTGGCTCCCTTGCTTTACAGAACTTCAAATTGGGTTGGATTTTGTTCTGTAATGCAAAACAGGTTCGTCCCTGCCTAAGGCGCGAACTGTGCGCAAACCCTATCATTTTGCGGATCAAGATTGCTGGTAAGCCTGTGTTTTTCGTCATCTTCAGGCTGCGCGGCCAAAATTTCTCATTGCGAAATGGAATCGTTTTCTGCATTGCGGATTGACGACGTATCTGCACTGATGGGAGCATCCCCGCCGGCACAGAGATGTGTAGGTGGCCAAAAACCGCAACTTAATCGATAACTTAGCCGATGAGTGGAGTGAATATGAAAAACACCACGAAGTTTTTTTCGTTGCACCACTTGAGAATCTTGTTCGTTTGCCTGATGGCCGTCATCCCGGTGGGTCTGCTTTATGGCCAGGGCGGAGCTGTGGGCACAATCCTAGGAACTGTCACCGATAGTTCCGATGCTGTGGTGGCCAATGCGGGCGTAGACGTCACCAATATCGAGACTGGCGTCAGCCACCACACGGAAACCAACTCCACCGGAAACTACACCGTGCCGTTCCTGCCCCCGGGGGTCTACCGGGTGACTGTCCAGTCGGCTGGTTTTCAAAAATCGGTGGTGAACGCGATCACCCTTGCCGTAGCCCAGGAAGCGCGCGTCAACGTCATCATGAAGACTGGCGCAGTTTCCGAGGTCGTGGAGGTAACGGCCAATGCGGTAACGCTCGACACAGACTCGGCGGTGGTTTCGACTCTGGTCACTCAGAAGCAGGTTGAGGAGTTGCCACTAAACGGTCGGAACTTCGTGCAATTACTGCTCCTCGGCGAAGGAGCGGTCACCGTGCAAGGCGAGCAAGGCACCATGCGCCAGGGGCAGGGCAATGCCATCAGCATCAACGGTGGGCGCCCGGAATCCAATAACTACACTCTCGACGGGTTGGTGAACACAGATACTGCGCTGAATACCCCAGCCGTTATTCTGTCGCAGGATGCGATTCAGGAGTTTAAAGAGCAGGGCGGCAACTACTCCGCTGAATACGGTTTCAGCGCGAGCCAAGTTAACATCGTAAGCAAGAGCGGCACCAATCAGTTGCACGGTTCCGTGTTCGAGACCGTTCGCAATGATGCATTCGACGCTTCGCAGCCCCGGCCGAACGCCTCGAACGTAGCAAAAATCCCAGAGCTGCGGCAAAATCAATTTGGCTTTGTCGCTGGTGGTCCCGTGTATTTTGGAAAACTATATGACGGACGCAACAAGACCTTCTGGTTGGCGAACTATGAAGGCTGGCGAATCCGAAACGGCGGAACCTTGGGAGGAATTGCTCCCGACCCGGCACAGTTAGGCGGGAATTTTTCGGCATCGGGACTGCCTGCCTTTGGGTCCGCCGCGTGCACCGCGAACCTGGCCAACAACCAGCCATGCATGCCAGTGGACCCTACGACCGGTGCTCCGTTCCCTGGCAATATCATTCCGTCCACCAGTTTTTCGCGTCTAGCCCAAGTGATGGCGAGGGTATTTCCTGCGCCTACTTGCCCTACTTGTACCGGCAATAACTTCAGCGCTCCCGGCGTTACTCCCCTTACGAGCAATCAGCAAACCTACAAACTCGATCAGAACCTCGGTCGCTTGGGTTCGATCTTCGGGCGTGGGACCTACTCCAACTATGTGAACTCCACCTTCGGCACCCTGTCGAAAGTCGAAGGCGGTGAAAATTTTGTGGAGACAACGAAAAGCTGGACCGTGGCCCATACCATCAGCTTGGGGCAGGAGACGGTGAATAACTTCCGTTTCGGTTACCTTTCAGCGGTTGCTAACCTAGGTGGGACTACGCTGCCCGCTTCGGACATTAGTGCTTTAGCTCTGACTGGAATCTTCACCAAGTTTTCCGCTGGCCAGGCAACCTGGCCGTACCTCGCCATATCCCAATATTCGACCTTTGGCGGTGCGGTCAACGCATATACGGCGAGCAGGCAGCCTATGTGGGAATTCGCCGATTCTCTCTCCATGGTTCGGGGGAACCACACCATCGTCGCCGGCGCGGACTATCGCCATTGGCACTTGATTCGCAATCTGGACAATGATTTCTTCGGCGATTACACGTTCAGAAATGATTTGGTATTGACCAACGCTACAAACTGCCCCAACGGAACCGGCCTATGCGGCACCGGCAATGCGCTTGCGGACTTTCTACTGGGCTATTATCAAGGTGCGGCAGGGTTCATGCCTGCGCCGCTAAGCGGCACAACTGAAGCCGGTAACCCGCAGGACCACGTGTTCAGTTACTTTGCTCCCTTTATTCAGGACAACTGGAAGGTGACCCCGCGATTGACCTTGAACCTGGGCCTGCGTTGGGACTATCGTTCGGCAGCCTACGAAGCACAAAACCATTTCTTCTGGCTGGATACCAAGAACCCGTTGGGTGGGCTGTGCTACGCCGACAAGACCCTCTCAACCAACGGGGTCGCGCCTGCCGGAAATGGTGTTTACGAATATTGTGGTTCCAACGTTCCACACCCTGGGTCGAAGACTCCCTTTGCTCCGCGCATCGGTTTTGCCTACCAGCCGTTCGGGGAGAAAACGGTGATTCGCGGCGGCTACGGCATCTATTGGGACTCCTCGGAAGGGCGGGAGATTGACGACTCTGGCGATCTGTATCCCTATGCAGTCCGCCAAAGCTTGTCGCCCAATTCCAATCCGGCGGCGCCCAAGTTGACCAACAACCTTTTCCCCAGTTTCACCGCGCTCAACGCGATCGACCCGGCATCCCTGACCTTCCTGGCGGTGATCGAATCCGATAATCCGCTGAATCCGTATATTCAACAGTGGACGTTGTCGGTGCAGCACCAGTTGGCCAAGGACACCACTCTCGAAGCCAACTACATCGGGACCCGTGGTATTCACCTGCTCGACCGTCGAAACATCGCCCAATCTCTGGAGATCTCGTCAGCGGACCTGCCGTTTTGCCAGGCCAACCCAAACGATGTTGCTCACAATTGCCCACAATCAACTCGGAAGCCCTACGCTCACTTTCCGGGCATCTACATCAACAGCGACTGGCATGGCCACTCCAATTACAACGCCGGAACCATAAAACTGGAGCATCGTACTTCTTCGCTGGCGCTCAAGGCATTATTCACCTGGGCCAAGAGCATGGACAACAAGTCGGCCGCCGCCGGCATCGGTGGCACCGCCGGCACCGGATGGCAGGGGTTCATGGACAACCACAATACCGAACTCGATTATGGTCCATCCGATTTCGACGTGGACCACCGTTTCGTAGCCAGCTATGTCTACAACCTACCAATCGGACGTGGCAAGCGTATGCTCGGCAACATGAATAAGGTAGAGGACGCGCTCATCGGTGGCTGGGAGGTGACCGGGGTGACGACCTTCCAGACTGGCTTCCCCTATTCCATCGCCGCGACCGATACAAATGGCCTTCTGGGAACATTCTTCCAGCGGGCTGACCTGGTTTCCGGCTGCAATCCCCACTCGGGATTCACCAAGAGCATCAACGAGTGGTTCAATACGTCGTGCTTTGTGAATCCAGCGCCTGGTGTTTACGGCACCACCAAACGTAACTTCCTGCGCGCGCCTGGGATCAACAACTGGGACATGGGGCTTGCCAAGTCGTTCAAGTTCAGCGAAAGGGCGGCCTTCCAGTTGCGCATTGACACGTTCAATACCTTCAACCACACTCAATACAATGACTCTCCGGGTGGCCTGATCGGTTTCGGCCAAGGAGGTCTAACCAATCCAGGGACGGGCCTTGGAAGCGCAAACTTTGGCAAAATTACGGCTGCCGCGCCAGGACGCATCGTCCAGCTCGGCGGAAAGTTGACCTTCTGAAGCGCCTCCCCGCTGAAATCCGCCAAGGGGCAGCCCTTGGCGGATTTTTTTGAGGTACACTCGTCCGTGTTATGACAAGGTTGAGAACTTATTGCAGAGGCATGCTTTTCGCATCGTGCCTCTGTGTCGGTACTGCGCTCGGGCAATCTGCCGCAGTGGAGCAATATGCCGAGCAAGGTCAACGGGCGCTGGCGCAAGGAAACTACGTAGAAGCCCAAGCAGCTTTCGAAAAGCTGCGGCAACTGGAGCCGGGGGTTGCGGAAGTGCACGCCAATCTCGGGCTCATTTATTTCCAGCAAAAGAAATTTGACCAGGCAGTTCCTGCGTTACGGCAAGCTTTGAAGCTAAAGCCAACGTTACCCAGGACTGACACTTTGCTGGCCATGTCCTTATCGGAACTTGGCCATTACGATGAAGCTTTGCCGGGGCTGGAAAAAGGTTTTCGCCGCTCTGCCGATCCTGCAACCCAACGGATGTGCGGCCTCCAGCTGATGCGTGCGTATACAGGCTTGCAGCAGGACAGCAAAGCGGTGGGGACCGCTTTGGAATTAAACCGACTGTATCCACAGGACCCGGAGGTCCTGTATCACACGGGAAAAATCTTTGGGAATTTCGCTTTCCTCACCATGCAGAAGCTTGCGCAAGTGGCGCCCAATTCCATCTGGTGGCACCAGGCCATGGCTGAGGCCTACGAAAGCCAGGGAACTTATGATGCCGCTATCGGAGAATACCGCCAGGTGCTCGCTGCCGACCCGCGGCGGTTCGGCATTCATTATCGCCTGGGACGAACTTTGTTGGCGCGCTCTCGGCAAACTAATTCCTCCGATGATGTAACCGAAGCATTGAAAGAATTCCAAGACGAGCTCGAAATAGATCCCAGCAATGCTAACGCTGCCTATGAATTAGCGGAAATGTACCGGCGCGCCGGACAGTTGCAGGAGGCCCAGGAGTACTTCGAAAAGGCCCTGAAGGATTATCCGGATTTTGCGGAAGCCCATCTTGGGTTAGGCTCCGTTTTAACATCGCTGAGGAAGCCAGAGGAGGCGTTATCGCATCTGAAAAAAACTTTGGACATTGATCCTCGAAACGACGTTGCCTGGTACAGGTTGTCGCAGATCCAGAAAACGTTAGGCAACACGGCCGAGCAGCAGAAAGCCTTGACCGAATTCAAACGCCTACGTGAGAAGCCCCGCCAGCAGGAACCGGCGAAAGACATCTTTTCTCCAACCGACCTGACCAAGCAGGAGCTTGATCAGGATGCTCCGCAGTAGTTCACAACGGGAGTACTCTCCGCCACAGTTTTTACGGTAATGCGACCGCAGACACGGAATACCCGTTCAGCACCACTTCATCGCTGCTCAATTTCAGAGTAGCGGGAGGCTGTGCGCCTGTGGTCTGGTCAGCATACGTCTCATCCCCGCCGCTGGCCCCAGAAACGGTGACCTTCATGACCCGGTCGCGCTTATTCACCAGTAAGACTCGTTTCTTGCCATCTTTGCCGACCACAGCCAGCGAATATACAAACGGACTGGAGGAGAAGGGGCCGCCTTCGATTTCAACTACCTTATCTCCCGCCCCAAAGTTATCGTGCAGCAGTTGCAGCACGCGGAAGCGAGGATTTGGCGTGCCATCATTCCAGTCCACCATGGAAACTGAGGGGAATTGTGTGGGATAGCCGACCAGTTGAGACTCGCCCGCAACATCCACGCCTATGCGCGTGAACTCGCCAAAAATATAGGCATACATCGCGCCGGCGAGACTCCAGTACGAGTTCGGAATCGGCTTGGTCACATGCCCCGGCTCTCCCTGGACCAGGTCGTCCGCGGAGATGGCGCCAATTTCATTCACCATGGTTTTGGTAGTCGGAGAAAGCCGCTTGCGAATTTGCTCAATATAGCGGACTGAATTCAGGAAGCCGTCTGCCTGCGCGAAGAAGGTGAACCCTTGGACCTCGGGAGTCTGGTCCACCGTGGGGATCGCATAAAAGTGGTAGGAGATCCAGTCCACAGGAATTCCCGGCTTGTGGTTCTTGGGATTTAAGAAATATTCGAAATACTTCGGATTCCTGGTAAATGCCAATCCCATGCCGACAAATTTCGTATCAGGCGAGGCTTTGTGCATCTCCGTGACAACTGCGTCGTAAAACTTCGTATAAGTCTCTGGCGAAATGTCGCGTTCCAGCTCGGGCTCGTTCAGCACTTCCCAGTGGGACACTTTGTAGTGATGGCCAGATTCGTGGCGCTTGCCAAACTCGTCGGTGAAACCGCCCTGGGTGTACCACGAGATCAAGCGTGCGTAGTAGTCGGCAGCTTCCTTATAGGTAGGATCGCGGAATTCCTGCCCCTGTTCATAATCCCATGTGACTTGCTCGGGATCGGCAGGGTACTTATTTCCCTTGTCGCTTTTGAACATCCATTGGGGGATGGTGCTGAAATTGAGCGTCACTTTGTGGCCCTTGGTGGCTTCCAGAAAATCGATGGTCATGGGATCGATCAGGGAGAAGTCCCATGAAGTCTTGCCGTCCTTCGGTGGCTCAAGCTCAGCGACTCCGAGCTTGGGATACGGCAGCCAGGGAACGTAGCGGACATAATCCGCGCCCAGGTCATGCAGAGTCTTATATGCATTGTCATGCACTGACGTTCCACGCCGCAGCGGCGGGTTGACGACCACCTGTAAAGTCGGCGTGGTTTGTGAAACGCTGAGGGTCTTGCCCCAATTGATTTTCAATTTGACGGGCTGGTCCTGTGCCTGCAAATTGACTGAAGAGGTTAGACCAAAAAATAGGATTGCCACTCCGAGCCAATATTTATGTGTCATGAGAGTTCTCCGGTCTTGAGCTCAAAGTTTGTCAGCATAGTGAGTTGTTACAAGCCCGGCAAGAAAGAAATGCAAAGACCGGATGTTCTGCAATGCGAAACATTATTTCTGCTTGGCATCAGCACTGCGCGTGTGCGACAAAATGCAGGGCAAATTGAGTGCTGAAACAAAGCGCACTGCCGGAATCCATTACGAGATGAACACAAATTCAACCAGCCGGGACTTGAAAGTCGGCCTTTTCGGCATCGGGCTGGACACCTACTGGCCACAATTTCCTGGCCTGGAAGAACGTTTGCGCGGATACACGCGGCAAGTAGCTCAACAGTTGGGGCGTCCCGGTGTAGAAGTCGTCAACTTGGAGTTGATCGATACGCCGGAAAAAGCATTCGCCGCCGGCCACCGATTCCGCGAGGCCGATGTTGATCTTATTTTTCTGCACGTAACCACCTATGCGCTTTCCTCGACAGTTCTTCCTGTGGTGCGGCGGGCAAAGTTGCCGGTCATCATTCTGAATTTGTCTCCTGCGCCGGCCATCGACTACACCTGGTTCAACAAGCTTGGAGACCGCACAAAAATGACCGGGGAATGGCTGGCTTATTGCCAGGCTTGCCCGGTGCCGGAGATCGCGAATGTGTTTAACCGCTGCCGCATTCCTTTTTTTCAGGTTACGGGCATGTTGGAAAACGATCCGCTGGTCCGGAATGAAGTGGATGAATGGATCGAAGCCGCCCGCGTGGCCCATATCATGGAGCACAATCGCCTGGGAGTCATGGGGAATTATTACGGTGGCATGCTCGACATCTACTCCGATCTCACGCAGCAGTGCGCCTATTTTGGCGGACACATCGAAATACTGGAAGTGGATGAGCTGGCCGCCATGCGGCGAACGGTCACAAAAGCGGAAGTTGAAAACAGAGTCGCGGAGATCAGACGGGCGATGGATGTGCAATCCGATTGCGCTCTTGAAGAGCTCGAGCGCGCCGCGCGCACGTCTGTTGCTCTCGACCGGCTGGTTGAGATCCACAATCTCGGTTCCATGGCCTATTACCACAAGGGAGTCGGGAATCCGGAAAACGAAGATGCCATCAGCTCCATTATTCTGGGCACGAGTCTGCTGACCGGGCGCGGAGTCCCGGTTGCGGGAGAGTACGAAATCAAAAACGCGCAGGCCATGAAGATCATGGATTCATTCGGCGCCGGCGGATCATTCACCGAATATTACGCGGTTGACTACAACGACGATGTCGTTCTTATGGGACACGACGGCCCCGGGCACATTGCCATCGCTCAGGGCAAAACCAAAGTGCGCCCGCTGAAGGTGTACCACGGCAAAGTGGGACGCGGACTTTCCGTCGAGATGTCGGTCAAGCACGGCCCGGTGACACTGCTTTCGGTGGTGCAAACTGTGGATGGCAAGCTGCAATTGCTGATGGCTGAGGGTGAGTCAGTGCCCGGCCCAATTCTGGAAATCGGCAATACCAACAGCCGCTACCGTTTTTCTGTAGGCGCAAGAAATTTTATTAACCAATGGAACGTGCATGGACCGGCGCATCACTGTGCCGTGGGAGTCGGCCACATTTCCGGCAAGCTAAAAAAACTCGGCGCCCTGCTTGGACTCGAATGTATTCAGGTGTGCTGAACCCCGCATTTATTTCGCTGTGCAAAATGGCGATTTCGTTTCTGCGGGAGCATCCACAACGAGTTAGGGCGGAATTATCGGATAATGCGTAGCCCTATCGCTGCTCTTTTTCAAGTGGCCCGTTTTTCATTGCGAAATGTTCCCATTTATTTATAGAGAGTTTGACAGTCCACTGCTCTCAGTGTGAGTATCCCCGCCGGGCTGGTTAAGCTGCTAGGTCCTTGACCTACAGAATGCTTTCATCTCCAAGAGTTTCTGTTGAGCTACAAGAGGAGCGCTATGAGCAAGACTCTTAATGCCGTCTTCAGAATCCTGCCAATTATTTTGCTGATAGGTTTCGCAGGTTTGTCTTATGCACAAGAGTCCGGAGACGCGCTTGCAAACGGCTTCAAGACCCCGCCCGACTCCGCGAAGCCAAGAGTGTGGTGGCACTGGCTGAATGGCAATGTCACCAAAGAAGGTATTACCGCGGACATGGAGTGGATGAAGCGCACTGGCATCGGCGGCATGCAGATGTTCGATGGCAATCTGGGCACGCCGGTGTTTGTAGACAAACGGTTGGTGTGGATGACTCCGGAGTGGAAGGACGCCTTTCGCCACGCGGGCGCGGAAGCGGACCGCCTGGGACTGGAAATGTCCATGGCCGCCTCCGGCGGCTGGAGCGAGACCGCCGGGCCGTGGGTGAAACCCGAAGAAGCGATGAAGAAAGTGGTCTGGAGCGAAACTCAGGTAAAAGGCCCGAAGAAATTCGCAGGTAAGCTGCCCCAGCCACCTTCGAACAACGGCCGCTTTCAGAACATTCCCTTGCCGCCGGATTTAAGTTTTCCTGAGCAGAACATGCCGGGCGCGAAGCCGCAGCCGAAAGAACCCCCGGCGCCGCCTGATCCAACGTATTATGCCGATACCGCTGTGATCGCGTTTCGCGTTCCCGATGCGGAAGTCCGGATGATGGACCTTCATCCCAAAGTGACCGCAAGTACTAACAGTCTGGATGTTGCGGCGTTAACGGACGGCAACATCGCCAATAATGTTTCCATTCCTTATTTAGGGGATGGCAAGCCGTCCTGGATCCAGTTTGAGTTTGCCCAGCCGTTCCGCGCGCAGGCTTTCACGATTGCTGCGGGAACCGGGAGTACGTTCGGAGGCCCGGCTATTCCGCCCGGTGTGGTGAAGGTGAGCCAGGACGGAGCGAACTGGGTCGAACTGGTTTCATTGCCGGGGCCGGGCCACGCTTTCGCCGGATTTCCCGTGCGGACATTTTCGTTTCCTGAAATCAGCGCCAAATATTATCGCGTGGAGTTCAACCCGCCGCCTCCCGATCCCAATGCGGCATTGTGGGCCGATCTGTTCGGTTTTCCCCTTACGCCGGTCAAGAACTTCAACGTCGCCGAGCTTGAGTTCCACAACGGCCCGCGTGTCCATCGCTGGCAGGAGAAAGCGGCGTTTGCCAACATGATGGACTACGAGAATGCGGCCACGCCGCCCACTCGCGCGGAGCAAGTGATCTCTCAGAGCAAAGTAGTTGACCTGACTTCCAAGATGCGCAAAGACGGGACGCTCGATTGGGACGTTCCCGCAGGGAACTGGGTCATTCAGCGCCTGGGCTACTCGCTGACCGGTGAGAAGAACCACCCGGCGACCCGCGAAGCTACTGGTTACGAGGTGGACAAGCTCAACCGTAAGCACGTGGACAACTATGTGAAGACTTATGTGGACATAATTTCCGGAGCGTTGGGCCCATACTTCGGCAAGAGCTTTCGTTATTTTCTGATGGACAGTTGGGAGGCCAACAACCAGAACTGGACCGATGACATGATCGAACAGTTCCGCGCGCGCCGCGGATACGATCCAACGCCGTTTTTGCCGGTGCTCACCGGCCGCGTGATTGGAAGCGCCGAGATCAGCGACCGCTTTCTTTGGGATTTCCGGCGTACGCTGGCCGACCTGTTGGCAGAAAATCATTATCGCGCGGCGACCGAATACTTCAATAAACATGGAGTAGGGCTGTGCGCGGAAGCGATGGGGGCCGGTCTGCCTACGGTCGGCGACGGCCTACTCAACAAGGGACAAGTAGATGTGCCCATGGGCGAATTCTGGACCTTCATGCCAGGACAACATCCGAACGTCGAGCATCCGACGGACACGCGCGAGGCCGCATCAGCGGCGCACATTTATGGCAAGACTCTTGCCGCCGCCGAATCGTTCACGTCGTTCCCTTGGATTCCCGCCTGGGGACAGTCACCGTATTTCCTGAAACCAATTGGGGATTGGTACTTGGCAAATGGAATTAACCGCATTGTGTTTCATACTTCCGACGCGCAACCTTTTGTGGACGATGCGCACAAACCGGGCATGACGCTGGGGCCTTTTGGCCAGCACTACACCCGCAACATCACCTGGGCCGAACAGGCAGTTGCCTGGAATACATATTTGGCGAGGAGTTCCTACCTGCTGCAACAAGGACTTTTTGTCGGTGATCTCGCCTACTTCTACGGAGAGGGCGCGCCTGTCACCGTCCCCTTCTGGAAGAAAGTGTCCCCGTCAGTTCCCGAGGGCTACAACTACGACTGGGTGAATGCCGATGTCATTTTGAACCGCATGACGGTGAAAGATGGCCGCATCGTTTTACCCGATGGCATGAGCTATCGTGTGCTGGTGTTGCCGGACGACGTTGACCAGCTCACGCTGCCCGTCTTGAAAAAAATCCGTGATTTGGTTGCGGACGGCGCCATTGTCTCCGGCCCGAAACCCGGCATCCCTCCAGGTTTGAGCGGATACCCGTCCTCCGACGGGGAAGCCCGCGCTATCGCCAATGAAGTCTGGGGACCAGCCGATGGAAAAAGCTTAATCGAGCACGCCTACGGCAAAGGCAAAGTCTACTGGGGCAAGCCGCTGGAAGATGTCTTGAGCGCCGAGAAAACTGCGGCGGATTTCCGTTACACTCGCCCCGCTTTCGACACTAAGATCGTGTGGATCCATCGCCGCACCGGCGATGCAGAAATATATTTCGTATCCAATCAGAACAACCGGGCCGAAGATGTGCTCACCAGTTTTCGCGTCGAAGGCAAGGAAGCGGAACTCTGGCATCCTGACACAGGCGCCACTGAGCCGGCCGAATATAAGACCGATGGTGGCCAGACCACGGTCCCTCTACATTTTGATCCTGCGGGATCGGTGTTTGTGGTTTTCCATAAGGCGTCGAGTTCCCCCAGCCGGACTTTCCCTTACACGAGGAAAACGCATCTTGCGACTGTGAAAGGCCCTTGGCAACTGAGTTTTCCGCAAAATTGGGGCGCGCCACCGCAAGTCACGCTGGACAGCTTGACCTCGTGGACAACTTCCTCCGATCCCGGTGTTAAGTATTTTTCCGGTACCGCCACTTATGCGAAAGACATCGAGGCTTCCCCGGATTGGTTGAGCTCGGGTGAAAAAGTCGTCCTCGATTTAGGCGCGGTAAAAGAAATTGCAGAGGTTTCTGTCAATGGTAAACCGGTCGGCGGCATTCTGTGGAAACCGCCGTTCCAGGCCGATATCACCAGCGCTCTGAAGTCCGGGACCAATCATGTGGAGATTAAGGTCACGAACTTGTGGCCCAACCGCATGATCGGCGACCAGCAGCCGGGCGTGCAGAAAACCTACACCTTTACGGACTCGAAATTTTACAAGGCAAATTCTCCGCTGATGGACTCGGGATTACTGGGGCCGGTGACGATCAGCTCGATAGCTACAAAATAAGTTTTCAATATTGCTTGTTCGATGCCGGGAGGACCTGCTTGATAAAGAAAATCTGTGCTTTGTTGTTTCTAACCAGCGTGGCCTACGCGACGCCGGTCCGGCTTCGCTGCGAGTACCTAGACAATCCACTGGGAATCGACGCGGCCACCCCTCAGCTCTCGTGGCAGAGCGATAACACGGAGCGCAACTGGATTCAATCGGCGTACCAGATCCTCGTCGCTAGCAGCCTGGAGAACCTGAACAAGGCGGACGTATGGGACAGCGGCAAGCAAAATTCAGGAGAGTCGGTTGGAATTCTGTATGGCGGGTCGAAGCTCGAGTCGCGCAAGCGCTACTACTGGAAGGTAAGAACGTGGGATGCAGGCGGTCAGGCCTCGGAGTCTGAGCCTGCATGGTGGGAGATGGGCCTGCTCGACAAAGCAGACTGGAAAGCGAAGTGGATCACCTGGAAAAACTCTGAAGAAGATACCGACTGGAAGAGCGTGCGCTGGATTTGGGTCCCGGGGCAAGATGCTTTCAATGCGGTCCCCAAAGCAGTGGCGGCTTTTCACCTGGATTTCAAGATTTCTCAGAAGCCGCAAAATGCGGCAATCTTCGTCGTCGCCCGCGGCGCTTTTCAGGTAAAAATCAACGGGAAAGAGGTCAGCAGCAAAAGCCGTTGGACACAATTTGATCGCCAGGAGATCGGCGACCGGCTTGTAGCAGGGAAGAACTCGGTTGATGTGACTGTCACCGTCACCAAGCCGGAACAATTTGGCCCCGAGACAGAAACCAAGCCGGTCACGGCAGCCATGGGCGCGCTGCTGAAAGTTGTAAACGCAGATGGAAAAGTCATGCGTTTCGCGACTGGGCGTAAATGGAAGGCACAAGTGGAAGGGGCTTCTAAGTGGAAAGGGGCCGACGTGGTCGGCGATCTAAACGATCAGCGGCTCGGCGTTCCCGCGCCCATGCCGCAACCGGCAGCCCTGATGCGCCACTCCTTTACTTTGTCAAAGAAAGTCCAGGCCGCACGCTTATATGCCACGGCCCTGGGAAGCTACCGGATGTTCCTGAACGGGAGTGCGGTCAGCAACGATATTTTTACCCCCGACTTCACCGACTATCGCAAGCGCGTTCTCTATCAAGTCTATGATGTGACTTCTTCGCTGGTGAATGGGAACAATTCCATCGCTGCCATGTTAGGGGACGGTTGGTTTTCAAGCAGCCTCACCTGGTCGAGTGTTCGCCTGTTTCCCCCTCCAAACCGGCTGGCCGCGCAATTGGAAATCGATTATGCCGACGGAACTCACGAGACTCTGGTCAGCGATGAATCGTGGAAGGCCGCGCAGTCTCCCATCCTGCACTCAGAAATCTATGCCGGAGAAGTGTACGACGCGCGTCAGGAACAGGCGGACTGGAACAAAGCCGGTTTCGACGACAGCCGATGGGCATCAGCTATAGTTGCAGCGGCTCCTTCGATTCTGGTCTCGAGCCAGATCACCGCGCCTGTGCAGATTACGGAGAACCTACAGCCGAAAACTGTCACGCCCTTCCCGAATGGCACTTATGTCTTCGACATGGGGCAGAACATGGTTGGTTGGGTCACGCTCAAGGTTAGTGGCACGGCTGGCGCGTTTGTCCGGCTGCGCTTCGCGGAAATTCTTAACCCCGATGGAAGTATTTACCGCGAAAACCTCCGCAACGCGGACGCAACCGATACCTATGTTCTGCGCGGCGGCGGAGAAGAAACTTTCACGCCCCATTTCACCTTTCATGGTTTCCGCTATGTGGAGGTCTCAGGTTTCCCCGGCCAACCAACTCCTTCAGCCATTACTGGAGACGTTGCAACCAGCATTCATGGTGAACCCACAGGAAGGCTGACCACATCCAGCAATCTGGTGAATGAGATGTGGTCCATCGGGCTGTGGGGACAGCGTGGCAACTTCCTCAGCATTCCTACCGACTGCCCGCAACGCGACGAACGCCTTGGATGGATGGGCGATGCGGGCGTCTTCTGGCGCACGGGAACTTACAACTACGACATCGCCGCATTCTCCCAGAAATTTATGAATGATGTAACCGATGCGCAAACCCCGGAAGGCGCTTTCACCAACGTCTCTCCGGATGTTCTGAGCGGGCTGGGTTCGATTGGCGCGCCAGGCTGGGGAGACGCCGGGGTAATCATTCCCTACACGGCCTGGCTGCAATACGGCAACCGCCAGATCATCCGGCAACACTGGGACGCGATGGAGCGCTGGATGAAGTTTCTCCAGGACGCAAACCCAAATTTCATCCGCGAAAAAGGCGTCGGCCCAAATTTTGCCGACTGGCTCGCTCCCGATGAGCATACCGATAAGACTTTGCTTGCGACTGCATACTGGGCGTTGGTCGCCAACATGATGTCCGAAATGGCGCATGCGGTAGGAAAGGAAGATGACGCCCAGCGCTATGCCGACGTGGTTGGCAGCATCCGTGCGGCGTATCAGAAGGCATATATAAAGGATGACGGCACGGTTGGAACCGGAACTCAGACTTCCTATGTGGTTACGCTTTACACCAGATTGGCCCCGCAATCGCTGGAACCGAAGCTAGTGGAAAATTTAGTGAAAGACATTGAAGCGAGAAACGGGCATCTCTCCACTGGATTTTTGGGAACTCCGTTTCTCCTCTCTACACTTTCCAACCACGGCCGCACTGACGTAGCCTACAAACTTTTATTGAATGAAACCTACCCATCGTGGGGTTACATGCTTTCAAAAGGTGCTACCACCTGGTGGGAGCGCTGGAACGGGGACACAGGCGATCCTTCCATGAACTCCTACAATCACTACGCATTTGGCTCGGTTGTAGCCTGGGTTTATCGGTATGTGGCCGGTATTGACACGACCACTGCTGCTCCTGCATTTCACGAGATTGTGATCCATCCCCGGCCCGATGACCGCATTACGAAAGCCCGAGCGGAATACGACTCGGTCTACGGAAAGATCGTCAGCGACTGGGACGGAACTCTCGCGGGCCCATTCACGCTGAACGTTGAGATCCCGGCGAATACATCCGCGACCGTCTATCTGCCGTCGATCCCGAATGCGCAGGTCACAGAAGGTGGGCGCCACATCAATGTGAAACAAGAGTCCGAATCCTACACAGTTCAGGTCGGTTCGGGATCATACCAATTCCAGGTGAAATAACATTGCGCAGAAGAGAGTTCATAAAAAGCGGAGTGCTGGCGGGTATTGAAATCGGCGTAGCCAAGAGCCGGGTTCTTGCGGCCGCCAGCGGTGCAACGAAAGAGCTGCCGGTTCCCGATCTACTTAAGACAAACATGATCTGGGCGGGCGAGTCGGTAACCGTTCCCGTAAAGGAGGGTGGGCCCGCGTCTTCCATTGCAGGTCAAACATCCGCTTCACCGGCAAACGAGGCGGACCTGCATACTGTTTTCATCAAGGATCTATCACTGGCGAAAAGTCCAGCTCGCGCGGACCTGCATCTGTTCGCGTACACGCGCTACCGGCTCTATGTGAACGGACAGTATGCGGGCCGTGGGCCGAGCCGGTTTCAGAACCAGCGGCCGGAGTACGACACGCGCGACATCGCGCAATATCTCCGTACCGGCAAGAACAGGATTGCCGTTCTGGTCCACCGCGATGCGCCCACGGGACGGATCATGCACCACGATCCTGGCTTTGCGGCAGTGCTGGAGTGGGGCGCGCCTGGGGACACCAAACGAATCGCCACCGATGCCACGTGGCGCGGTAAACCCGATCTGTCTTTCGGTCCTCGCGATAAGGCGTGGTCTTCGCTCGAAGAACACCTTGATGCCCGGCGAACCGGGAACTGGATGGATGTGGGCTACGATGCCAGTCAGTGGCCCGCTTCGGTTCCTGCGCGTGGATCTGATCCGGTTTCGCTCTGGCCGCGAACTACGCCATTACAATCGGAGACGAAAAGAGAGTGGAGTGCCAGAGCGGCGACGCTTCCGCTTACGTTAAGCGCCCCGGCAGAAATCAATTTTGAACTGGGAGAGATTATTCAGGGCTATCACCTGCTCGAATTTGAAGCGGATGAAGGAAGCGAGCTTGCGGTGAGTTATCTTTTGCCGGAAGATCAAAAAAGCGGGACCAATACCTACATCGCGCGCGCTGGGATACAGACATACATCGGCGGAGACACTTTTGCTTTCAATAAACTCTCTGTCCATTTAAAAACCGGAAGAATCAAGCTCACGAAGGTGCAGGCTTTTGAAGTCCGCTACCCGTTTGAGCGTGCCGGAAGCTTCGAGAGCAGCGATCCGTTTCTCAACCAGTTGTGGACTCTCAGCGCTCGCTCCCTGGAGGTAATGAGTGAAGACGCGTATGTAGATTGCGCTGACCGCGAACGCGTGGAATGGACTGATTGCAGCCCTCCCGCGTTCGACTGTACCCGGACCATGATGGCCGGGCCGGGGGCAAATGGAGGCAAGCAGTGGAGCGACGCCCGTCTGCTCAAAGCGCTTCTGCGCCGCATCGCGCTGACCCAGCAGGCCAACGGCCAGATCAAGGCGCATAGCTGTTCCGATCGATGGGACATTCACGCCATCATGGAGGACCGCTCCTGCGATTGGGTCATTCTGTTGCGAGAGTATTTCGAGAGCACGGGCGACAAGGAATTGGTTGCGGAACTCTGGTCCGGCGTTACTCGACTCCTGAACTGGTTCCTTTCGCGCCGAACGGAGCGTGGACTGGTTCTGGCAAGAGAATGGGAAGTCTGGGACAACCCTCTTCGTTACCAGGTCTGCGAGGGCGCCGGACTGAATGCGCTGGTGTATCGCGCGCTGCGCGATGCGTCTTATCTCGGCCAGTTCGTTGGCAAACGAAGCGAGAGCGCTGACCTGGCTGCCGCGGCAGACGGTTTGGCGCAAGCCTACAACACGCTGCTTTGGGACCCGAAGGAAAATTCATATTACGGGGCGCTATTCGGGCCGGGATCGAAGATGGGTCCCCGGCTGGGTGCGCCGGTTTTCACCGGACCGATTGTGGACGGCCACTACCAGCCGACGGCGCAGGTCGCGCTGTTCGCGCTCTATTGCGGGATCGTGCCGGATGACCGGCTGCAAGCGGTCCGCAGTTGGGTGCTGTCTCATCAGAACGAGGTTACCGGGCCTATGTCCCACTACTACCTCTTTTTTGCCTTGTACGCTCTGAAAGAAGAACAGCACGATGCGCGGGTGCTGGATCTTATCCGTTCCGGATGGATGGCCCAGGTGAAATCGCCCTGGCAAACTGCATGGGAAGACCTGAGCGAAACCGCAGGGTCGAAGGTCCACATCTATGGCATCGTTCCCGGGTACTTTCTGAGTTCCTATGTACTTGGCGTCCGCCGCGACGGGCCCGCATGGAAAAAGTCCATCGTTGTCGAGCCGCGGGCCGGGGACCTTTCCAGCGCGCGAGGAGTGGTAGTCACGGAGTTCGGCCCGGTGCCGATTTCCTGGACGCGATCCAAAGAGGGTGCGCTGTCAGTCGAGTTCACCGCGCCTCCAGGAACTACGGCGATCCTCCGAGTACCCCGAGGAGCTGGCCAGCACAGCCTGCTGGTCGATGGCAAACAGCAGAAAGCGCAATTCGATCCGCCTTACTTAACGCTGTCCCTGGCAGAAGGATCACACACCATAAAACCTATTGATTGACGGTCAATGGGTTACAGCTCGTGACGGTACCAGAATAAGCCTGCGCGATTAGCGGTAACCGGGGCAAGCAGGTTTCGTTCTCGCTCGTAATATTGATCCATTGCAACTTGCAGAGCGCTGAAGGAGGTGGGCCGGTGTAAAATGGCAAGTAAAGAATGGGTGCGGTCAATTCATGGTTTTCACGCTCCTGCAATCGCCTAATGCTTGACAGTCTTGTTTTCTTGGTCTCCCCCCAAAAAGAAACATCATGCCTATCACGTGCGAGGACATTCTATGAGCGTTAGATGCCCAAATTGCGACGAACACGTTCCTCTTTCCGACGAGCTTGATCCCGACTACAACGCGCCTCTCTGCGGGTTTTGTACTTCCCCGTTACCAGGCCACTCGGATCAATATAGAAGGTGCAGTCGCTGTGGGGTTCGCTACCTCTCGACCCACGAAGCATGTATTGCGTGTGGATTGCCGGGAGCGACTCGGAAGGAGGCCCTGGCAGGGACTCTACCCCAGCGGTCGGGAGCTCTACAGCACGCGTTTGATCTTGATCGGCACACCGGACGCGTCGTTTGCGAATACTCGTTGATTGACAGCATGGAAAAGCTGCGCCAGGTCATCTCAAAGATAGAGGCTGCGCCGGCGCTGAGCATTGATACCGAGACCTCCGGATTGGACCCGTATGTGTCAAAACTGCTGCTTCTTCAAATTGCCACGCCTGACCATGTCTACATTCTGGACATGCGCGCGCTTGACAAGAAAGAGGCGGCGAGACTCATTCGCCCTTCGTTGGAGGACCCCAGGGTAATGAAGCTACTGCACAATGCCAACTTCGATTACAAATTCATAAAGGTCCACCTGGACGTTAAGACACGCGGAATTTACGACACCATGCTGGCGCATAGCGTCCTTTCCGCCGGGACGATGCTGCTGGCTGCGTTGCAGGCGATTGCCAAACTGTATTTTGATTTTGACGTGAAAAAGGACCTTCGCCTCAGCTTCACCACTCTCGAAAAATTGGAGAAGAAACATCTGGAGTACGCCGCAGCCGATGCGGCACTTCTATTTCTGGTTTATGCCCACCAAAGGCGCCAATTGCAAAAGGATTCGCTATCTTCCATCGCCCAGTTGGAATTCGACACCATCGAGCCGATCGCCGAAATGGAGTTGAGCGGCCTCCTGGTGGACATCGATAAGTGGAGCGCCCTCATCGCGGTGCACAAGGAAAAGCGCGACCTGCTTGAAATCGAAGTCGTCCAGATGCTGGGAGGAAACAAGGGAAACCGGCATCTTTATGGAGAAGAGACCGACCGCTTGAGTGTTACCAGTCAAAAGAGGGTCATAGCGGCGTTCGCGGAACTGGGGGTCAAGATTGAAGATACGAAAGAAGAGACGCTGGCAAAAATCGACCACCCTGCCGCGAAGAAATTACTTGAGTTTCGCGAACACGACAAGTTTGTTGCCGCGTTCGGCGATAGTTTTCTGCAACTTGTAAATCCAGTGACAAACCGCATTCACCCCGATTTCCAGCAATATGGCGCCGATACCGGACGGCTGAGCTGCCGGCATCCAAACGTGCAACAAATCCCGGCGTCGTTCCGTGCATGTTTTATTGCACCGGACGGTTGGAAAGTGGTTACATGCGACTATTCCCAGGCCGAGCTCCGGATCTTGGCCCAGCTTTCCAAAGACCCGGGATTTTGCGACGCCTTCAAGAGCGGAGGAGATCTCCATTCGATTACGGCCAGCAAAATGTTTAAAGTGAAGCTGGCGGATGTGTCGAAGACCCAGCGCTCCCAGGCAAAAGCCATCAACTTTGGCCTGGCTTACGGGATGGGAGCTTCTGCCCTTGCAGACCGCATTGGAGTCACCAAGGACGATGCCGAGGCCCTGATCAAGCAGTATTTTCAGGCCTACCCGCAGGTTGCCAGTTGGCTTACCCGGGCCGCGGACGCCGCCAGCAGATTCGGGTTCAGCGAAACCCCTCTGGGAAGGAAGCGGTATTACGACCTGCCCAATCAGTCGGACCCGGAATACAAGGCGAGGGTCGCCGGAATCGAACGGCAGGGTAAGAACACTCCCATCCAGGGCGCAAACGCCGACATGACCAAGCTGGCATTGCGGTTTATTTTTGATCGCCTGCAAACCCGAAACGCAAGAATCGTAAATACGGTCCACGATGAAATTGTGGTTGAAGCGGTTGCAGCGGAGGCGGAAGACATAGCGGCCATCGTCGCGGAAGAAATGCGGCGCGCAGGCCAAGCGTTTATCACCGACGTTCCTGTGGAAGTGGGTGTCATCGTCGCCGACACCTGGGCGAAATGAAGTCCGCGCCCCAGCGTATCCGGTCGAGGTGGGTGTCCGTCTTTTGCCCTTCATTCAATTCTTTGCATGTGGTCCATCCCTTCGGTCAAACAAGATTGGCGTGTGTTTTGTAACGGTTTTGGTTTTTCCAAAATTCAACCGATTGCGCAACAATGTCTCCCAGCGGAATCGCGGGACTCCATCCCAAGAGGGATTGGGCCCGCGAGATGTCCGGTAATTTTTCCTCGCATTCGGAGAACCACCTTCCATGCAGATTTCGCGGATCACAGTATTCGATTGAGCCGCTGCCAGCCGCGGAACATACCATCTCTGCCAGCCCGCGCACCGTGGTGGAGTTGTCCGGACAACCAATATTCCACACACTGTTCTGGTGCGCCCGCTCAGCTGTCGCCGCCGTCTTTATTCCCCGCGCGACGTCCTGCACATGGGTAAAGGCCCGGCGTTGGGACCCGTCGCCGTAAACGGTGAGCGGACGGCCGGAAAGCGCTTGGATCGTGAACCGCGGCAGGACAAATCCTTTTTCTGGAAGTTGTCGTGGTCCGGCGATATTAAACGGCCGCACGATCTGGTAGGAAAACCCCGGGTTCAACTTGGCCGTGTTGCAGACCATGATTTCCGACAACAATTTCGCCTGTGCATACTCGTTGCGTATGGAAGGATCGTAACTTCCAACCACGCACCCGGAGTCTTCGGACAACCGGCCGCGGCGCCCATAAACTTCGGAAGATGAGACGAAGATCAGCCGGGCGTGAACTGAGAGCGACCAGCGGATGACTTGTTTTACCGACTGCACCATGAGTGAACCGATTTCGCCTCCGGCGCTCAGGATTCCGACCGGCCCAACCGGTGATGCGGTATGCAAAAGCAAATCGCACTCGAAGAAGTTGGAGAACTCGCTGACATCGGCGCAAATGTATTCCACATTGTCGACCGGAAACCACGAAGGTAGGGGGTTGACATCGATGACGTACACCGTGTTTTCGGGAGCGAACACCTCCGCTAAAGCCGACCCCAAGAATCCGGCGCCTCCAGTAATCACTACGACCATGGGCTTAACCCTCCTTCATTGAATGTGTGTGTCTGGGCCCAATACAAGTGGTTCCTCATCGGCTCTGCGCGGCCGCTTGGCGTCCGAGCTTTCTCACTGCAATCGGCGGAGCAGAAACATTCAGGCATGCGCCATCCGTCAAGCGAAATTGCCATCCGTGCCGGGCGCAGGTAATCACGCCATTGCTCACCACACCCACCTGGCTCAGGTCACCGTTCATATGCGGGCAAGAACGCTGGACCGCATAACGTTCACCTTGGTGAACGACTTCGAATGTGCCCTCAACGGGTCGGCTGCCGGCAGAAACATAATTTTCCTCGCAACGTCTGAGCCGGTCAGCGTCGAAGTTGACCAGAAGCGCGAACAGCGCCGTGTCAAAAATGTCTGGAGTGCGCCACGCGCTGAATCGCATGCTCAAGAAAACGTCTTCAAAGTTGATGTGTTTCTTGCGCAAAAGATCGGAAACCAAGGCCGGATCAATCGTGAAACGATAGCTAACTGGTTCTTCGTGGAAGATTCGGACATTCCGGGCGGCATGGGTGCAGTCCAGCACGAGGTCCCCGCCTGCAACTCCCGGCAACTGAAATCGGATTGGGCCCTGGATCTGGCCGGCAAACACCTGGGAACTCTCCGCTACGCGCTCCAGTTCCTGTTTCAATAACGCGCCAACGTCTATATCCAGCTCGAGACGGTTAAGGTAATCCTGGATGGCCGGATGCTTTCGCTCCGCGTAGGCTTGCAGGTATGCCGCTCGATCTCCGTAGACATCTCCTTCAGGAAGTGTTCGTGCTTCCAACGTCAATGCTCCATCGCGCGCCGCCAAAATATCGCCCGGCATGGCCAGAAATGCGGGATGGCCCTGCTGGCACAGAAATCTGACTGCCGTATCCATCATGGGAAACTGGTTACTCTCTTCACTCCGCGCGTCATTCAAATAGCGCAGGCGCGAATCGAGAAATGCGGGTGGACCGGCGCAAGGGACCGTCACCTTCGCCCGGCAGCGCCGCGCGTTGTTTGCCAGCCGGTCTAGACCGCGTCGACGCTTCGCCGCTCCCAGCTGATGTTTTGTTTCCTCGGGGTATTCGTAAACTGACGGATACCAATTGGCCCCGGAAAACTGGCCCAGTAGGACATCGGGTCGATCGATTTCCGATAACCATTGCTCCGACAATCGGCAGTCATTCAAATTCAACACAGAGGCAGTCGCGGTACGGACGAGCAACGCGCTGTCGTGATACATTCCGCAATCTTCGTCGCGAAAAATTTGCAGTGAGAAAGGGCCGGTCCGCTGGCACTCACCGTCGTCCAAAGCGCGAATATCGGAAAAACCAAGGGCCGCAAGTTCTTCCCGGAGTACGGGGTCGTCAAATTTGGCGATGATGATCGGGACCCGGCGGGAGAACCTGGACAATGTTTCCGCGCAAAAGTGGTCTTGATGTGCGTGCGAAACATAGATCGCATCCACCTCGGTTGGCAGCTGCACGTGCTCGTTCGCGGGGAATGGAAACCAGCTCGCGTAGAACGCCCCATGTTTTCCCTGCCAGGGATCGCACAGAACGGTGTGCCCGTCTTCTTCGAACAACCACCCCGCGTGACCGATGTAGTGCAAAAACACAATGTCCTCGTTTAGAGTTCTGCCGACTTGTTCGCTGGCGCCATAGCGCGATTGATGGAAACTAGACCGGCTGTGACCGCGCGCGTTCCGTGAACGGCAGTGGGACTAGATGGCTGCCGAATCAGTTCGTTGTAGACCATGACCGACTCCAGGAGCGGGGCCCCGCCAAAAGGCGCCATGGCCGCGATCATCGCGCGCATGTCTTTGGGTAAACACCGGCCACCGAACCCGCGCTCCTCGGTGACCCGGGTATGGGATTCTCCAATCCGTGAATCCGCCAACCATAGCCCGCGCAGCTCTTCAAACCCAACTCCAAACGCTGTGGCGATGTCGAAGAATTGGTTTACGAATGCAACCTTGGTGGCCAGGAAGCAGTTCTCCATATACTTACAAATCTCCGCCGCAATCGCAGTCGTGCGATAGCACGGAGTGCTCGGACCAAGCACGCTCTGATACAGGGCCAGTGTTCGTTCCGCCGCGGGTCCGCTGCCACCAACAATTACGAAGCCACATGCCTCAATCTCTCGCCAGGGGTGGAAGGATGCCTCCCCTACATATTCGGGGCTGAACGCGATTTGCTTTCCGCTCAACGCGGACAGCCGGTCAGTTGTCCCGGGAGCGACCGTAGACTTAATGCAAATTGGGGCTGTTACCCAACTGACAACTTCCTCTACCGCGGAGGTATCACAGGTCATTCCATCTGCCGCAGACAGAGTAGGTACCGCGACAAAGACCAGATCACATTTGTTAATCTGCCGTCGTCTCGCGTCATCGCTCCAGTCGGCCAAATATTTGTCATAGACCATAACCTGATGGTCCGTATGGGGGGAGAGCCAACACTCCATAGCTTTGCCAACCGTCCCATATCCAACGATTCCGACGTTCATCACATATTCCTCCCCGGCCTGCCGTGCGCCAGGCTCGCTCCGGCACTATGCAACTGCAACCCCCTGGTCCCTTTGGGTTCCCAAACGCACTCTCGCCCGCTTGCAGGCGATGTAGCTGCCCAACACGAGAACATGCAATCCACTCGACAAAAAGAATTCGACGGCTTCGGCGGGCGTTTCTACAATGGGCATCTTGCGTCGATTCAGTGAGGTGTTCAGCAGCATGCCTAAACCGCAATGCTGCTTGAAGCAACGCAATAGCCGGTAATAGACAGGACTCAGTTTTGGACCAACAAGCTGTATCCGCGCGGAACCGTCTACATGAGTGACAGCCTGCAATGTATTGCGCCATTCCGCTCGTACTGGAACGGTTAGGAGCATATACGGTGAATCGACAATGCGCTCGAAGTAGACCTGGGCGTCCTCTTCAAGCACGGAAGGTGCAAACGGGCGAAACTCTTCCCGCTCCTTGATTTGGAGATTGATGTAGTCTCGCACCCATGGCAATCTAGGATCAGCCAGAATGCTGCGGTTACCAAGGGCCCGGGGACCGAACTCCGAGCGGGATTGAAACCATCCCACAACGTTGCCGTAAGACAGATAGATTGCCGCCTGTTCCTCAGGGTCGTGTATAGAGGACACTTCGGCCGTGCAATCGCACTGGGTCAGAGCTTGTTCAATCTCCGCTGCGGAATAACTTCGCCCAAACCAAGTGGAGCCTTGGTGATGCACTCGCCGTTGTTTTAGGATGTCCAGCCATCCGTAGTAG
Organism: uncultured Acidobacteriaceae bacterium; assembly: GCA_964514735.1. GTDB lineage: Bacteria > Acidobacteriota > Terriglobia > Terriglobales > Acidobacteriaceae > CAWBXL01. The sequence continues at coordinate 32,204 of CAZETZ010000003.1, read as the reverse complement.
GCACAGCCGAGCGCTATCCCGTTGTCTCCCGCGGCTGGCGTGATATAGACGTTTTCATACAATCCTTCGCCAACAATTTTGCTGTTCACAACCGCGTTTAGCGCCACACCACCCGTGTAACAAAGATTGCGGGCAGGATGCAGTTGATAGCGGGAGTGGACAATATAAAGGACGGCGCGTTCCAGTTCCGATTGCATCCAGGCCGCGAGGTCCGCATAGTACTGGAAATTCTGTTTGACGCACGCTTCAGACCGGGCCGGGCGCATGATGAAATTCTTGAGCCAGCCATAACGAACAAACACCCGGCCCTCGCGTAACTCAAATATGCTTTCTTTATAGGTGTCCCGCCGTCCGTAGGGTGCAAGCCCCATCAACTTACTTGAGTCGTCTATGCCCCCAAATACATAATTGCTGAACGCTTTGTACACTCCTCCGATGGAGTGACGGGTGTCCGGGGGATGCAGCGGATAGCGCTTGAGCGCAAGTCCCAATGGAGAAAAATCCTTGTAACACGCGGAGACGGTCCCGTCGCGCGCAATGTATAAACTGTCTTTCTCGTGCCAGAGCGACTCCAAACCGGCTGGAGGCTTCTCCGGAATCAGAGCGCCGTCCAGGTCCATGCAATCGTCGAACGTGCTTCCCGCTCCATCGATAACAAGAATGTCCGCATCATCAAATGGACTTGTGTAAAACGCTCCGTAGGCGTGGGCAAGATGATGCGAAAGCGTGACAACGCGCGTTTCGCTGCCAAACAGCCTGGGACCTTCAAACCAGTCATTGCCATACGGGAACATACCGCCGCGAATGGCGCCGGCTTGTACAACCAAACATACGTCCGTCAGAGTTATGGATTCTGCGCTCAGACAATATTGGACCGCTGCAGTGTCATTGAATCCATCATGCTTAACCCGGGTGACCCGCTCCTTCTCGATCGCGACGCAAACCTCACCATCACGCAATAAGCAACAGGACCCGTCGTGGGAGAGTCCAGTGCCAAGCACATAGATTGGGTTAGGCGCCACCGGTCACCCACAATTCTGGTACCACGTGTGCCTCAAGCGACTGGCGCCGCGCCATGAAGTCCGTAAGCTTCTGAACAAGCGGCAACAGGGGCAGATTGTTGGTCAACTGATAATGCATGGCTATGCTTACCAGGTGTTCCGCCGCGTTAAGCCGAAGGAGTCTTACCCGCAGAAGGGGAGCATGTTCGGGGCCCGTTTGCTGGCCGGCGTCATAAGCACTGTAATTCCAGATTTGTTTGATGTCCGGTTCCGCATTGCCGGCCAAGTCGACCTCTTCTATTTTCAACAGGGGTTGCGCAAGGTCCGGGGAATGTTCCGGGTTTGGCTGCGCGGGGAGTCCTGACTCTTGCTGCTGGCGCGCCATCTCGCATAGTCCGCCCCGCAAAACATCCCGATTGAGGGGTCCGCTAAACTTTATCCGCCGTGGAGCGCTATAAAGAATATTGTGCGGCTCAAACCGGTCCAATAACCACGAGCGTTGACGACGCACCCCGGGGCACTTCCCTGAATTGCTGCTGGATTTACCGGCACTTTCAAGCGCTTTCCGCTTGTCCTCCTGCGTGATTTGTTCTGCAAGCGCCATAATGGTCGGCGCCTCATAAAGAAGATGAAGTGAAACCTCCCGGCCGAGGCCGCTTCGGATGCGGGCCACGAGCTGCGCAGCCATAATTGAGTTCCCGCCCAGATCAAAGAAGCTTTCATCGATGCTGATTCTCGAAAGGTGGAAAAGATCGCACCAGACGGCTAAGAGACTGCTCTCCAGGTTGGTGCTGGGGCTGCGATACGGCCTGGCGGCGATTTCGGAATCAGGTGGAGGCAATGCCATGCGGTCGAGTTTTCCGTTCGGAGTCAGGGGCATCATCCCGAGTTCTACAAACACCTCCGGCACCATGTATTCCGGCAACTTGAGCTTCAAGAAGTCCCGCACGTCCCCGGTGTCCAGGCTTTGTCCTGCGCGCGAAACCAGATAAGCAACCAGACGCATTGGGCGTCCATCTTCGACCCGCGCGATGGCCGCAGCCTCATGCACATCGGGATGGGTGCGTAGGACTGCTTCGATTTCGTTTAACTCGATACGGTGCCCGCGTAACTTTATTTGGGTATCGCTTCTTCCCAGGAACTCCAGTTTGCCATCGGGCAGGCATCTGGCCCGGTCTCCCGTTTTGTACAAGCGCTGTTCCGTGCCGGCAATGTTCCGCATCACGAACCGTTCGGCAGTGAGATCAGGCTGTCGCCAATAACCCCGGGCCAATCCCTCCCCGCCAATCCAGAGATCGCCGGCGACCCCGGCTGGGGCCGGCTGCATGTTCGCATCGAGCACAAACATTGTGGTGTTCAAGATGGGACGGCCAATCGAGATCACGTCCTCCAAACTATTCACAGGTTGCATGGAAGACCAGATGGTGGTCTCAGTCGGTCCATATAGGTTCCAAACCGTTGGACCCAACCGCAATAACCGGCTGGCGGTGCTGCGATCGAGGGTTTCGCCTCCGCATAAAATGGTCCATCGATGCGGCAATTCTTGCGGCAGTTCTTCCGCCAACGCATTCCACAAGCTGGGAGTTGCCTGAAGAATGGTGATGTCCCCGCGTAACACGCGGGCCGCGGCAACCCGTGCATTGAATTTAGAAAGGCCCGTCAATACCACGCGCGCTCCCACCAGCAAAGGCAGAAATATTTCCAGGGCTGCGATGTCGAACGAAATCGTAGTTGTGGCGAGAAACCTGTCGTTGGAGGTAATGCCAATCTTTTTCCCCACTGCCACAAGTACATTGAAGAGCGAGCGATGTTCCACCATGACCCCTTTGGGTTTTCCGGTGGATCCAGAGGTGTAAATCAAATAAGCAAGGTTCGCCGGACCCACAGGGAACGCGGGAGGACTGAGATTCGGATCTTCGAGGTGGTTTTCCTCGTCGATGAAAACAACCGGCACGGCAGCATCCGGCAATGCGGAGGCCAAACCGGTTTGGGAAAGCACCAACGGAATTTGTGCGTCATCGATGAGGTCGCGCAAGCGTTCCCGGGGGAGTTGCGGATCAAGTGGAAGATAAGCGCCACCCGCTTTCAAAATTCCCAGCAGGCCCAGGACCATCTCCACCGATCTCTCGGTGAATAATCCAACTATGACATCAGGTCCAACCCCATAGTTCCTTAATCGGCCTGCCAGAAGAGTGGCCCGGAGATTAAGCTCAAAGTAACTGATTTCCAGCCCATTGCACTCCACAGCGATCGCGTGTGGAGTCTTATCTGCCTGTACTTCAATCCATTGATGCGTAAGCTGGCGGGACAAATATTCCAGATCGTCGGTACTCCATGGGCCACTGCTTAAAGTTCCAGATGACCACGGGTGGTTCACATGAAAATCAAGTCCAGGCAGAGATAGGCTGCTTAATTGCGAATTGTCTCCGGCAAGAAGTGCGTCAAGCATAGGGTTGCGAGGCAGAACTGAAGTCTTTTTTCGAATTGTTCCGGTCCACTACACTCCCGCCGGAGCGACTTCCCGCACGGCAACTGGTACTCGCCGCGTCCGGATCAGATGAAGCGGAATCGCGAAGGGTTCCTCAACCGGGCGGAGGTATAACACCAAGGCGGCTGCCATAATGGTGGAAAACGTAACGATCCCAAATACCACTCCGATTGCCGCATGCAACATTAGCCCACCCGCCAACAGATACCGCCACGACCGCTTGGGCAAAAGGATTCCCAGAAAAAGGAAAATTTCCAGCAGAATCGTCCCCCAGGTGAGGAGCGTGACTGCTGCGCCGTTTAGCAGGATCGGTCTGAGCAGACTTCGCAGCCAAAACGGGGCGCCGATCAGCGGGTGCATCACCCAGTAGTACAACGCTGTACCATCTGTCCAAGAAGTTACATCGAGCTTGGCAATGCTGGATTGGAAATAAAGATAAGCCACTTGAAGACGAACCAGCCACAGCGCAGAGAGCGCCAAAAGTCTTGCCCAATCGCCCCAGATATCTTCCGGCCCCTTTTCCCAGGAAGACCAATGCCACTCTCGCGAATCGGTCAATGTAACTGGGATGAGGAGCAGCGTAATGTTCATGGCCAACACTTCGCCACCATCTCCCATTCGTGTCGCCGCCCAGAAGCTGAAAGTGAACCACCAGTGAAAAACCCCGGTGATCCGCGGACGCCACCCCGAAGCGACGACCAACAAGCCCACGATCATGATCCAGCGGCCAAGTTCATCGTGATGGCCGAGCATGCAAATGAGGCCCACCCGATTTAGTCCTTCGCAACTCGACTTCGGATAGAACAACAATTCCGCCGGATTAAACAACAAGGTGGCCGCCGTGGCCATCGCGATTAGACTTCGAGCAAAACCGTAGACATTCGTCCACGGATTCACCTGGGCCCGGTCATGGGCATTGCGCCCCAGTTTCACCATGAAATCGGAAATCATGGACACTCCACCCTCGCTCTCGTGAGCTTCGCGGGCATGTGAGTCGCCTCTCCCTTCGCCATCCATGTCCATGGGACCGGTTTACTTGAGACAAACGTAATATCTCCGCACAGCGTACGTTTGGGATAGTCGTTGTCGATGTGAGACGCGATCTGAACTTGCGCCAGGCAACTGGCGATTTCGTCGTGGCAGGTCAGGGGTTGCACGTCTTGAAGCTTGTCCATCAAATCCGCGGCTTCCATGCCCTGGGCCCAACCGCGGCGAATAAGTCCGTATGCATCCGAGAAGGTAAAGTGAGGTCCAGTGGAGACAAGTTCCCACTTACTTTCACTGCTGCGCCGGAAAAACTGCACCGATTCAACCTCTCGCGGTTCGGACGTAAAAAACGACCAGTGCTGTGGGAACCAAAATCTCAGGTGAAATGATTTCTCGTAGGGCAGATGCAAAGCGTTACTAGGTAAAGATGCGTGCACGGCATATGCCCCGAACACGGCCCAGAACAAGATCAGGGCGAACGTTAGTAGTCCCAACAACCGCGCTCTCTGTTCCGATAACTCCACATAGGCGGACATTGACTGGCCCCCAAATCAGCTACCGGTTGGCTTTTCCCTGCGGGCCCAGGCGTTCCGCAATCCGGGAGACCAAAGCATCCCGGTCAATGTCTTGCATCTGTGAGATTGCGAGGAGCAAGGGTGCGTGTCCAGTGCCATGACCCGCGCGGCCATGACTGCCGGTTTCACCGTGTTGGTGTCCTCCGCCTCCCCCAGTTAGCGTCTTGAACCGTTCTTGCACTTCATCGAGAGACTGGCTTATCTTCACTGGATCTCCACTCTGCATATCTTTGCCAAAACGCTCGAAGAAAGACGGGTCCTGGGCTTTGAATGCATCGATGACCATCTGCAAATGTGAATCTTCTTCTTTGGCAGCGGTGTTCTGGGACGCATCCTCCGGATGGTAATATTCGGGAAAGATCTTTGCGACCGAACCGCTGCCCAGGAGCAAGCCGCGGAAAATTGCCTCTCCGTCGAAACGGGGAGCAGTCGCTGTGACCAAAGTGACTGCGCATAACAGAAATAGAATTGCGGGGGAAACCGATTTAAGAATTTGCGATTTAAAGCGATTCATTTTGTTATCTCCACCTTCCGCGACTCTGGACTCAGGCGACTTGTTCCAGTTCTTCGGCCAGCAATAGCCGGACGTGCTCCTGCATCCAGGCCGCTTTATCGCGAACTCCGAGCGCGGTTAGGTCTTCCAACATGACGAAACCGTCCGCCTGATGAGTGCCCGACAACGGTTCAATGACGTCTCCTGGTTTGGCGTCCAGGTGAATATGCGCTACGCCACCACGGCCCCGCAGCTCCTCCAACCCATCGATCCGGTCCAACTTGCCGCCTTGTTTTGAGTACAACGCCAGCATGGCAAAATGTACTTTGGGTTCTCTCGGTAATTCAGTGACCGGTTCGTTCGCCGCCAGGGAGAGACTGATCTCCATCAGATCGAAGCCATAGGACCGATACATCAGTTCCACCATATTTGCCCCTGGCGGACGGGCCGCGCATTCGATCACGTAAGGCGTGTCGCCGGCCAGGTGGACTTCGACATGAAATACGGTGTTGCGCATGCCCACGGCCCGGACGCAGTGTTCGGCAACATGACGAAGTATTTCCGCTTCTTTTTCAGAAACCAGTGCCGGCAAAAGATGCCCAACCACGATGAACTGATCGGTGATCTTCTCGCAGAAATTGAGGCACACGACGCGATCGCCTTGAACATAGCCTTCAATCGTAAGTTCCCTCCCGGAAACAAATTCTTCGAGGATCACTTCGCGCGAGAGCGGAAAAGGCATTTTCAAATTGTTCCGGTTATTGACGATGGCGTCCCATGCCGCCTCCAGCTCGGCTGCGCTGGAGACCCGGAAGATATTCATGCTGGCCTCAAAATCGACCATTTTCACCATGCAGTCCCGCCCCAGTTCTTCCCATGCCTGACGGGCTTCCTCCAGGCTTCGCGCGATGACGAAGCGCGGAGTGGGTATGTTTCTCTCTCGGAACCTCTGTTTCATGGCGGTCTTAAGGTGCTGCGTCACTCCATCTTCTGGCAATGCGTAATCAAAATTGAACCTTCGCCCCAACTCCGCGGTCACCGGAACAAACACATCGTCCCCTGCCAACGCTCCCGCCAGCGTATCTTTCCACGGGACCAGCGCTTCATACATGGCGTCCACACTGGTCGTGTCACATTGAATCAGACGGTCTAATTGCGTTCCGGTGGGAAATCCCATGCTGCGGTTGTAGTAACGTTCCCGTTGCAGGCACCGGTCTGGCCTGGTGGTTAACACGATCACATGGAAGCGCCGGCGCGCGATTTGCAGATAGCGGTAGAGGGCGGCGTGAGGTTCTATGATCACGATCGGCCGTTTTGCCGGCTTCTTTTTCTCAATGCCAAACGGATCCAGGAGAATGTCATGCCCGGATTGCGAATGCATTGGCGCATGGGGTTGCGGCGGATGCGGAGATGCGTGCTGCGCATGCGCGTCATGCGCTGGAGGATGGGCCGCAGCATGATGTCCATGTTGGTGCGGATCATGGGGATGGTGGGCATGCGCATCACCTTGCCGGGCCACGAACATGCCTTTTTGCTGAGTAGCCACTCGCTGGCCGACGCAATATAAATCAAGCGTATCGGTCAATACATAACTCATCACATCGTGGATGTAGTCGGGCAGTGGCCGCGCAAAATGAAAATCGATTTCCCTTTCGACCCACCCCTCCGGAGGAATTACGTCCTCGAAGATCTGGGTATCTCCATCCACGCCAAGTTTTCTCCAGCTGTGGAATTGAACGAAGTACGATACTCGCAGGTCCCTTCCACTATGGTTGCCGATGCGAATGCGCTGGCGATGGGTTGTGCCGGAAATCGATGGGACCGGCTGCAGATCAATCTGGACCTCGGAAGCCGCCGGGCAATCGTTGACAATGCCGCAACGCGGGCAAATCACCATGTCTCGCGCTGCCAGGCCCGTGCAGTCGTCCTCATAGCGCCAACAATGAGTGGGAATGCCGCAGAATGCGCACAGGTCCTTGGCTCCGCCGGAATCTAAATGTCGCGCGCTTGGGTAATGCTCGGCGTAATGATGACTCAGCCACACCCGGTCTGCAGTGCGCTGCACCAATTCTTTCAAGAGGGCATGACGGACAAGCTGCAATCGCCCCGAAAGCGTGCCCCCGCCGATCCCGTATTCTGCGGGGAATAGCGACTCAGAATAACCGGGGTAACTGCTGCGTACGCGGACCAGAGAGACAACCGCATCTTCCAGCCGGCTTATCAACACGGGGTCGAAGCCGAAGACCCGTTGCTGGTGAATTTTACCCGACCAGTTCGCAATCAGCGCGCGGTCCCGTTCCGTTGGCTTACCGATCGGCTCGATGGAAATCACCCACGGGCCGGCGGGAAGGTCCTGTTCAGAAAAAATCAGCAATCCATCCGACACAGACCCACGCTGGGTGGTGAAACAAAAATGAACGCCTGGTTGCATCAGCCCGGAAATAGACGTGACCGCCGGACGTTCCCCGCGGCTGAGCATGGCAGTGACCAAATCTTCCGGTAAGGCGTACTCCGCAATGCGTCCGCGCACTTCGGAAAACGTGATTTCGGTTGTAGCCGGTGTAGCAGTTATTTTGGTGGTTGCGCGTTTGGCCGCGTGGTTTCCGATCACGACTTCCGGATCGCCCACCAGAACATACGCTGGAAACTTATGAGATCCCACGGGTGAAACCGAGTTCAGCCTTTGAGTAATCTCACCCAAGTTCAGCCCGGACTGGATTAACGCATCGGCCAAAATTGCGGCGGCCGGAGTTGCTACCGCATGCTGAAACGGCGCGATGACCGCGATGGGCCAACCATTGAGAAAGTTAAGCAGCAAGCTGAAATCCGGGGTTACAACCCCATCTCCCAAGGTCAAGGTATTGCAACTTATGATCGCCAGGTGGTGGACGGGTATCTGTGCGGCCGAATAGCGAGGTTCATGCGGACAACTCCATTCACAGTTGAATGGCCGTTTGCTTTCTCCGCGAAAGTCGGAGGACACGGCGCCGCACACCACATCATGTCCATAATGCATGTGCGACTCGTTCCCATGTTCGGGGACCACCGCGTATTCCAGGGGACGGGTGTTTCCCAAGTCCATTAACTCAAACGGCTTCAAGTTTTGCGAGCGACGACCGCTCTTGCGAAAATCTTGATGCTCCAACATGCGCCAGATCAAGCCGGAAAAGGCGGCAGGCGAGTATGCCGTCAGGATCGCGGGCGAATTCGTGACGCCATCGGTGGGGAGCCAGCCAGCGATGCGTTCGAGGAAGGCCTTGTTAAATCTAGGGAAGTCATCGACCAAAATTGCAGACTCAACCCCGCGCCACCGGCCCGATTCGAAAATCTCCTCGACATCATCCACCAACCAGGCCTGCTTTCTCATGAGCTGCGCATAAAACATGGCAGCAATGGCAAATTCGCTTTTTCTGCGAACGCATAAAACATGGTTCGGGCGGCCCGTCTGCATTGGCGGAAGCGGCACAGGAACGTCGGATGCCGCCGCGGCATCCAAGACCAGCGGAAGTTCGTTTTGAAGGCATGCCTGGATTGCAGCCGCTAGAGTTTCTGTCCCTGAATCGGTGGGTATGGTGACTTTACGATCATTCGCTGCATAGAGGTCTGCCGCAAGCCTGCTGCGCTCGGTGGCGCTGGCCGCCGGCAAAAGCGATGCAAAATCGATGACCTTGAGATCGTAGTAAGTGAATAGTTTCTGGTAAACCTGGGAAAACCGTGAGGGTAGTTGAACGGGATAACATCCCCGCAGCCCTTGGTCCTTTGCGACCTGGCGATGGACCGAAATAGCGACTGCGTAATCCAGCGGATTATCGGTAACGATTACACCGCGCTGCTCAACCATCGGCTGTTCCTCGGTATGAACAAGGTCTTCTTCGTTTCTTGTCTTGCTCGGAGCAGACCATTAAGGGAAGACATGTTCGAAGACTTTAGGGGCTTGTGCCATGGATCGTACGACCTATAGTTGGACTAGGTGCGATTGGGCGATATTGAAGTGGACTGAAGGCCCGCCGCTTGCAACCCCGCTACCCGCCTTCCAGATGCGGGCACGCGCTTGATGGCGGGGCGCAAACCCGCTGAGAACTAGAACCTTTTTTCGATTGTTTGCAGACCGCTACCCGCTTAAATTTAAGCGTTGCATAACGCAATGTCTGGTTGCTTCAAAATTCTTTACAGAAAGGGAAATTCTTATGTCACAGGGACCAGGAGAATTGGATTTCGCAGGGGCTCTCCAGAAATTTCAAAAAGACGTGAACGATCCGCACCAGAAGATTTTAGACCTGAATCGACAGATCGAAAAATTGGTTCAGGAGCGTGGGGTCATCAAGGAAGTTGCACTTAGGCGGGTTGGGCTGCCGAATGGAGGCGGCGGTGCATTACGGGCGGCGTGCTGGTAAAGTGTGACCTTACGACTAGGTTGATCCGAGTAGAACAGGAGGCCGGGCCAGCCCGGCCTCCTGAATTTATTTCGGGTCAAAACTTAGCCCGCAAGAGAAGCCCGAAACGAAACATCCGCGGCACGTTTCGCGCGGGGTTTCGAAACCAGAATAGGCGGCATGATGACCGCGTCCAACGGTGTAGTTCTTAAACAGCGAAGTACGTCGTTCACGGATTCGACAATGGGCTCGTCCTTGCCGTTGAACGACGTATTCAAGAGAACGCTCATTCCCGACCGCCTTCCGAATATTTTCAAGAGATGGTAAAGCTCCGGATTTTGTTCCGGCGTTACCGTCTGTAATCGCGCGGTCCCGTCGCAATGCACAATGGCAGGAAGTCTGTCCTGATATTCAACCCTTACTTTCGCCGTCCACTGCATGAAAGGACAAGCGCCCTCCAGTTCGAAATAAGTACTCACCTCATCGAGAGGCACGACCGGGGCCAGTGGACGAAACCATTCGCGCCCTTTGATATTTCGATTGATATGGTCTTTCATGTCGCGCCTGCGCGCGTCGGCCAAAATGCTGCGGTTCCCCAATGCGCGTGGACCAAACTCGCTGCGGCCGTGAGCAATCCCTACCGTGAGACCCGCCGCCAACATGTCGGCCGCCTCGTCCCAGAGGGACTCCGGTGTTTCCACAATTAAGTCCTCGTCGTCTTCAACCGCCGGCAATCCGGTTAGGCGACTCAGCTTCGGCCCAAGGTAATCGTTACCCCATCGGAACTCATTTGCTCCTCCTGTGAGCTTCTCATTTCCGTAAAGCGCGCAGCCCAGGGCCGTGCCAGCGTCGTGCGGGGCAGGAGGCACAAATAGACGTCGAAAAGGCGTATCGGTCAAAAGTCGCGTATTGGCGCTGCAGTTCAGCGCGGTGCCGCCCGCGAAACAGAGGTTCTCCTGACCGGTTTCCTCATGGAGCCAGCGCCCGATATTTATAACTGCATCCTCGAAGGCTTGCTGGCCAGCGGCGGCAAAATCCGCAGCGCGCTGGAATTCGGTTGCATCGCCGAGAGAGTTATGGTGTTCCGGGGCGGTAAGCAATTCTTTCTTCCATCGTGCAGGAAAATATACGCAATGGTCCCGTATCTCCAGCGCGGGCATTCCCAAACGTTCAGCGTTTCCCCAGGGCGCCAACCCCATCACTTTGCCTTCGCTGCCTTCTCCCTTAAAGAAAGTCCGGGTCAGAAGGTTATAGAACATCCCTAGACCTGAAACTGATTCAAGCTCGCCATTCCAGGCCTGTTTCCCCACGCATTTTTTCACGCCTGCGTGGCAGGAATAGAACGACATGATCTCCCTGAGGTTTGGATCTCCGTGTTTGGCGGGAGACTCTTCTGTGAGATCGTCCAGATGACTTCCCTGCGCATCAATAATCATTACAGCCGCTTCGCTGAACCCCGAGGGATCGAACGCGCTGTACAAGTGAGCATAGTGGTGTGAAATTTCCAAAAACTCGGCCCCGGGCGCCAGCTTCAACGCTTTTTCCAGTTCCTCGCGATAGGCGCGCTTTTCCGCGCGGGTTGGCTGTTGAGTTGAGTGGCACTCGACCACCGCGTCAATTGGGTAGGCCAACAGTTCAGGAATATTTGGCGCATAGAATTGATCGAAGTCTCCAAGAGCGCCCCAATCGTGCTTCCGGCGGGAAAACCGCTCCTTCGCAACGGCCACGAGGACCTGGCCGTCATGCAAGAGGCACATACTGCCATCCTGGGTGCGATTGATTCCAAGAATCGTCGGTCCCGTACGGGATTTCATAAGATTCCTGCTCTGATAGGGACACAGACTAACATACGCACAAATAGACCGATATTGAGTCAACCAGCGGTTGACACGATAAACGCCCCCTCTTACAGTAAGCATCCCTGGATCGTAAATAGGTAAGAACTATCGGCATCGGCCTATCCGAATAAGTGTAAGAGCGAGGTATATTCAAACTACCTCGTGTTTGGTCCGGCAGCGCCTTGCAAAAAGTGAGAGAACAGATTTATGGCACGGGTCATTGCTACCGATGGGTCTAAGACTATCCGTTATGTGTCAATTCCGGACCGTGAACTTGCGCCCGGAGAGGTCCGATTACAAACCTTGTTTTCCGGAATCAGTCAGGGCACGGAACTCCGGCAGTATCGTCAGACGTCCCCCAGACTGGTATGGAATGAAAAATTACGGGTGTATGAAGGCGAGGATGACAATCCTTCTCCACGTTATCTGGGATATGAGAACGTAGGCGAAGTAGTGGAATTGGGTGCAAACTGCAAGTCGCTGGCCGTGGGCGATGTGGTATGGACACCTACGCCTCATCAGGATTTCATCATTGCGCAGGAACCTGTGGCATGGGACGGCCTTATATGCCGGGCCGCCGAGCGCGATACTCTCGAAGATTGCCTGCCGTTGTTCACCTGTTGCGCGCGAGCGCGGATCGCCTGCGCAGGGACCCATGATGCGCAGCTCCTTCTTGGGGAGCAAGTGGCTGTGTTCGGTCTCGGACTGGTAGGCTGTTTCATCGTCCAGGCCTGTCTCCTCAGCGGAGCTAGCAAAGTCTACGCGGTAGACCCATTTGCTCAACGCAGAAATTTTTGCGCGTCTCTTGGCGCCGTTCCGATTGAACCGGAGGATGCCGGCGCTTTGATTAAGGGAAAGTCTCAAAAGGGCGTGGATAAGGCCGTTGAGGTATCCGGCGTGATTAGAGCGTTGCACCAGGCAGTTCGAAGTTGCCGCGTGGGTGGGACGGTCGTGACCGTCGGCACGTACGGATCCGACGGACAAGAGCTTTTTCTGGGGAACGAGTGGTCAAAGAATCGAATCACGCTCCGTTCTTCTATGACCGTAAACGGTTGTCCCTCCAGGTCGTATCCGCTGTGGGACCTGCAACGCCTGCAAAAGATGGCGATTGAAATGGTCCGCAACAGTGTGCTTAAGCCCCCGGTTTACAGCACGCAGTGTTTTTCATTTTCCCGGGGCGAGGAAGCGTTTCGGGCGGCGGACATTGGCGACCCGGCGCCGGTACACATGTTCCTGCGCTATGTGGCGTAGCGATTTCAGGCCACACTTCGGGCGATCTGCGGCGTTCCATTAATTTGTATGACTTGGTTATAGCCATCGGAACCGGGATACGCACAGTCGCGGCACATTGCCGGTTCGCGACGGTGGACCTGGGACCGTAACTGCCGATATCGTTCGCCGCGCCAGATTTCAAGCAAGCTCTCTTGCCGGACGTTGCCAAGAATGTAAGAGCCCCGGAAGTCCTCGCAGCACGGCACCACTTCGCCGGTATGAAGAATTGTCATTCCTGATTCAACTTCCGGGCACAAGGTAGCTCGGAGTTCCGGGCGCAGACCCCAGCTTCCGGAGAGATGGCGTTCATAGCGCAGGAACCGGGGATTGTCTGGCAGAAATTCCTCCGCCATTTGCGCGCGTTGCTCGGGCAAAAGCCAGTCGGAAAGGCTCAGATTGAATGATTTGAAATACACTTCATCTACACCGCATCCCATGGCCAGTTGGATGAATTGCTCGAGAAAAGCTTCCGTATGTTTTGTAACCAGCATTTGCAAAGATATTTTCGGCTTGACCAAGCCCCGCTCTTTCCGCCGTCGCGCTAAATGCTTGGCGCCGGCAACGACCTTTTCAAAATCCGTGCCCACGCGATAAATTTCCGCCATCGTCTGGTCTACACCATCTAAACATACGCGCAGATGATCGAGACCGGCAGAAAGCAGAAGGTCCGCATCTCTTTCCAGCAGCAGCCCATTGGTGGATACGTAGGTACGCGCAACTTGACTCGCTGCCAAAATCAGGGCGGGCAATTCACGGTTAAGTAACGGTTCGCCCGACCAGCCAAACGATATACAGTCAAGCTGCCAGTCCACCTGGGCGAGCAAGTGGTCCATGAGCTTGGCGGTAAAAAAGCCGCGCGGGCGCCCCAACCCGACGGGGGTTGGGCACGCAGGGCAACGCAATTGGCACGATGAAGTGGTCTCAATCGTAAGGCAACGCGGCGGCAGTAGTACAGTCACTGGTGCGGCGCCGGGCGCGATTTCGTTACCGATAGACATCGTTCACACTGCCTAAGTCATGGACGCAATGATTTGGGCCTGCTGCACTTTTCCTGATCCGCTGCTCAATAACGCGGTGATTGTAGCGTAGTATGATTCCGGCCAGCCTGATGCTTTATGGCTATTTTGGATTAAAGTAGGTCCGCAATTTGGAAATAGCGTTTCCGTCCGGGCCAGGGTTGAGACGTGGCGCTCCGATGAAACTTACCGATTATTCGACGCTGGGACGTTCGGGTTTGCGGGTCAGCCGGATGGGGCTGGGTACAGGCACGTTTGGCGCTGAGCTAGACCCGCAGAAGGCAAAAGAAATACTCCTGTGCTACATCAACGCGGGTGGGAACTTCATAGACACCGCGGACGCCTACAATAAAGGCAGGAGTGAAGAAATACTCGGAAGTCTCATTCAGGAACTGGGATTAAGAGACCGCCTGGTGCTTGGCAGTAAATACTCCGCATTCACGGAAAAGAACAATCCCAACGCCGGCGGCAATGGCCGTAAAAATTGTTACCGCGCGCTCGAGGGGTCGCTGCGACGGCTTAAGACGGACTATCTGGACCTGTATTGGGTGCATTCCTGGGATGCTATCACGCCTCCGGAAGAAGTAATTTCCACGCTCGATGGCTTGGTCAAACAGGGAAAAATCAGGTATTTCGGCCTGTCCAATACCCCAGCCTGGTATGCAGCCAGAATTCAAACCATTGCGGAAAAAAGCGCGAATGAGCCCGTCTCGGGGTTGCAACTGGAGTATTCCCTGGTGGATCGAGCGATTGAACGAGAACACATTCCGGCTTCCCAGCACCTTGGGATTGGCGTGTGTGTATGGAGCCCATTGGCGGGCGGGTTTTTATCCGGAAAATACAGGCAGGAAAGCACGCCGGCAGAGGGCAGACTCGAGCCCGGCCGGAGAGCCAGCAATCCGTTTTCCTTCAAATGGTTTACCGAACGGAACCTGAAGATTCTTGACTCCGTCTTGCAAATTGCCGAGAGCGCTGGAACAACCGCCGCGCAGGTCGCGCTCAATTGGGTAATCAACCGGCCGGGTATTACCTCGGTGTTGATTGGAGCAACCAGCCTTTCCCAGTTGCGGGAAAATCTGGCAGCTCTCGGCCTTCATTTACCGCAGGAATCCCACAGACGCCTGAATCGGATCAGCGCGCTCGATCCCGCCAATCCTTACGCGCTTTTTGGAACTCCCCTGAGAAAGGTTTTTGGCGGCGGAGTTTCAGTGGAACCCTGGACAGCTGCCCGGTGTTCTGGAGATTCGACTGAAGCGCTCGATGACTAGTGCTGGAAGCATTACTTCTTCACGAATTCACCGGTTTCCAAGGCCGTGAGGAGTGTGCTATCTCCATAGTCGTCGTTGGAAATCTCACAGGCCCTGCGTACTTCCTGGATGGTTGCCGGCGCGTCAAGCCGGAACATTCCGGAAAGGCCGCGTTCCACGCGCGACGCCCGAATGGCGGCTTTGACGGCAAAAAATACCGTCGCGGCCAAAACCAGAGGAGGTTCTCCCACCTCCTTGCTATTGAGAAAGTCACTTTGCTCCTTCGGAATGTCGACCGAATCGCGCGGAAAAAGGTGGACGTTGAAGGCCAGCGGGATACTGGACGCCGCCGGTGGTTTATATTGCCAGGTGTTAAGCGTGTTCAGCCGGCCTTGTTCCGGCCCATTCGGTTCGAAGACCAGTTCTTCGGTTAATAAATATCCGATTCCTTGTACGAAAGCCCCTTCGACTTGACCGATATCAATGGCGGGATTCAGGCTCCAGCCCTTGTCATACACGATATCGGAGCTGAGGATCTTCACCTCGCCGGTCAGAACATCGACTTCTACCACCGAGCATGCCGCTGAATAAGTAAATCCTACGAAGGAATCTACTGTGCCTGTAACACGGTGACTCCCACTCAGGTGTTCGGTCCCCGGAATTTCAGGCTGATCTTTGATTTGCTTGTAGGTCACACACGGGACCGGTACCGTTCCGCCTTCCATTTTTGTCGTACAGCAGGCGAGCAGATTGACACGATTGGCGTAAGCTAGTTCGACTAGGTTCTGCCAGATGAGCTTAGCCAG
This sequence comes from uncultured Acidobacteriaceae bacterium, assembly GCA_964514735.1. Classification (GTDB taxonomy): domain Bacteria; phylum Acidobacteriota; class Terriglobia; order Terriglobales; family Acidobacteriaceae; genus CAWBXL01. Next base: position 16,108 of record CAZETZ010000003.1, on the reverse strand, counting down.
CGTGGAGTCTGAGGGAGGACCTACTCCCTTTGACTTGGCTGGCCGGACCGACCAACCGGACTCGCCATACGACCAGAAATCAATACCCTGGCCGTGGCACCAGTCCGGACCGTGTTGACGAAGCATTTCGTAACCAAATTCCATCAACCGGGCCCGCAGTTCGATGCAACTCTGTTTCACCGCTTGACCGCTGTAAGTAGTCCCGGTGGATGCCCCAGTGGTGGTCGGATTCGGGGTGATGCTGGTCTTGGGATTGTCCACGTAAATCAGTTCCATGGGTATATTGAGCACTTGCGCGGCGATCTGCTGCACCTGCGTCTTTAATCCCTGGCCCATTTCCACGCCCCCTTGATGGATGGTGACGCTACCGTCGCCGTGGTTAATCGAGACAAAAGCCGATGCTTGCTCCAGCATCGCCAGATTAAACCCTGACCCGTATTTAACCGGAATCATACTCAGGCCGCGTTTCCGCCATTTATGGGCCGCATTAAACTCTGCCCCTGCCGCTTTCTTGCTCTCGTAATCGCAGGTTGACTTCAGAAAATGCCAGACCTCGCGAATGTAACAATGGGTAAGGGCCTGTCCGAAGGGGGTGGAGTCTCCCCGTTCATAGAGGTTCAATTCCCGCAATTGCTCCGGCGTCATTTGAAGCCTGCAAGCAACATCGTCCATTGCACTTTCCAGAATCATGATGCTTTGGATTGCGCCGAATCCGCGGCACGCGGTATTGGGCGCCGTGTTGGTGCGGCACACATCGATTTGCGAACGGAAATTTTGTATCCGGTACGCGTTATCGACACGCAACTGCGCCGCGTCAGTGACGATGAATGAGCAGTCATAGTAAGCGCCGCCATCCGCCCACATTTTGAGGTCCAGCCCGCGAATAATCCCCTTCTGCTCCGGCTCAGTCTCCCCCGAATCGACTGCAATTTGGTATTCACCGTGGAAGGCATGACGCTTGCCTATCAGGGCCGTGTCTTCATCGCGGGAGAGGACCAGCCGCACGGGGCAACCGGAGGCATGCGCAGCCACGGCAGCCACCCCCGCAACAAAACGGGTTTGTTCGGTCTTTCCACCAAACCCTCCTCCGACCGCTGGGACCTGCACGTCGATCCGGTGATATTCCACGCCGAGAGCGCGCGCGATGGTTTGGTGTATTTCCATCGGGCTTTGTGTCGAGCACCGGACGACCAAATGCCATTCATCTCCCGGTTCTACGATGCATGCTTGCGTTTCCATATAGAAATGAATTTGGCTGCCAACGGTTTGCGATCCCGGCACCACAACGCCCCATCTCCCAGTGCGCTTCCGGTCACGCTGCGGCGCGGAATTGACTACCTGCTTTTCAGACGGGACCCAGTCAAAAGAGCTGCCCGGCCGGGTGATCTGCCATACGTGCGAATACCAGGGAGCGGTGGTCGGTAGGTCGGGAAATATGCTTTGCCGCGCGATCGCATCGTGGATGCCGAGCACCGGCGCCTGCCATGCTTCGGGCCAGTCGATCGGGCCATATTCAATGCAGTCGCGTGAGACGAAATCTGCAATTTGGCCGGCCTCGCTTTCCGTACGGGCAAGCACCAACGCAATACATTGGCCAAAATAAAGCACGCGCCCTTCGGCAAAAAGCGGTTGGTCGCCTCCGATTCCTTGACGGTTATTTCCCTCGGGTGGCACATCCCGATCGGTAATCAGACGTACAAAGCCTGGAAATTTTGCCGCCAAGTACTTCTGCACTGGCGCAGGGTCGGGCCAGGGACCCTTCTCGCCTTTCTCCGGCACGGTAAACTTGTAACATGCAAGGGCACGACGGCTCTGCACCACGGCGGCATGAAGCGTCCTCTGAGGAAACGGCAGGTCATGGGTGTAAATGGTTTGGCCGGCCGTTTGATGAAGTGCTTCTTTTTTTATATATGGATCACCGACTGGTTGGATGGCTGGACTTCTTACGAAAGTCTGCCTACCGCTGCTGACTCCCCAGCCCCCCTCTCTCGACTCCACCGACCTGGGGAGATCTGCGCGGGATTTTTGCAGGGCGCTGACCACTGCCTTATAAACAAATGCGCAAGCCAGTTGGCCTCTGAATTCCTCGCTGATACCACTCCATGGCAGTTCCTTCCGCCGGCCGGCCCAATGGGCCCGATGCTCGCGGATTTCCTGCACGAGAATTCTCATCAAGCCAGGCAAGTCATTCAGCGCGAGACGATTTCCGGTCATCGCGGCTTCGGTTTTCCGGGCCCGCCAGGGACAAGGAGCGATTCCGCCGAAGGTTAGGATGACCCTTTCCACTTCGTGCGCATTCGATACCTGGATGCGGGTTGTGGCATTGACGATGCTATGCGCGTTCACTTCCCGGCGCGCAACTTTTTGAGAAAGAACAAACTCTGTTTCTCCGCCGCAATCAATCTCGTACGCAAGCAGCAGAATACGATGTGCCATGGCCGGATCAGCCATGACCTGTTCCACCAAGTCGCCGATCGCGCGCGCATGTGGCTGCGCGATGGATTGGTCCGTAATTTCGATATAGCGGACCCTGGCTTCCAGGGCATAGAGGGCCGTAAACAAATCTGACAAAAATGGCTCGCCCGTGTCAGCCCCAAGATGCTTCAGCACGAGCATCGTATTACCGCCCAAAGATGCTGTGTTGCGCACGATCCTGCCCGCCGTTCGCGCCGCCATATAGTGAATGGCTGCCAGGCGCTCACCCTGCGGCGCAACTGCGGCGGGAAGAAAATCGTCTAACCACGCCAGGAGATCGCCATAGCTTACTCCTGCGCCTACGCGGAAAATTCCGTTTTCGATGCGCGGAGAAAGCGACAGGTCGGAAATAGAACGGACATCGATAAGGAGGCCGGCATTTCGATAATCTTCCGGGTAAATTCCGTACCCCGTATTCCCATGCACAAAATGTACTCGCTTGCCTTGTTCTGGGGCCAGGCTTTCAATTATGTCTGAGATCGTGGCGGGAGTAAGCCAACGTTGTCCGTTTCCGTTCACTTGCAGAGGAGCGGTTGCGATCTTCGCTTCTTCTGGAAACGGAAGCGCCAAGCCGGCGTTTTCCTGTGCCGCGAGAACAAAATTCTCCTTGCACTGCATGCGGCCGCTTTCGTCGTCCTCGCTCCAATCCGCGGCAAAGGTCTTCATCGCCGTAAGAATTGGCCGGTACCCGGTGCAACGGCAAAGATTGCCATCCAGCCCCGCCTCAATGGCTTGTTTCGATGCCGAGGGCCGGTTCAGCAGAAACTCCGACATGTTCATGACGAAACCGGTACTGCAGTAGCCACATTGCGTGCCGTTATTCGCGGCCAGCCGGAGTGCGATGGGGTTGATTCCACCTTGGACGGAAGACCCGACTGCATCGGCATCGAACAACACCTTGTGCATTGGGTGGGAAACAACCCCGTGTTCACTCCACGATTCTTTACCGTTCGCCTTGGGCGGCGGTGGAAAAGAGGAAACAGTGATCGCAGCTTCCGTGGCGCTTGGAGCAGCAGTCCGCGATGAAGTGGTGGAATGGCTGGGATATAGAAGTCGCGGGCGCTGCAACGTGCCCGTTCCTTCAATGGTGGTCACGTGCATCCCGGCGAGCGAACAAACCGGCCGGAGGCAGGAGTTAATCGCGCGGTGTTCTATCTTCTCTTTCCGCGCGTCCCACTTGGACAGGATGACGGTGCAAGCTCCGCAGCCCCCCTGCCCGCACGATTTCTTACATCCATTCAACCCAATTTCCGGGGAACGCAGGTAATCGACCAACAACAGTTGTACTGGCGGGTCGTCGATCTCGATTCGCTTTCCGTTGAGGAAGAAGACCAAGGTCCTGCTCATCCAATACTCCCTGCAACTTTATAAGGCTTCGCTTGGGTCCTGGGAAATCAGGTCCTCATTCCATTCAGCCAGAAATTGCTGAAGGAATTTTTCCATGAATTCGTGCCTGCTCCGGGCCAATTCACGCGCATACGGGGTATGCAACCGGTCCCGCAGCAGCAGGAGCTTCTCATAGAAGTGGTTGACCGTATGAGCGGAACCTGTCTGATATTCGGCAAAACTGGCGCTCGGCAAAGGCGTAACCCCAGGGGTATAAATGGGGGCTTTCTTTGCGCCGCCAAACGTGAAGGTGCGTGCCACGCCAATCGCGCCAATCGCGTCCAGTCGGTCTGCATCCTGCACAATCCGCCCTTCCAGGGAGAGTTCCGCGTCGTCAACCTTGGCGCCTTTGAAGGATATATTCAGGATGATGGTTCGGATGGACTCTATCGTTTCCGTGCTCACTCCAAAGTTGGAAAGCCAATGAACGACACGCTCAACCCCTTCCGCCCCATTTCCCACGTGAAACTTCCAATCGGCAGCTTCATGAAGCAGCGCGGCCAACTCGACCACCAACAGATCACCACCCGTGTGGCGCCAAATCGAACGGGAGAGGCCCCATACGCGCCGGATATGCCACCAGTCGTGCCCCGTAGCTTCGTGCTCGAACTGGGCGCGCACCAACTTTGTGATCTCAATTATCGCGGTTCTAGAGGTGATCGAGGTTTCCGCCTGGTCCGTCATGCTAGCCTGCCAATGGTTCGAGTCTTTCGACATCCTCCAGGGCAGTTTCCCCATTGCGCTTCCGGCATTTGTCAGTAAATACTTGTTCGATATTGGATTTGCGCCGTTCTTCCGATTGACTCATATTCTTCCCATGATGGCGATAGATGGCAACGTACTCGGGAACGTACCCTACATGGCAGCCGTTGTAAAGCATTCGGTGCCACATTTCTCGATCTGCTTTCCATCGCATTTCTTGATCGTACAAGCCTACTCGCTCGTAGACCGAGCGGTGGCATAGCATCCCTTGGGCATTGATCGTTTGCCAATAATCTCGCTCCGGCGCGCGATTGCGCATATATTCGCGTACCACTTCTCCGCCGGAAGGTTCTTCGGGCAGATCGTGCGTATGGTCGGTAAAATCGCCCGCTCCAAAGCAGCTATACACACGGCCGTGAACTGCGGTGTATTCGGGATGGTGTTGCAAAAAGTTGACCCTCACTTCGAGCGAATTTCGGGTCAACATATCGTCCGCATCAATGGCTGTGATGTAGGTGCCCCGGGCCGCCTTGATCCCAATGTTTTTGGCCGTGGAGTAACCGCGGTTTTGCTTTAATTCGATGAGCCTGGTCCGCGGGTCGCTGAGACGCGCTTTCACCACTTCAACCGATTTGTCGGTGGACCCATCATCCACAAGAATGTGCTCAAAATTTGGCCAGCTTTGTTTCCACACGCTGGTAATGGCCCAATCCACGTATTCCGCATAGTTATACAAAGGCGTGATGACGCTAACGAGTGGAAATGACTGGAGCATGGCGTCCCTCATTGCAAAATGGACCCGGGATACAAATCCTCCCCGGAGTTTAACGCGAGAATCGTTGCAACACATTGCGGGTAATTTGTTCGACCGCTCGGCAATGGCCGCGCGTAAGTACGGTCACCCAATCGACCGTGGCCGCATTAAATACCTTGCCGTTGCGTTCATAAGCAACCATGGTGGCGGCGTGCAAACCTTCGCCGGCGCATTCACCCTCGCGCTCGGGCAACTCCTGCCATTCAGAATTTAGCCGCGCTGCGCCTAAAACTTCAAGCTGGTCCGGTGTTCCGCGCATAAAAGCGTTTTCATGGACGATTGCGCGCCCATCCAGCTGGAAGCGCTGCAGCGCCACTCCGTCACATTCGTAGCCAATGAGCGGTGGAGAACCGTCCCACCCAAAACAATCTCCGGACCGGAGCCCGGTGTTTTCGAACACCCAATGGTTGTCGTTTTGCACCACGTAGCCGAGTTGTTCTCTTGGCCCTTCCCACCAGCCGCCGCCGTTCCGATAACTTACGCCGGTAAGACGATCTTCCGCTTGTGCCGCGCCTGTCGGTGTCCACCATTGGTCGAGTGCAGGCGTCGCATCCCGCTCTGGGGCCCATCGCTGCTCAGCTGGCGCGCTGCCTGCATCGCCTTTGTGGCATGTGAACGCGGTGTTCTCCTGGATGTAATGGATTCGCCACCAGCAAGTATTTGCCCCGAAGAAAGCTACATTGCCCCCGGCCTCGATAAAGTTTTCCACCGTCTTTCGTTCCTGTGCGCACCAGTATTCGTCATGGGCGCTGATGATCAGAAGAGAATAATCTTCGAGTGTTTGCGGGTCTTGGAGGAGGTCCAGTCCGGTGCAGAAATCCATCTGGTATCCGTGAGAAGTCAGCCAGACGATAAAGGGCGCGTCCCAGTGATAAAACGAGTGGCGGACGGTATCGCCCTTATAGAAATCGCGGCAAACTGGAAGAATGCCCGCAACTCCGCCGCCCGGGCGGCGCAACGACACTGTCCTTCCCATCCGTTCGCCAGAAAATGCGGGAGTTCGATATAGATTGCCGCCGCCACTGGCGTTATAGGCATGATAAGTGGCAACGGGCAGTTTGAAGATAATCTTGGATCGGGCCTGCCGTGCGCGCACAACGAAGAGCACCTCTGAAGCATGGCTGGGATCTTCTTCCGCATGAGTCGCGCAACGCAACCGCGCCAAGTAGACGCCGGAAACCCAGCTGTCGGGAATGAGCACGGGGTATGCAGGCCAGTCCCAGTCAGCCGCGGATGGTCCCGGCGCCACACATCCCCTCGAAATAAATTCAAGAGTCAGGACCTTTTCAAGTCGCGTCTGTTGGACAAAAAACTCCACGGCAAAGCGCTTATAAGTCGTCGACACGTGAAGTTGCAGCAGTTGCCCCGCGAAGATACTAGCCGAGGATGGATAACCCTGAATCACGCGGTAGTCCTGGACAAAAGTTGCTGTACCCGCAAGGGATCAATTTCGTCTTACATCGCGAACAGACAACGCCATTATCTTCCGCATCATCCCAGGCGTTCTTTCGCAAAATAAGCGTGAATACTTTCCTCCCAATGTGGACCCATCTTCTGGTCATGCACATGCAGCGCTCTTACGCTGGAATTCATTTCCGGACTCAGGGCCGTTCTCTCGTATGCGACATGGACCTCGGTGCTTGTGCCAATCGACGTCAGATGTATATCGATTAACGTAACCATGGAACCGGCGACAAAATATACATACTGCACGTGGCCGGCGGCAAGATTAAACGCGGTATTAATCCAGGTGGTGGGTCCGATGTGTCCTTCCGCCACAAAGACCGCGCCTTGAATGTCTGCCGCGGGAGTGGGATGGAGGAATTGCGGGTTCCATTCTTCTCCGGCCCAAACCCGTTCCTTGAGGGCCCCGAAGAGTGGGGCCGCCTCCGCATAAGGCGCCCGTATGGTAAAACGAAATTCGCTGCGTGCGTGTAGCATGGTCGAATTTGCCGGGTCTGGAGGCGCACCCGATGAATTTGTATGCATAGATTTAACTTCGCTCCCGCATTTTGTGGCTATCGCGCGCCGTCAGCTTGAGGCCGTAAAGTTTCTTGAACTCGGCAATTTCATGCAAGGTCCGGTCGGAAAAGGGCGCTTTTCCCTCGAACGCATGCAGAACGATGCTCTCTAGCAAATCAGCCAGAGAAACATCTTTCAACTCCGCAACTGCCTTAAGCACCTTGAGCAGGTTCTTTTCCAGCCGGGTCCCAGTCTGTACCCGCTCCACTTCCACGAAAGCGGCGGACTTCTTACCTTGTTTCATTGGTACCAATATACCATGATACAAAAAAATGTTAATACCAAACTAGGGCAAGGCGAGGAAAACGAACGCGGCGCGGCAGAAAGTCCATGGAAGTTACCGAAGGGGCTAAGGGTTTTCGCGCGACGTTCCGGTGGTCCGCAGGACCGCTCCATCGCCCTGCAAAGTCACGTCTCTTCGCCAGGGTGTACCTTCCTTGCGGAGGGCCAGGCCGGCCGCCTCCCGGCAGAAGGCACTGTCCTCTTCACTCCAACGATCATATTGCCCATGCCAGCCCCGTGCGCGGCCCTCACGGCTATAACGGGCCCGGCGTTCTCTTAACTTCTTACGCCCTTGCTCCGCGGAACGGAACATATAGTGGCGCAAGATCCCATGGACCGGATGGACCACCGCGTTTCCCTGAGGGTAATGGATGGTGTGGCCTCCGTTTTGGCTGACACTCATGCCGGGAACAAAGCGATAGAGCCGCGGCTGTATCAGGGTGGTCCCGGATTCCTTCGCGGACGCGCCGGGGCGGAAAGCATAATGTTTGATCCGGTCATAGACATTTTCGCAAGCCGGATCATCCTGCGGGGTGGAAAAAAACACGTATTCGTCGAAATTTATTACGTTGCAGCCCAAACGCTCGGCATCCCGCGCGTGATTGTAGAAGGAATCAAACCCTTCGCCTGGCTCGTACAGGTGGTCCGCATCGATGTGCATGATCCACTCGGGATTGTGGCGCGCCGCGACAGAAAGCGCCAAGTCCAGCATTCCGCGCAAATCGTACTCCCCGGTTTCCTTCCGGACAAATTCCAATATTGCGCGCGGCCGATATTTTGCCGCAGCTTCCGCGGTGCCGTCGTTACTTCCGTTGTCAATGAAAACCAACGGCACTTGCGCGCGTTGATAAAACTGGAGCGTTTCTTCGATGATGTCGATTTCGTTGTAGCAGACAATGAATCCAACAATTCGGGGAGACATACTATCGCCTAGTTTCGGGGTATCTTAAGCGCTCCACCCAACCTGCGCAACAGGCATGGCGCAAAAATCTAGAGGGCCTTCAATGGGCCAGGCGCGAATGGAGGCATGCGTAAGCCCAGCGGGGCGAGGTCCGCTTCCGAATATTTTGAGCAAAAGAGCGCCCGGTCCGCCCGCGCCAGATTGGTAAACAATTCCCGATCGGGCGAGGATATCTGCGGTTTGAAATCGCCCTGAGGGGCTAATCCTAAAGTAGAGCTGGCGAAGTGCCGTACGATTACGTTGTTCACCCGCCCGTAAGTCACGTGTTCTTGGATCATCCGAATTTCGTAGTCTTTTTCTCCATACCAGACCTTAAACCGATCGTCGAATGGACCGACCAGATCAAAAAGAGATTTGCGAATGAAAAAGGAACAGGCCTCGATGTCCCCGTAGCGAGGCTCAAACGACGGCGAAGGAACGGATTCAGCGCGGCTTACGATCGCATACAGGTCGTGTATGATCGATTGCGTTTCGATGGTGAGCGGAAACAGCCAGCCGGCATGGGTCGACTCAAACACTGTGAGGATGCGTGACCACCAGTCCCGCATACAAAAAAATAGATCATTATTGAGTAACGCGACATAGTCCGTTTGCGCGGCCCGGACCCCAATGTTCCATGCTTCATAAAGCCCTCCGCGCTGGGTCCGCAAAAATTGGAAATGCTCCGCTAATTGCAAAGTTTGATCGGAAGATCCATCGTCCACGATAACAATGTCGTAGGAGCCGGGCGCCAAGGTCCATACGATGGACTCCAGGCAATTACGAGTCAAATGGAAGTTATTCCTGGTAGTTATAACGATCGTAAGTTGGGGCATGACCGCGATCTCTTGAACCATGTCCGCATGATCGATGAAGGGTTCGCTGCTTTGTCGACCATGTGCTTTCATCCCGCCCGGTGCAACCAGCAGTACCTCGCTGGGGGACGCTAACCTGGACTTGGGCAGCCGAGTGTAGCATGGGCACAAGAGAATGCGCGTTGCAAACCGTCAACCTTGGCTGGTAGGATTGCACAATTTATTTTCCACTCCAATGAAACCTGTAGCGCTATTTCCGGGTTGCGTCTATGCAATGGGCCGCGAAGCAGAATCTGCTGCCAGGCTTTACGCGCAACTAACCGGCCGTCGTTACAAGGCGTGGAATATTGCCGCCAACTTGCAGGACTGCGATGTCGTGGCGTGCACCTCGGCAGCGCTCACCCCGGACCTGCTGCGCAGGATTTGTCGGGAAAATTCTGGTGGCATTCCGGGGCTGATCTGCGCATCCACACCGGTAGAACTGGAAAACACCTGTATTCGCCAGGCAGAGCGGCTTTCCCTCGCAAGCCGTGTCATTTCCAAGAGAATTTTCCTCTATCCCAAAGCTGATTTTGGTCTGGTGGAGCACAGCACGGATGTATTCATCGGTGGCGCCCAACCCGATGGGACATTGACCGCATGGTTGGACAAAAGTCCCGCGATGCTTGTGGTTGTGGACCGTTCCGACGGTCTTCCACACCTCTTTATTTCACGCCACAAATTTGCCTGTCCTTTTCTGTCCACCGGGAGTCCACCGGGTGATTTGCTGCCTGTGTGCCAGGTTCAGAAGCGTTGCACAAAGTTACCCTACTTGCCTGAAATCGGCCAAGCTCAATTGCGTGGCGATCTTGTGCCCATGTCCACGCTACGCGCTGGAATTGGAGTGATTTACACATGCGGGGTCCTGGAACTGCAAAGTGGAATTGTGGACCCCGCCTATTCCCTGGCCACCGCGCTCCTCAGCCAATCAAATTTTGCTGCGGTCATCACCACCTGGCGGAACGAAGACGACGCAGCTGACGGCGCGCATCTAAATTCGCTGCTGAATGACCTTAGTTCCGGGGTTTCCGCCGGAGTCGCAACCGGAAAGTTTAATCGCTCGGACCATGCCAGACGGCTGGGAATTCAGTTGTGCGTGCTCGGGGATCCTTGTGTCGCATTGGAAAAGACGGCGTTTCCACGCCTGCCTGACGTGCTCCTTGAGCCACTCGGCAAACCAGCCACGGTGACAAGTTCCTCCATCGCGCAAGAAGCGCGAATGCTGGAAGCGGCAGTGCAGGCGGCATTGCGCGTATCGGGATCTTACGATGTCGAAAAAGGCGATCGTGTGCTGAGCTTTCTTTCCTCCGCCGCTCAAACCGATCGCTCTTTCGCCGATTTTGCGGCTGAGGACCGGGACCTTTTGGATTTCATCGGCGGGTTACCGTGGCTTGACCGTTTCCTCGGCCGGGTGGGAGAAAGGATTACGATCAGTGAAGCCGGTACATGCCCCAATTGCCACGCAGCGGCGCGGGTCCGCTGGATGCAATTTTCGGGTTATGGTGCCGCGCCCCGGCGAATCATCCAATGTCCGTGTTGCGGGGACAGCAGTTGTATGCCCCCCGACTGGGACCTTTCCCTCGACCTGGGCCGCTTGCGAGAAAGGGTCCTCGGTTTATCCGGACTACCGGAAAGAGCGTGTGCACGGCTTTATATTTCTACCTGTCAGGAAACTTACGGCGCGTTTGATTGGCTGGCTTCAAATGGGACGTTGGAGCCATTTCGTTTGCCGGAACAATTGCCGGCAGAGCCGCTGTCCTGCGTTGTGGTGGCCGTCCGGCGGTTGCAGTTGGGCGCCGTGTCAGTACCGGTCCGGCAATTATCGGATGGCACTCTGAGCTTCCCAGGGCTGGAGCGCAGGCCGCCAGAACGCCTCGTCTCGAAATTACCCATGGCATCTTAGTCCGACTTTGAACCTTACGATTCATGGTGCGCCGGTCGAATCTCTTTAACCATGAACTCTTTGCCATGAAATCCTGAGCGTGCCTCGTGCTGATCCCGCCTCCACTGCCGCCGCCGGCCGACACTTCCCGTCAGTACCTTGTTGCCCGGCCGGAATGCATCCTGATCGAACTAACCAATCTCTGCAATCTGCAATGCACAACCTGCGCGCGGAACGACACTTATGGCAAGGAGATGCGCAAAGGTTCGATGGATTTCGACAACGTCAAGCGTGTGGTGGATGAAGCGGCGCGACTGACCCGGCGGATTGTGCTGATCGGTCTCGGAGAAACCCTATTGTATAGACGCCTCTTGGAGACGGTGGATTACATCTACTCCGCCGACCCAGCCATCGAACTTTCCCTGACCACAAATGCCACGCTTCCGGAGAGCGCTTCAACCTTAGCTTTCATCTGTGAAAAATTGAAGACTTCCATCATGTTTTCCATCGATGGAACAGAACAGACCTATAACACCATTCGTCGTGGCGGAAGCTTCGATTTATTTGTAAAGACAACCTCGACCATCCTTCGCGCAGCCAAAGCCGAAGCCTTCAGCTTCAACATGGTCGTTTTTGAAGACAATTACCGGGAAATGGTCCCGGTACTGGAGTTGGCAGAAAGCTTGGGCGTACTCGCCGTTAATTTCAACTCCCTGAATCTGGCGGCCCTTCCGCATGTACCCCTTGCCGCTTACGATTTTTATGACACAGCGGGCTTCAAGGCAGAATTAAACCGGGCCCACCGGCGGGCGCTGCAGCTGGGGATCAGGCTCACCACCTTCGACTTTGAAACCATGGGCAGTTTTAAGAAATGCAAATATCCCTGGGACAGCTTCTACATCACCTGGGATGGATTCTTGGCGCAGTGTTGCGCTCAACCCTTCCCCCAGCGCAAGCATTTCGGAAATGTTTTCGAACTCGGGATATTGAACTGCATAAACAGTCCCGAATTCATTCAAGTCAGAAAGATGTGGTACGAGAATATTACCCCGAGTATTTGTGCTCGATGCCACAAGGTCAGGATCCCGGCGATCACGGGTATTCAGCATCCAATCGACCCGAGCGCGCGGTCGCGGCAAGGCACACAGCTAACGACAATTGGGGGCGTCATAAATGCGCCAGCCTATGAATAATTCCTGGAACCACCGGAAACCGTCCGCGGTTGCGATCGTCGAGCCTCAAGCCGCTCTGGTCCGCTACCTACGGGTAGCCCATCGGCGATTCGAAACCATCGTGCTGGCCCGGAACCCTGATAAATGCCGTTCTCGCGAACGTTATTTCAATGCCAGTCTGGGCCTTCCCCTGCACAGCGATATCGACCGGATCATCGAGTGCGACACCGGCAGCGTGGACGATATGTACCAGGCGCTGTACCCGCTGCGCGACACAATTGCAGGAGTTGTGGCCGGCGATGACTTGTTCGTTCCCATGGCTGCGGCCTTGGGCCGCCGGCTCAATTTCGATTATGCTGGGCCCGCGGATACACTGGCCCAGCGTGTAAAAAGCGCGATGAAGCTTCGCTTCCGCGAGGCTGGCGTATCCACCCCAAGGTTTTTTGTCGCAGATAGCAAAGACGCCGCGCTGAAAGCATGGGAAACCCTGGGGCGCGACTGCATGTTAAAGATGGTCGACTTTCAGGCGAGTGTGAACATTTTTAGAGTCAGAAGTACAGAGGAGTTGGCCATTGCGTGGGACACGATCATGCACAACCGGGCCAACCTTAAACTCCCAACTCCCCAGGCACGTGAAGTAATTTTAGAGGAGTTTGTAACCGGCCGCGAGCTTACCGTGGAGGGCTATGTTCAGGGAGAGCGAATCGTCTGCCTTAATTTTTGCGAGAAAGTCACCGAAAATTTTGTGGTCGTTGGTCATCTGGTCCCTGCTTATGTAACTCCCAACGAGTCACAAATACTTTGCCGGACGGCGGAGCAATGCGTTCGCGCCCTTGGCATCCGCAACTCGGTGTTTCACGTGGAGATCCACCTTGATGGCGATCAACCGCGGGTCATTGAATGCGCCTCCCGTCCGCCGGGCGCGCACTCGGTAGAGTTAATGAATCGCGCGTACGGATTCGATCTGATCGACATCAGCATTTCCCTGGCCACTGGCGAACCCGTGACGCAAGCGGCGGTGGGACCTAGGAAATACTTTGCCATGTTGGCCCTCTATTCACAGCGGGCTGGAATTCTTGAGCGCATTGAAGGGCTGGATGAACTGAAACAACGGGGCGGGGTTACCCTGGTCCATCTCGGCGTGAAACCTGGAGATCGCGTTGAGCCGGTGGCAGGCACGCACCAGGAAGGCCTGGTAATTCTGGAAGGCCCAAGTCCTGAAGCAGTGCTGGAAAAAGTCCAATGGTTGCGGCAAAACGTCCGCCTGGTGCTGGCGGATGAAAACAAGGTGGCGGTGTAGCCACGTGCAATGAAACAGAAACGGTAAAAGCGCTCCGCCACTACACTAGAAAAATCCGCCATGGAAAACGGTCCCATGGCGGTTGATTTCTTACCAGCACATTGATTTGGCTACCGCTGTTGCGGCCACCGATTCTGTTTCCCAAGCCTCAACGCTCTTACCGCTCGCATGGGCATGGTGTGGATGTTTTTTCTTCGAATCCTTTTTTTCATAACTTAAGGACTCAATCGAAAATTGATTGTCCATGAACAACCTCCTTGTCGAACATGAATCGTTATAACCTTCAAGCTTTCCAAGCCTCGTAAGAGAGTGCTCTTGCGAGAAGAGGGAACTTAAAGTGTGAAATTGTTGTCCGCTGCCCATGAAGAAGCAATAGGACGGAAGGTTCTAAAATGGACCAGAGGTTAACTCTTTGGGTTTCTTAATGATACCCTACCCTTGACGGTCCATTGTGATTGGCCAAGGGCGATGGGCCGGTAAAGTATGCGCGGGAGTGGTTCTCAGCGATATCCAGCTGCTTGTAGCTCGAACAACTCCGCATAAGTTCCGCCGGTCTCCACTAAATCCCTATGAGTGCCTTGTTCGAGGATTCGTCCATTTTGCAGGACCAGGATCGTGTCGGCCATGCGGACGGTTGAGAAGCGATGCGAAATCAGGACGGCGATTTTGTCTTGGGTAAGATCGGAGAACCGGGAAAAAACATGGTGTTCGGCGCGCGCATCGAGCGTCGCGGTAGGTTCATCCAGGATCAGGAGCTGCGCGTCTCGCATATAAGCCCGTGCCAGAGCGACTTTTTGCCATTCCCCTCCAGAAAGATCGACTCCATCCAGAAAGCGGCGTCCGAGCATCTGATCGAACCCTCGATCGAGACGTGAGGCGACATCAGCGGCCAGGCTGAGTTTGGCCGCCTTCTCAATGCGTGCGCGGTCCTGCATGTGCTCAATCCGCCCAACCCCAATGTTTTCCCAAAAGAACATGTGGTAGCGCATGTAGTCCTGAAAGATGATCCCGATCTCTTTTCGCCAACTTTCCAGATCGTATTCACGGAGATCGATGCCATCCAGCAAAATACATCCTTCCGTCGGATCGTATAACCGCGCGATCAGCTTGGTTATGGTGGTTTTCCCCGCTCCGTTCTCTCCGATCAGGGCGAGCCGCTTTCCCGGCACCAGTTGAAAACTTACGTTGGAAATGGCATCTCTGTCGGCGTCCGGGTAGCGGAAACTCACGTTACAAAACTCCAGACCCCGCCGGATCGGTCGCGGGGATTGGAGCGCGGAAGGCTTAGACCGGATCTTAGGCTGCATGCGAAAGAACCGGAATAGATCTTCCAGATATAGCGATTCTTCACTGATGCTGGAAAAGCTGGACAAGACCCCTTCGATCAAGGCCCGGCTCCGCGAAAAACTTCCCGCAAGAAAAATCAAGTCTCCGACACTCAAAGACCCGTGTACCGTGCGGTATAGCACAACCACGTAAGCGCTGTAATAACCAGCTGTGCCCATCAGGGCCAGCAGCGATCCAAACCCGGCCCGGCGCAAAGCCAGGGTGCGATTCTCAACATAGAACTCTTTTGCCAGGCGGCGATATCGTTCTGTGAGGTATGGCCCTAAGCCAAATATCTTGATCTCCTTGGCACTCTCCTGGGTCGCGCCCAACCAGCGGAGATAGTCCAACTCGCGACGTTGCGGGGTCCATCTGTACAACAGAGAATAGCCAAGGGCGGCAAAATGTGTTTCACCAAGGAAAGAAGGAAGGACGGCGCAAAACAGCAGGATTAACATCCAGGGAGAAAACAGCAAGAGCGCGGACGTCAGCGTGGTGAGGGTAATGAGGTCCTGCAAGACTCCCAGCACTTGGGACATGAGCTGCATTCGGCTTCCCGTTTGGCGGCGCGCTCTCTCCAGCCGGTCGTAGAATGCGGGCTCTTCGAAGTGGGCCAGGTCCAGGGTGGAAGCATGGCGCATCAACTCTACGCTTACGCGGTTGGTAAATTGGTCCCCCAACAGACTATCCACCAACGCGGTCCCACGCCCAAGTAAGTCAGAACTTATGGCAAGTCCAAGTTCAAGGGCGACCAACTTCCAGACATGATTTGCCGGTTGCGTGTGGCTTGTGTGGGTGACCGCATCGATCAGCAACTTGCCAACATAGAGCGTCGCGACCGCCAACAACGCCCGCACCAAGCGGAAAACCACGGATGCAATCGCCAACGCCGGCCAAACCCGCCATACCATTGCGATTAGAGGCTTAAGGTTGCGAAGAGAACGAAAACGTTC